>DATAYB010000327.1:0-3436 GCA_036272795.1 Pseudonocardia sp.
CCTCCGGCCGGCTCTCACCACCTTTTCGGGGCACCCGATGAGCGATCGTGACCTGCTGTTCACCTCTCGCCCATCTTGGTGGGGGCTTCGCTCCCGGCGGCATTGGGCAACAATGTCGTGGTGGCAGTCGAGGGACAGAACGGAAGACGGGCATCCCGTACCAGCAATCGCAGGAGCACGCCGGCCCCGCGCTCGGCGGTGACCGGCAGCGGTCGATCGCCGGTGGAGACGCCGGCCAACTCCTCGACGGCCGCGTCCCCGGCCCCTGAACAGCCCGCCGACCAGCCCACGGCGGCACAACGGAGCACCTCGCGGAGCACCGGCACCCGCGCGGCCGGCACGCGCGTCACGGCGTCGCGGGCCGCCCCGAAGCCGGCGACGAGCCGGACGGCCCGAGCGCGCGCCACCGCCGCCGCCAAGCCGGCGGCCACGACCGCCAAGCCCGCGGCCGCCCCGGAGCCCGTCGCCACGCCTGAACCGGCGACCAACGGCACCGCCCCGGCCAGCACCGCCCCGACCGGCACCATGACTTCCGACACCGCGACCCCCGCGAACGGCAGCACCCCGGCCGGCACGCCGCGGGCGAGCACCCCGGCCGGCACCGCGCCGGCCACGCCGGCGACGAGCACCTCGGCGAACGGCACAGCCGCCGGCGGCACGGCCACGAACGGCACGGCGGCGCCCGCGCCGCGCCAGACGCCGCCGACCGTCACCGCCACGCAGCGCCCGGCGATGACCGCGGCCGGTCGGCTGGCCGGCCTGACGGCACCGGCGCCGCCGCCCGCGCCCACGCCGGCCGTCGTCCGCACCGACCTGCCGGACGACCGGTACCTCAACCGCGAGCTGTCCTGGCTGGACTTCAACGCCCGGGTGCTCGCGCTCGCCGAGGACACCAGCCAGCCGCTGCTCGAACGGGCGAAGTTCCTCGCGATCTTCGCGTCGAACCTGGACGAGTTCTTCATGGTCCGGGTGGCCGGTCTGAAGCGCCGCGACGAGACCGGGCTGACCGTGCGCTCGGCCGACGGCCTGACCCCGAGGGAGCAGCTGGCCCGGATCGCCGAGCGCAGCCAGGCGCTGGCCGAGCGGCACGCGCTGGCGTTCCAGGACTCGGTCCGGCCGGCGCTGGCCGAGCACGGCATCTGCATCCTGCACTGGGACGACCTCACCGAGACGCAGCGCGCGAAACTGTCGGCCTACTTCTCCGACCAGGTGTTCCCGGTGCTCACGCCCCTCGCGGTGGACCCGGCACACCCGTTCCCGTACATCTCGGGGCTGTCGCTGAACCTGGCCGTGACGGTGCGCGACCCGCAGGCGCACACGGAGCGGTTCGCGCGGGTCAAGGTGCCGAACAACGTGCCGAGGCTGGTCCCGGTCGAGCCGGCTGAGCCGACCACGGATTCGACGTTCCTGCCCATCGAGGACCTGATCGCCGCGCACCTGGGCGAGCTGTTCACCGGCATGGAGGTCGCCGAGCACCACGCCTTCCGGGTCACCCGCAACGCGGACCTCGACGTCGAGGAGGACCGCGACGAGGACCTGTTACAGGCCCTCGAGCGGGAGCTGGCGCGCCGCAGGTTCGGGCCGCCGGTGCGCCTCGAGGTCACCGACTCGATGAGCGAGCACGTGCTGGAGCTGCTGCTACGCGAGCTGGACGTGGACCCGCACGACGTGATGGTGGTCCCCGGCATGCTGGACCTGACGATGCTCTGGCGGGTCTACGGGGTGGACCACCCGGAGCTCAAGGACGCCCCGTTCGTGCCGGCCACCCACCCTGCCTTCGCCGAGGGTGAGACGCCGAAGAGCGTGTTCGCCACGCTGCGCCAGGGCGACGTGCTGGTGCACCACCCGTACGACTCGTTCTCCACGAGCGTGCAGCGGTTCATCGAGCAGGCCGCCGCGGACCCGTCGGTGCTGGCCATCAAGCAGACGCTGTACCGCACCTCGGGTGACTCGCCGATCGTGGACGCCCTTGTCAGCGCGGCCGAGTCGGGCAAGCAGGTCGTCGCCCTCGTGGAGCTGAAGGCCCGGTTCGACGAGAAGGCCAACATCCGCTGGGCGCGCGAGCTGGAGAAGGCGGGCGTGCACGTGGTGTACGGCCTGGTCGGGCTGAAGACGCACTGCAAGACGTCGCTGGTGGTGCGCCAGGAGGGCTCGCGGATCCGGCGCTACTGCCACGTCGGCACCGGCAACTACAACCCGAAGACCGCCCGGCTCTACGAGGACCTCGGCGTGCTGACCGCCGACCCCGTGGTGGGCGCCGACGTCGCCGACCTGTTCAACTCGCTCACCGGCTACGCCAGGCAGAGCCGCTACCGGACGCTGCTGGTGGCGCCGTACGGAGTACGGCGGGGCCTGGTCGAGCGGATCGACGCGGAGATCAAGCACCACCAGGCCGGCCACCGCGCCGGCATCCGGTTCAAGATGAACTCGCTGGTCGACGAGCAGGTGGTCGACGCGCTGTACCGGGCCTCGCAGGCCGGGGTGCCGGTCGACATCGTGGTGCGGGGCATCTGCTCGCTGGTGCCCGGCCGCCCGGGGCTGAGCGAGAACATCCGGGTGCGCTCGATCCTCGGCCGGTTCCTCGAACACTCCCGCGTCTATCATTTCGTCGGCGCGGACGAGTACTGGATCGGCAGCGCCGACATCATGCACCGCAACCTGGACCGTCGGGTCGAGGTCCTGCTGCGGTGCAACCCGGACCTCACCGAACAGCTGGACGCCATCATGAACTCCGCACTTGACCCGACCACCCGTTGCTGGGTGCTCGAGCCGTCAGGCACCTGGGCACCGTCGCCGCCGCCGGGCAGCACCACCGGCGAGGTCCGCGACCACCAGGACGAGTCGGTGCGCCGGCATGCGCTGGTGACGTCGGAGTGAGCGGCTCCGAGCACGCCGGGGCAGCCACGCCGCACCCGGACGTCGTGGCCGCCGGCGCGGTGCTCTGGCGCCCCAGGGCCGGCACCGACGGGGCACCCGGCGGGCCGGGCGGCGCCGAGCTGGAGATCGCGCTCGTGCACCGACCTCGCTACGACGACTGGTCCCTGCCCAAGGGCAAGCTGCACCACGGCGAGAACCTGCTGGCGGCGGCCGTGCGGGAGGTCGGCGAGGAGACCGGGTTCGCCTCCGCACTGGGCGCCCGGCTCGGCGAGACCCACTACCACGTGCCGCAGGGTGAGAAGGTCGTGCACTACTGGAGCGGCCGCGCCGGGGCCGGCAGCTTCGAGCCGAACTCCGAGGTCGACGAGCTGCGCTGGGTCAACCCGCACAGCGCCGACGAGCTACTCACCTACGAGCACGACCACGAGGTGCTGGACCGGTTCCGCAAGCTCGGGCCGCCGCCCCGGATGGTGCTGCTGGTCCGGCACGCCAAGGCCGGCGACCGGTACGAGTGGACCGGCGACGACGACCTGCGCCCGCTCACCCGCAAGGGCCACGA
>DATAYB010000328.1:0-18429 GCA_036272795.1 Pseudonocardia sp.
GCCCTTGCAGGCGAAGGGCAGGTCGGAGCGGACCTTCTGTGCGGCGTCGAGGACGAAGGCGTCGCGCGGGATCGTGGCGGTGACCGACCGGCCGTGGAGCACGATCGTCGCCGTCGCCCCGTCGTCGTCCGGCGCCTCCTCGTGGCGCACCGGCTGCGGCGGGGGTGTGTCGACGTAGAACAGCTCGGCGTGCACCCGCTCGCGGGCGACGCCGAACCCGGCGAGCACGTCCCGGGCGCCGGTGACCATCTCCAGCGGCCCGCACAGCCACCAGTGGTCGACCTGCGGCGTGGGCACAAGCGAGCCCAGCAGCGTCGCGAGCTTCTCCCGGTCGAGGCGGCCGGCGAAGATCTCGGCCTCCATCGGCTCGCGGGAGAGCACGTGGTCGAGCTGCAGCCGCGCGTGGTAGCGGTCCTTGAGGTCGGCGAGCTCCTCGGTGAACATCACCGTGTCGGTGCGCCGGTTGCCGTAGAGCAGCGTCACCCGGACATCCGCGTGCGCCGCGAGCAGACTCGACGCGATGGACAGCACCGGCGTGATACCCGAGCCTGCCGCGATCAGCCCGTGGTGCGTGCCGGCCTCCAGCTCCGGGCTGAACGAGCCGGACGGCGGCCCCACCTCGATCTCGTCACCCGGCTTGACCCTGTCCACCAGCCACTCGGAGAACAGCCCCGTGTCGACGCGCCGCACGCCGACCCTGGGTGCCGCCCCGATCGGCGCGCAGATCGAGTACGACCGCCGCTCCTCGGTGCCGTCGGCCGTGTACTGGCGCAGCGTCAGGTACTGCCCCGGCCGGAACGCGTACCGCTCGCGCAGCGCGTCCGGCACCTCGAACGTGACGGCGACGGCGTCCTCGCAGAGCCGCTCGACGTCGGCGACTCGCAGGATGTGGAAGCCGCTCTCATCGGTGCTGGTCGGGGCGGGGAGCTCACTGGTCTGGGCGGTCACCGTCAGATCTCCCTGCCTGTGGTCGTCTTCGGGATCGCTCCGCTCCTCGCTCGCTGGTACTCGCTGCGATGCTCGCTCACCCTCAGATCTCCTTCATGTGCTCGAAGGGCTCCCGGCAGACAGCGCAGCGGCGCAGCTCCGTGCACGCCGTCGGGCCGAACCGGGACAGCTCCTCGGTGGCCGGTGCACCGCAGCGTGGGCAGCGCACCGCGGGCGCTGATGGCGCGTCCAGGCTCAGCGGGATCGGGCCGGCGGCGGCGCGCGGCACCCGCCCCGGCGGCGCGACACCGGCCTCGGCCAGCTTGCGGCGGCCGTCCTCGGTGATCCAGTCGGTGCTCCACGCCGGCGAGAACACGGTGCGCACCTCGACGTCTCGGTATCCGGCGTCGGCCAGCGCGGTCGCCAGGTCGGCGCGCATCTCGGCCACCGCGGGGCAGCCCGAGTACGTCGGCGTGATCGTCACCGTGACGGCGTCACCCCGCACCTCGACCGCGCGCACCACCCCCAGGTCGGCGAGCGTCAGCATCGGCATCTCGGGATCCACCACGGTGCCCACCACGTCGACGGCCGTCCGCACCCGTGAGTGGCAAGTTGGGTCATAGCCCAATTCGCCACTCACGGGGTCTGACAGGTCGGGCAGGATCGGGGTCGGGATCGCGGTCACCACGTCGCCTCCGGGTGTTGCCGGGCCAGGCTCTGCAGCTCGGCGAGCACGTGGCCGAGTGCCTCGGTGTGCACGCCCTGCCGACCGCCCCGGCCGCCGATCGTGCCGGCGCCGGGCAGCTCCGGGCGGGTCAGCGTGGCGCGCCCGAGTACCTCGTCGAGCACGTCGTCGACCTCGGCGCGGGTGTCGGCCGGGTCCACGGCGACTCCGGCGGCGGCCAGCCTGCGCTCCACGTCCGAGGTGCGGAACAGCTCGGCCACCCTCGGCCACACCCAGGTCAGCGCCGCCTCCATACGCGCGCGGGACAGCTCGGTGCCGTCGCCGAGGCGCAACGTCCAGCGTGCCGCGTAGTCGCGGTGGTAGGTCAGCTCCTTGACCCCCTTGGCGGCGACGGCGGCGAGCACCGGGTCGGCGGAGTCGCGCAGCCGCTGCAGCAGCGCCAGCCGCCACGACGAGAAGATCAGCAGCTGGGCGATCGCGCGGGCGAAGTCCAGCTCGGCGCCCAGCTCGGCGAGCGCCACGTTGCGGAACTCGGCATCGGTACGCCAGTAGGCGAGCTGGTCCTCGTCCCGGCCGGTTCCTTCGACATGCGCCGCGCGCGCCAGCAGCAACCGCGCCTGGCCGAGCAGGTCGAGCGCGGTGTTGGCGAGCGCGACCTCCTCCTCCAGCTCCGGCGCGTTGCTGACCCACTCGGCGAGGCGCTGGCTGTAGATCAGCGCGTCGTCGCCCAGCATCAGGCAGTACTCGGCCAGGTCGGCGGCGTCCACCCCTGCCGGCACCGGCGCGGTCAGCTCGGCGGCCGCCTCGGTGTCGAACCCCGTGCCGAACGCCCAGTGGGTGTCGCCGTGGTCCTCGGTCAGCCCGTCGTAGACGTTGTCCCCGTGCGAGCCCCCGTGCAGGTCGCCGTGCGTCTCGGTGTTCACAGGTGCGGCACCTCCTCCGGGATGTCGTAGAACGTCGGGTGCCGGTAGACCTTGTCGGCGGACGGCGCGAAGAACGGGTCCTTCTCCGCCGGGCTGGACGCGGTGATGTCGTCGGCGCGGACGACCCAGATGCTCACGCCCTCGTTGCGCCGCGTATAGACGTCGCGCGCGTTGTGCAGTGCCATCTCCGCGTCGGCGGCGTGCAGCGAGCCCACGTGCACGTGGTTCAGCCCCCGCTTGCCCCGCACGAACACCTCGTACAGCGGCCAGTTCCCACGCTCGCTCATGACGACACCTCCGTCTCGGCCGACCGCTCCGCCGGCTGCTCCGCCGCACGCCTGCCCGACTGCTTGGCGGCGTACGCGGCGGCAGCGTCCCGGACCCACTCGCCGTCCTCGTGCGCCCGGCGCCGGTGCGCGACCCGCTGCGCGTTGCACGGCCCGCCGCCGCCGACAACCGCCTTGAACTCGGCCCAGTCCGGCTCGCCGTAGTCGTGTGCCCTGCGCTCTTCGTTCCAGCGCAGGTCCGGGTCCGGCAGCGTGACGCCGAGCGCCTCGGCCTGCGGCACGGACATGTCCACGAAGCGCTGGCGCAGCTCGTCGTTGGTGTGCCGCTTGATGCCCCACTCCATCGACTGCTGGGTGTTCGGCGAGTCCCCGTCCGGCGGGCCGAACATCATCAACGACGGCCACCACCAGCGGTTCGTCGACTCCTGCACCATGTCCCGCTGCGCCTGAGTGCCCCGCATCATGGTCATCAGCAACTCGTAGCCCTGCCGCTGGTGGAACGACTCCTCCTTGCAGACCCGGATCATCGCGCGGGCGTAGGGGCCGTACGAGCAGCGGCACAGCGGCACCTGGTTGCAGATCGCGGCGCCGTCCACGAGCCAGCCGATCACGCCGATGTCGGCGTAGCTCAGCGTCGGGTAGTTGAAGATCGACGAGTACTTCTGCCGGTTCGTGACCAGCTTCTCGGTCAGCTCCGCGCGGTCCACCCCGAGCGTCTCGGCGGCGGCGTAGAGGTAGAGCCCGTGGCCGGCCTCGTCCTGCACCTTGGCCAGCAGGATCGCCTTGCGGCGCAGGCTCGGCGCGCGCAGGATCCAGTTGCCCTCCGGCTGCATGCCTATGATCTCGGAATGCGCGTGCTGCGCGATCTGGCGGATCAGCGTGGCGCGGTAGGCGTCCGGCATCCAGTCGCGGGGTTCGATGCGCTGGTCGGCCGCGATGGTGTCGTCGAAAACGGCCTGCACGGAGGGCTCGGCGTCCGGCTCGACCTGGAACTCTGTGGTGGTCACGGCGCGTCTCCTATGAACCGAATGTTCGTTCGTTTCATCATGACGCAGCGGACCGGAGCGCGCAAGGCGGAGCAGCCCACAATCGGCCCACACCCTCGCAAAATCCGGGCGGAGGGCGTGGCGAACCGACAGCGGGACGGGTGGTCAGGCGGGCGGCAGGATGCCTTCGGAGACGACGCGCACCACGTCCGCCGGCAGCGTCTTGCCGCCGCTACGGCCGGGCCGGTACCACTAGATCAGCGAGTTGACCGTGCCGGAGAGCAGCCGCGCGGCCAGTGCCGGCTCCACGTCCGAGCGGATCTGACCGGCGGCCAGCGCGTCGGCCACCAGGGTCGAGATGCTCGCGTCGAACTCCCGCCGCCGCGCCAGCGCCCAGCGCTCCGTCTCGGTGTTGCCCCGCACCCGCAGCAGCAGCGTGACGTACGGCAGCTCACTGGTCAGCACCTCGACCTGCCGGTACACGATGTGCTGCAGCCGCTGCAGCGGAGCGCCCTCGCGCGCGGCGGGTTCCTCGAGGATGCCGAACAGCCCGTCCAACGCCCGGCGCAGCGCGGCGCGCAGCAGTTCCTCCTTGCCGCTGACGTGGTGGTAGAACGACGACTTGGTGATGCCGGCGGCCCGGGACAGGTCCTCCATGCTCGTCGCGTCGTAGCCCCGCGCGTTGAACTCGGTCACCGCGACGGCCAGCAGCGACTCGGCGTCGTACACCCGGCGGCGGGTGCCGTCGCCGGCCCTGGTCCGCCGCATCCGGGGCGCCGGGCCGTGCGACCCTGTCGCTCCGGCCGGGGCGGTGCCGGCACTCAGCGGTCCGGTGCCGGCACTCACGGGTCCGGAGCCCAGCGAGGACTCCGCGGCCGTCACGCGCCCTCGAAACTCGGCCGCTGCTTGGCCAGGAAGGCGGTCACGGCGCCCTGATGGTCGCGGGTCAACCCGAGCCGGGCCTGGCCCGCACCCTCGTTGGCCAGCACGGCGTCCAGCGACGAGACCGCGCCGAACGCCAGTGCGCCCTTGATCTCGGCGTACGCGGCGGTCGGGCCGGCGGCCAGGCGGCGGGCCAGCTCGAGCGCGGCGCCGAGCACCTCGCCCACCGGTACGACCGCGCGCACGAGCCCCCACTGTTTCGCCTGCTCGGCGTCGAACGACTCACCGAGCAGCATCAGCTCGGTGGCCTTGGCGGCGCCGAGCGAGTGCACGAGGGTGGCGGACAGACCGGAGTCGGCGGTCAGCCCGATGGCCGCGAAGGCGGTGGCGAACGAGGCACCCTCGGCGGCCACCCGCAGGTCGCAGGCCAGCGCGAAGCCGAGCCCGGCGCCCACGGCGGCGCCGTTGATCGCCGCGACGACCGGTTTCGGCATGCCGGCGAGCGCGGCGACGATCGGGTTGTAGTGCCGGGGGACGGTGTCGAACGAGCTGGCCGCGTCGGCCCGCAGCGCCTCGGCGTGCTCACCGAGGTCCTGGCCGACGCAGAACGACTTGCCGCTGCCGGTCAGCACGACGGCGCGGACCTCGGCGTCGCCCGCCACCTGGTTCAGCGCTTCGACCAGCGCTTCCTTCAGTTCGACGGTGAGTGCGTTGCGCCGCGCCGGCCGGTTCAGCGTCACGACGGCGACGGCGGGGTCCTTCTCGTCGCGGTCGACACGGACCGCCGGTTCCTGGGTCTGCGGAGTGCTCACGGCGCCTATGCTAACCGGCGAATCAACCGAACGGTCGTTCCTTTCGAGGTACCGGCGAGGCGTTCAGCGCGCGCCGGGCGCTCCGTAGCGCAGCCCGTCCATCAACAGGTCCAGCAGCCGCCCGGCGCGCGCCGACCCGCCGGGGGTCTCGGCCGCCGACCACGCACCGCGCAGCGCCTGCACGACGTCCTCCGCCTCGATGTCCGGCCGGATGGTGCCCGCCGCGACGCCCGCCCGCAGCAACATCTCCAGCGCGGCGACCAGCTGCTGGTAGGTGTGCCCGAACAGCGCGGAGTCGGCGGACACAGCGGAGCGCAGCGCCGAGGCCATGCCGTGCTTGGTGGTGAAGTAGCTGACGAACCGGTCCATCCAGGCGCGCAGCGCGCGGTCCGGCGGCAGCTCGGCGAGCAGCTCGGCGACGGCCTCGCACACCCGGTCGACCTCCTGCCGGTAGACGGCCTCGACCAGGTCGGCCCGCGTCGGGAAGTGCCGGTAGAGCGTGCCGATGCCGACACCGGCGCGCTTGGCGATCGACTCCAGCGGCACCTCGGCGTCGGTGTGCGACAGCATCTCGACCGCGACGGCCAGCAGGTTCTCCCGGTTGCGGCGGGCGTCGGCACGCATCGGCCGGGTCGTCCCGGTCATGGTCACACCTCCGCCGGTTGCCAACCGGAGGACCCTCCGGTTACTCTCGAATTACCGGAGGTTCCTCCGTTTGACTCCATGATAGCCGTGGGAGCGCACCGATGACCCGCATCACGACCCCCTTCCGCTTCGAGTCCACCGCCGCCGAGGTCGCCGAGGGGATCGACCTGTCCGGCCGGCGCGCGATCGTCACCGGCGGCGCCTCAGGCATCGGCGTCGAGACCGCCAGAGCGCTGGCCGGCGCCGGCGCCGAGGTCACCCTCGCGGTCCGCAACCCAGATGCCGGCGCACCGGTCGCCGCCGACATCACCGCGAGCACCGGCAACCCGGGCGTGCACGTCGCCCCGCTCGACCTGGCCGACCGCGCCTCCATCGCCGCCTTCGTCGCCGGCTGGCGTGGCCCGCTGCACGTGCTCGTGAACAACGCCGGCGTGATGGCCTGCCCGGAGACGCACACCCGGGAGGGCTGGGAGCTGCAGTTCGCGACGAACCACCTCGGCCACTTCGCGCTGGCCACCGGCCTGCACCGGGCGCTCGCCGCCGGCGCGGCCGCGACCGGTGAGGCGCGCGTGGTCGCGGTCAGCTCGAGTGCGTTGTTCCGTTCGGCGGTGGTCTTCGACGACCTGCACTTCGAGCGCCGGCCGTACGACCCCTGGTCCGCCTACGGCCAGTCGAAGACGGCGAACGTGCTGTTCGCCGTCGGCGCCACGACCCGCTGGGCCACCGAGGGCATCACCGCGAACGCCCTGATGCCCGGCGCCATCGAGACGAAGCTGCAGCGCCACGTCGGCGGGCTCCGGTCACGGCAGTCACTGCGGAAGACGACGGAACAGGGTGCCTCGATGTCGGTCCTGCTGGCCACGTCGCCACTGCTCAAGGGCATCGGCGGCCGCTACTTCGCGGACAACCAGGAGGCCGTCGTCGTGCCCGAGGCGCCGGCCGACCTCACTGGCGTCGCCGCCCACGCACTCGACCCGGAGGCCGCCGGCCGGCTCTGGCTCGTCTCGGCCGAGCTGCTCAGCTGACCGCCGGCGGGGACTGACGGAATCCGCGACCCACCCTGACAAAATCCCCGACTCGCGGAAGCAGAATCTAGCGACTCGGGCCGCGGAATCTAGCGACTCGCGGGAATGGGGGCGGGGTGGGGGGCCGCGCGGAGGCGGGCCAGCTGGTCGGCGGCGTTGCTGCCGGGGGGCGGGGTGTAGACGAGGAACTGCTGGTCCTCGGCAGGGGTGAGCAGTAGCTCGCTGTCCAGCTCCAGCGGGCCGAGCGCGGGGTGGTTGATCCGGAGCCGGCTCTGCCGGCGCACCGCGACCTCGTGGCGGTCCCACAGCGCCGTGAACTCCGGGCTCGCGGCGCGCAGCCGGCGGACCAGCTCGTCCGCCACCGGGTCCTTGCCGCGCCGGGCCACGGCGGCGCGCAGGTCGGCGACGTGCAACCGGCCGTAGTACTCGTGCTCGTCGGTGGGGTACAGCGCGCGCACCTCAGGATCGGTGAACCAACGCAGCACCACGTTGCGCTGGCCCGGGTCCACGGAGCACATCGTGCCGAAGAACAGCTGCGCCATGGTGTTCTGTGCCAGCAGGTCACCGAGGTCGGAGAGGATCTGCGCCGGCGCGTGCTCCAGCTGGTCGAGCAGCGCGAGCAGGCCGGGGCGGATGTGGTCGCCGACGCGGCGTCCGGCCGGCGGTTGGTGCCCGGCGAGCACGAAGAGGTGGTCGCGCTCGTCGTCGGTCAGCCGCAGCGCGCGGGCCAGCGCGGCGAGCACCTGCGGCGACGGCTGCGGGCTGCGCTGCTGCTCGAGCCGCACGTAGTAGTCGGTGGACATGCCGACCAGCTGCGCGACCTCCTCGCGGCGCAGCCCGGGCGTGCGGCGCAGGCCGGCGTCGGGCAGCCCGATGTCCCGGGGGCGCAGCTGCTCCCGCCTGCGGCGCAGGAAGTCGGCCAGCTCGATGCGGTCCATACCCCGATCATCCCCCGGCCGCGCGCGGCCAGCCAAGGACTGACAGTCCGTCCCACGGCGGCCGCCACCCGGTCAGGCTGGGCCCATGACCACAACGCTTCGTAACGACACCGGCATCGAGCTGCCCGAGGTCCTCACCACCTACCTGTCGGCCAAGCTGGACGCCGACCTGGACACCATCGTGGCCTGCTTCACCGACGACGCCCTGGTGCACGACGAGGGCCATGACCACCGGGGCCGCGCCGCGATCCGGGCCTGGCTCGCCGAACTGGCCAGCACGTACACCATCACCTACCGCCTGCTCGGGGCCGAGCGCTGGGCAGGCGGCGCGGCACTGCGGCTCGAGGTCGCCGGCAACTTCCCGGGCAGCCCGGTCGCGCTGCACCAGCACTTCAGCCTGGCCGGCGACCGCATCGCGGCGCTGACCATCTGCCTGTGACGAGGCTGTCATGACCGCGGCAACAACAACTCACGCGACAACCGAGGGCGAGCTCGCCGGCCGCACCGCCGTGGTCACCGGCGGCACCCGGGGCATCGGCGGAGCGATCACCGCACGGCTGGCCTCCGCCGGCGCGACCGTGCTGGCCACCGCGAGGGTCACCCCGGAGCGGCTGCCGGCGGGCGCGCGGTTCGTCCGGGCCGACGTGAGCACCGCGGACGGCGTCGAGACGGTCGCCGAGGCGGCCCGCCGCGAGCTGGGGGCGGTGGACATCGTCGTGCACGTGGTCGGCGGCTCGAGCCAGCAGCCCGGCGGAGCCGTCGCCACCGACGACAGGACGTGGCAGCACATGCTCGACACGAACCTGCTGGCCGCCGTCCGCCTCGACCGCGCACTGCTGCCCGCGATGCTCGAGCGGGGCCGGGGCGCGATCGTGCACATCACCTCGCTGCAGCGCACCACGCCGCTGCCCACCACGGTGCCGTACGCGGCGGCCAAGGCGGCGCTCGCCAACTACAGCAAGAACCTGGCCAACCAGGTGGCGCCGGCCGGGATCCGGGTGAACACCGTGTCGCCCGGCTACGTGGAGACCGAGGCGGCGGCGGCCATGGTGCGCGAGCTCGCCGAGGCGGGCGGCATCGACGAGGACACCTCGCGCCGGCGGCTGATGGACTCGATCGGCGGCATCCCGCTGGGCCGCCCCGCCCGCCCCGACGAGGTCGCCGAGCTGGTCACGTTCCTGGTCTCGGACCGGGCGTCCAGCATCGTCGGCGCCGAGCTGCGCATCGACGGCGGCAGCACGAGGACGGTGTAGTGGCCTGTGAGGCCTCTCAGACTGCGACCTCGGCGAGGGCGGTCTCGAAGATCGTCAGACCCTCGTCGAGCAGTTCCTCGCTGATGATCAGCGGCGGCAGGAAGCGCATCACGTTGCCGAACGTGCCGCAGGTCAGGGTGAGCAGGCCGGCGCGGTGGCAGGCGGAGTTGAGAGCGGCGGTGGTGGCCGCGTCCGGGGTCTTGGCCTCGCGGTCGCTGACCAGCTCGACGGCCTGCATCAGGCCCCGCCCGCGCACGTCGCCGATCACCGGGTACTTGGCGGCCATGGCGTCCAGCCGGGCGCGCAGCACGCCGCCGAGGTTGCGGGCGCGGGTGGTGAGGTCCTCGGTGCGCATGGTCTCGATGGCACCGAGGGCGGCGGCGCAGGCGATCGGGTTGCCGCCGTAGGTACCGCCGAGGCCACCGGTGTGCACGGCGTTCATCAGCTCCGCGCGGCCGGTGACCCCCGCCAGCGGCAGGCCACCGCCGATGGCCTTGCCGGTGGTGATCAGGTCGGGCACCACGTTCTCGTGCTCGCTGGCGAACCAGTCGCCGGTGCGGCAGAAGCCGGTCTGCACCTCGTCGGCGATGAACACGATGCCGTGCTCCCGGCACCACTCGACGACGCGCGCGAGGAAGCCGGGCGGCGGCTCGATGAAGCCGCCCTCACCCTGGATCGGCTCGAGCAGCACGGCGGCGGTGTTCAGCTCACCGACCTGCGTGTGCACCATCGACACGAAGTCGGCGAAGGCCTCGTCAGCGCACTGGGCCGGGCCGGTCGGCCAGCGGTACGGGTACGCCATCGGCACCCGGTAGATCTCGCCGGCGAACGGGCCGAAGCCGGACTTGTACGGCATCGACTTGGCGGTCAGCGCCATGGTCAGGTTGGTGCGGCCGTGGTAGGCGTGGTCGAAGACCACCACCCCGTCGCGGCCGGTGGCGTAGCGGGCGATCTTCACCGCGTTCTCCACCGCCTCGGCTCCGGAGTTGAACAGCGCGGAGCGCTTCTCGTGGTCGCCGGGGGTGAGGTCGTTGAGCTCCTCGCAGACCTGCACATACGGCTCGTACGAGGTGACCATGAAGCAGGTGTGGGTGAACTTCTCGACCTGCTCGCGCACCCGGGCCATCACGCGGGGGTCACCGTGGCCCACGCTGGTCACGGCGATACCGCTGGCGAAGTCGATCAGCTGGTTGCCGTCCACATCGCGCAGCACGGCCCCGGAGGCCTCGTCGATGTAGATCGGCAGGCCGGCGCCGACGCCGGCACTGACCGCGCGCACCCGGCGTTCGTGCAGGGTGTTCGAACGCGGACCGGGAACAGGGGTGACGAGCTCGCGGCGCTGAGCAACCATGGCTGGCACGGTAGTGCTCCGGCGGCCCGGCTACGCCTGTGCAGAATGGCCGATTCCACCGGACGGGTCGCCAGTTCGTCCAGTTGACCCGTGCTCGCGCTCGTCCAACCGCAGTGCCAGCCACAGCTCGGCGCGCAGGTCGGGCGAGTCCAGCTCACGGCCGAGCAGCCGCTCCACCTTCTGCATCCGGTTGCGCAGGGTGTGCCGGTGCACGCCGAGCTCGGACGCCGCCGGGTCCCACTGCCCGTGGTGGGCGAGCCACACCTTCAGCGAGCGCAGCAGGTCCCCGCGCCGGGCGGCGGCGTTCGAGCCGGAACCGGAGCCCGAACCGGAGCCCGGTTCCGCCTCCGCCCGCAGCGGCCGCAGCAGCGCGGAGGCGAACTCGGCCGCGGTGTCCGCCGGCAGCAGCTCCAGCAGGCCGAGCCTGGGCACCTCTCGGAACCAGGTGACCCGGGTGTCCGAGCCGGTGCCGTAGGAGGCGGCGCGCTGCGCCTGTCCCCGGGCGGCGGCGAGCTCGGCGTAACCGGTCGGGTCCGACACCCCGATCCGCAGGCCCTCGATGCCGCGCAGCACGCGCAGCAGCCGCTCGACGTCGCCCCCCTCGGCGGACACCAGGCAGACCAGCGCCTCGTCCAGCTCGCCGTAGAGCACCCTGGCGGCCGCCAGCTGCCGGTCGGCGACCAGCCGCTCCCTCGCCGCGACCAGCGCGAACCGGCCGGCCCGGCACTCCAGCGCGAGCACCGGCTCAGGCGGCAACCCGTTCCACAGCTCGTCGGCCACCGGCGCCACGAGCGTGCCCTGCCCGGCCAGCAGCAGCCGCAGCACGCCGGCCTGCAACCGCCTGCTGCCCTGCCCGACCACCCGTGAGCGGTCCAGCGACAAGGTGCACAGCGGCACCGCCGCGTTCACCACCTGCCGCTCGAGCGCCGTCAACCGCTCCGCCCTGCCGACCGCGAGATAGCCGAGCACCTCGGTACCGGCGGTCAGCGACTGCACCCAGACCTCGGCGTCGGTACCCGTACCCGTGCCGGTGCCGGTGCCGGTGCCTGTGCCGACACCGCCCGCGCCGCCACTGCCCGCGCCACCACTGCCCGCGCCACCGACCGCGCGGCCGCCACCCACCCTGGCCACCAGGCTCGCCGCGCCGGGGGCGTCGCGCAGCCTGGCCAGGTCGGCGAGCAGGGACGCCCGGTGCTCGGCGGCTGCCGGGGGTGAGCTGGCCAGCACTGCGCCGCCCCGGTTCAGCAGCAGCCCCCAGCCGCCGGTCAGCCGCCGCACCTCGTCCAGCACAGCCGCGAGCCCACCCCGGCCGACCGCGGCGGCCGTGAGCGAGCGCTGCGCGTGGCGCAGGTAGTCGTTGGCGGCCAGCTCGCGGCGGTTGATGGCCTGGGCGACGGCGCGCGTGATGGCCAGGAACGGCGTCGCCCGGGGCACCTCGAGCAGCGGCAGCCCGACCTGCTCGGCGGCGGCCACCAGCGCGGGCGGCACCTCGTCCCACGCCACCCCGACGCCGAACCCGATCGCGGCGACCCCGGCGGCGGCCAGCCGGTCCACGTACGTGTGCTGCGCCTGCTCCCCGGCCGGCAGGCTGACACCGATCAGCAGTAGCAGCTCGCCGCCGCGCAGGAACTCCGTCGGGTCGACCATCTCGCTGACGTGCGCCCAGGACACCTCACGGTCCAGCCCGGCGGCACCCGCGAGCACCCGCAGGCCGAGCTCGGGCAGCGTGAGCAGGTCGCGGACGGGGATGGTCCACCCGCTGCCGGAGGCCGGCGCACCGTCGGACATGACCCTCACCCCGCACTCGTCCCTCGACCGTGCCGCATTGTCCAGAATGGCGCACTCCGACCTGGAAAGCACCACACAATGTCCATACCTCGCCGTGGTGCGGCGACGCACACTCTGATCAGGAACCCCTCGAAGGAGATGGCGACATGAGTACTCCCTTCTGGGTAGCCGGTAAGCCCGCCAGCGGCACCGACACCACAGTCATCCACAGCCCGTACGACGGTTCGGTGGCCGGCGAGCACGACCTGCCCGGCGCCGACGACGTCGAGCGGGCGGTGCAGGCCGCCGCCGATGTGGCCGCCGAGACCGCCGCCCTGCCTGCGCACGTGAAGGCCGACGCGCTGGACCACGTGTCCCGCTCGCTCGCCGAGCGCGCCGACGAGATCGCAGGCGTGATCACCGCCGAGTCCGGCAAGCCGGTGAAGTGGTCGCGGGTCGAGGTGAACCGAGCGGTGTCCACGTTCCGCTGGGCAGCCGAGGAGGCGCGCCGCTTCTCACCCAAGATGCAGCGCCTGGACACCGACCCGGGCGGCGTCGGCCGGACCGCGATGATCCGCCGCGTGCCGCGTGGCCCGGTGTTGGGCATCACGCCGTTCAACTTCCCGCTGAACCTGGTCGCGCACAAGGTCGCCCCCGCGATCGCGGTGGGCGCGCCGATCGTGCTCAAGCCCGCGCCCGGCACGCCGCTGACCGCGCTGGTCCTCGGTGAGATCCTCTCCGGTACCGACCTGCCGGCCGGCGCCTGGTCCGTGCTGCCGGTGCCGAACAGTGCCGCGCCCGGCCTGGTCGCCGACCCGAGGCTGCCGATCGTCTCGTTCACCGGCAGCGTGCCCGTGGGCTGGAGCATCAAGGACAGCGTGCCGCGCAAGCACGTCGCACTGGAGCTCGGTGGCAACGCCGCGGTACTGGTAGCGCCCGACTGGACGGACCTGGACTTCGCCGCACAGCGCATCGCCACCTTCGCGATGTACCAGGCCGGCCAGTCCTGCATCTCGGTCCAGCGCGTCTACATCCACACCACGCACTGGGACGAGCTGCGGTCGAAGATCGTCGCCGAGGTGCGCAAGCTCGTCACCGGTGACCCGCGCGACCCGCGCACCGACGTCGGCCCGATGATCAACCTGGCCGCCGCCGAGCGCGTCGAGTCCTGGGTCGCGGCGGCGGTGTCGGCCGGTGCCACGCTCGCCACCGGTGGAGGCCGCACCGGCGCCACGGTGGAGCCGACCGTGCTCACCGACGTGCCGGAGTCGGCCTCGGTGATGTGCGAGGAGGTCTTCGGCCCGGTGCTCTCGCTGAACCCCGTGTCCTCGGTCGACGAGGGCTTCGCGCGGATGAACGCCTCCAAGTTCGGGCTGCAGGCCGGCGTGTTCACCAACGACCTGCGCACCGCGTTCACCGCGTCCGACCGGCTCGCCGTCGGCGGGGTGCTGATCGGGGACGTGCCGAGCTTCCGGGCCGACCAGATGCCCTACGGCGGAGTGAAGGACTCCGGCATCGGCCGCGAGGGGCCGGCGTCGGCGATGGAGGACTTCACCGAGGAGCGCGTCACCGTGTTCACCGGCCTGCCTTTCTGAGGCCTGTTCTCAGTCGATCTCAGCCGACCGCGACGAGCCTCCCACCAGGGCCTCTCGCGGATTAAGGTCCCGAGATGGTCAGAGCGTTGCCCGTCGCGGTCGTGCAAGATCCACCGCTGCCCGTTGCCGACTCGGTGAGCAGGCTCGCCGAGTCGGTGCAGGGCCTGCTGGCCCGGTTTCCCCAGACCAGGCTGGTGGTCTACCCGGAGCTGCACCTGTTCGGGGTGAGCTCGGAGGCCGAGATGCGGGAGGCCGCGGAGCCGATCGACGGCCCCCGGGTCAAGGCGCTCGCCGAGCTGGCCGCTGACCTGGGCGTCTGGCTGCTGCCGGGCAGCCTGTGCGAGTCCGACGCGAGCGCGCCGGGCGCGGTGTTCAACACGGCGGTGGCGTTCTCCCCGGAGGGCGAGCTGGTCGCCTCCTACCGCAAGATCTTTCCCTGGCGGCCGTACGAGATCTTCCGGCCGGGCGGGCAGTTCGTGGTGTTCGACGTGCCCGACGTCGGCCGGCTCGGATTCTCCATCTGCTACGACGCCTGGTTCCCCGAGGTCTCGCGCCAGCTGGCGTGGCTGGGCGCCGAAGTGATCATCAACCCGGTGCAGACGACGACCAGCGACCGCGCCCAGGAGCTCGTGCTGGCCAGGGCGAACGCGATCGTGAACCAGGTTTTTGTGGTCAGCGTGAACGCGGGCGCGCCACTGGGGGTGGGACGCAGCCTGATCGTGGACCCGGAGGGCCGGGTCCGGGTGGAGGCCGACGACCCGAGTCCTGCCGTACTCACCGATGTGCTCGACCTGGATGACGTCACCCGCGTGCGCACGTACGGCACCGCCGGGCTGAACCGTATGTGGGACCAGTTCACCGAAGCCGACGCGCCGCTGGAGCTGCCGCTCTACCGGGGCCGGATCGACCCAGCACATTGGAAACCACAGGGGAGGGAGCACTCGTAGGTCTGTGCCCGCGGCCCTCGGCCGTGCCGAACACCCCCAGGAGCGCGCATGTCCCAGCCCACCCTTGACCGCTCACTCCGGCTGAAGTCCATCGTCCTGTTCGGTCTGGCCTATATGGCCCCGATGATCGTGTTGGGCGCGTTCGGCGCCATCGCCGAGGCGACCAACGGCTCGGTACCGACCGCGTACCTGCTGGCGCTGGTCGCCATGCTGTTCACCGCCTACAGCTACGGCCGGATGGCCGCGACCTACCCGGTGGCCGGTTCGGCGTACACCTACGTGCGGCGGACCATCGACTCCCGCGTCGGCTTCCTGATCGGCTGGGCGACGCTGCTCGACTACTTCTTCCTGCCGATGGTGATCTGGCTGATCGGCGCCACGTACCTGCAGCAGGGCTTTCCCGGTGTACCGGTGTGGGCGTGGATCATCGTGTTCATCGCGCTGACCACCGTGGTCAACATCCTCGGCATCAAGGTGGCGGACAAGGCCAACTTCGTGCTGATGACGTTCCAGGTGCTGGTGATCATCGCGTTCGTGGTGCTGTCGCTGCGGCACGTGTTCGTGGCGTCCGGCAGCGTCGGGTCGTGGTTCAGCGCGGAGCCGTTCGTGAACCCGGCGACGACGATCGCCGGCATCACGGCCGGCGCCGGCATCGCGGCCTACTCGTTCCTCGGCTTCGACGCGGTGACCACGCTGACCGAGGAGACCATCGACCCCCGCCGCACCATGCCGAGGGCGATCCTGCTGATCGCACTGCTCGGTGGCGCGATCTTCGCGATCGTCACGTACGCGACGCAGCTGGTGCACCCGGGCGGGCAGTTCGCCGACCCCGACTCCGCCGCCTTCGAGATCGCCAAGACCATCGGCGCCGATCTGTTCGCCGCGATCTTCCTGGCCGGCTTCGTGGTCACGCAGTTCGCGTCCGGCATCGCCGCGCAGGCCAGCGTGTCGCGGCTGCTCTACGCCATGGGCCGGGACCAGGTGCTGCCACGCAGGGTGTTCGCGTACCTGCAGCCGAGGTTTCGCACCCCGGCCGTCGGCATCCTGATCTGCGGCGTCGCCGGGCTGATCGGGCTGACGCTGAACGTGGACAAGGCCGTCTCGCTGATCAACTTCGGGGCGTTCCTCGCGTTCACGTCGGTCAACATCTGCGTGATCGCGCTGTTCTGGCGGCGGCGACAGTCGGGCTCCCCGCTCGGTGTGCTCGGCTACGTGGTCGTGCCGGCGATCGGCGCGATCCTGGACATCGCGCTGCTGCTGAACCTCGGCCACGTCGCGCAGCTGCTCGGCGCGTGCTGGCTGGCGCTCGGCGTGATCTATCTGGCCGTGCTGACCAGGGGTTTCCGCCGCCCACCCCCCGAGATCGACGTACTGGCCGCCGAGTCGGGCATCGACGAACCCGCCCCGGCGTAGCCGTCGTCGGCGCCGGCGATGTCGTCGTCGGCGCCGGCGGTGAAGAAGACCTGCCTGGTGTTACCGAACTCCACACCAGGCAGGTTTTCGACACCCCAACCCCGCCCGCCGTTACCGAACTCCACACCAGGCAGGTCACAGGCGGGCGGCCGCTTAGGATCGGGCGGTGACTGAGGTGATCATCCGCGCGATCGAGGCGCGGGACGTCGACGCTGTCGTGGCGATGGTGCACGAACTGGCGGCGCACGAGGAGATGGCCGAGGAATGCCACCTCGAGCCGGCGCAGCTGCACCGCGCCCTGTTCGGGGAGCGGCCGGCGTTGTTCGGCGTCGTCGCCGACGACGCGGGCGAGGTGGGCGGGTTCGCGCTGTACTTCCTGAACTTCTCGACCTGGGACGGCGTGCACGGCATCTACGCCGAGGACGTGTACCTCCGGCCGGCGATGCGCGGGCGCGGGGTGGCCCGCAAGATCTGGGGCCACCTCGCGCAGCTCGCCCTGGACAACGGCTACACCAGGATCGAGTGCGTGACCCTGCGCTCCAACACGCTCGGCATGGACGCGCACCTCGCACTCGGCGCCCAGCCGAGGGAGGACTGGCGCGTACTCCGCTGGGACGGCGAAGCCCTCCGGTCCCTGGCCAAACCCCGCCCCTGACCCAACCCCCGCCACCCGATACCCCGCCGAGAAACTCCCGCGAGCCGGGGACTTCGTCGGGGTGAGTCGCGGATTTTGTCAGCCCGGAGAGCTCACCCCGCCGGGTCCAGCACGATCTTGCTGACGCCGTCGTCGCGGGCGGCCACCTGCCGGTAGGCGTCGGCGGCCTCCGACAGCGGCACCCGGTGGGACACGACGGCGGCGGGGCGCAGCCGGCCGCCGGCCGTGAGCGAGAGCAGGATGGGCAGCTCGAACTGCACGGAGCACAGCCCGATGGCGAACTCCAGCTCACGCACCTGGGCCGCCATCAGGTGCATGGGGTACGCCTTGTTCTGGCTGACGCCGACCACGCTGACGCGGCCGCCGGCGCGCACCGCGCTGATCGCCACCCCGATGCTGGCGTCCGCGCCGACCGCCTCGATCGCCACGTCCACGCCGCCCCCGGTGGCCGCCCGGATGGCCGCCTTCGCGTCCGCCGACTCGATCGGCACCGCACCCAGCTCCTCCGCCCTGGCCAGCCGCGACGCCACCGGGTCCACCCCGTACACCGTCGCCGCACCCAGCACGAGCGCCGACTGCACCGCCATCAGCCCGACCGGGCCCAGTCCGATCACCGCGACCGTGTCGCCCGGCGTGATCCGGCCACGGCGGGCGCCGTACCAGCCGGTCGGCGCGTTGTCGGTGAGCACGACGGCGTCGTCGTCGGAAAGCGAGGCCGGGATCGCCACCAGGTTGGTGGCGGCGTGCGGCACCGCGACCGCCTCCGCCTGGCTGCCCGGCAGCGCGTGGCTCAGCCCGTAGCAGGGCACCGTGCCGCCACGCACCGCGTTCTCGCAGCGCGCGATCAGCCCGATCCGGCACTGCCGGCAGGTCGAGCAGCCCACCGACGCCGGCACGAGCACCCGGTCGCCCACCGCGAACGCGTCGACCCGTGAACCCACCGAGGCGACCGTGCCCACCGCCTCATGTCCAAGGCAGTAGCCGATGTCCGGGCTGAACCCGTGGCCGTGGTAAATGTGCAGGTCACTGCCGCAGATGCCCGCCGTGGTGACCCGCACGACGGCACCGAACTCGTCCGGCGGCACGGGGTCGGCGACCTCGACGACGGCGACCTCGTCCGGCGCCCGGTACGTCAGCGCCCTCACGGGGTGCCCCCGTCCAGCCGCAGCACCGCGCCGGTACAGAACGAGGCGGCGTCGGAGGCGAAGTACAGCGCGGCGCCGACGATCTCCTCCGCCTCGCCGACCCGGCCCAGCGCGAGCGACTGCTCGAAGCGCGCCACCGCGTCCGCCGGCCAGGCCAGCGAGATGTCCGTACGGAACGGCCCGGCCTGGATGC
>DATAYB010000329.1:0-28796 GCA_036272795.1 Pseudonocardia sp.
ACACCGTCCCAGGCCTGGGCGTATTCGCCCCACCCGGTCAGCACCGAGCCAACGCCGGCACTGGCGACAGCAGCCCGCCCCCCGCCGGTGTCACAGGCTCGCGCCCGACACAACAGCTGTCGTCCTGGGGAGCGGCCGCTGACCCCGGCATCACCGTGGGTTCAGCCTCGGCCGAGGGAACGGGGAAGCCATCGGCCGCTGCGCGGGGCCAATCCGACTAGCTCCGGCGCCGGTGACGCGGCGGCACCGCAGGTCTCGGGCGAACGCCGTCCGAGGAAGCCCACGGGTTTCGGGGCAGCGAGTACAGCCAGGACGAGATCGAACAATTCATCAATGGACACACCGGTGACGGAAATCCGGCCATGAACCGACCAACCGACGCCCAGGTCAATGCAGCGCTGACGAAGGGGGAGCCCGTGAAGCTCGAAGGACAGCACGCGGAGTCCTTCACCTACGATGGCGTTCGAGTCGTCGTCAACTACGACATGCCCTGGCGCTCCACGAGCTACAAAATCGGACAGTGACCATGCGAGAGATCCCGTCAGCGATCAGAGCGGTGTTCAACGACAGTGAGCTGTCGGACATCGCGGCACATCCGATCATCCGAGCTGACGGCAGCGATGCGGACGCGATCGACCTCGCCGTGGCCTGGGATCTCCATGTGCAGAAGATCGACCAGGATCGCGCATTGCCTTGGTCGGACCGCACGGTGTGGACCGAGCACGATCTAGCGGGTGCCTTGTTCATACGCGACGCGCTGGAGACCTCGCTGGCCGAGCTACCACCCTCTGTAGCAGAACGGATGCGTGGCTACATCGCCACCTCGGACGAACAGTTTCGATCGTTCACAGTCGACGATTCGGGCGACCGCATTGCGAAGATCGCGTGCGTGGACGTAGGGGGAAGACCCTGGTGGTGGTTTCGGGTGCCGAGTTCAGGCCCAATCGCGGAGGATCTCGCACGGTACTGAGGAGCTTCACCCGTCTCTGGCACCGCTCCTGCACGAGCGGCGCATGCACCAGCAGGATCGAATGAATTTCGCCCCGATCGGTCTCATAAACCCACGTGGAACGCCGATGAAATGAGCGACGCCCAGAGCCGAGTGGCGAGAGAGAACAGCTATGTTCTTACGGCGAAGCAGGCACTGCTGGGTCTCATCGATCGGTCAGTTGAAGCCGTTGCATTACAGGTCCTGATCGGCCACATGGAAGGCATCTACTGTCCTGATCCAGTGGAGAGTCCTCGTGACGGTCTCGGTGACCCCGACCGGAGCACGGCGCCCGCGCGCCACGCTCGCGGTCCCGGCACCGACCCCCTAGCGACAGTACGAGATCCCACTGTCGGACCTAACAGTTCTGCGCCTGAACGAACTTCGAGAGTTCTTCGAAGCCGACGATCCCCTCGACGACAGCGCGTAACAGCCTGCCTGGACCGTTCGGCTCAGACCAGTCGCAGGATGATGATGCGTCCCAGCTCGTGCACCACGGCGTAGACGAGCAGACCCGCGCCGGCGCCGTATGTAGTGGTCCACTGGTCGGTGCGTCGGTCGTATGCCCCGCCGGACCGGGTCGGGTTCTCCAGCAGCTGTTCCACGCGCGCGTCGACCTGCGCGCGGGCGTCGGCCGGCAGCTCCGTGTACTGCTCGGCGGCGATGTCCAGCCACACCGGGCCGTAGCGGGCCATCTACAGCCGGACCCAGTTCCCGTGCTCGTCGCGGCTCCGCAGCCCGGAGAGGTCACCGCTCCGCGCCGCGGCCAGCTGCGCCGCCTCGTGCTCCGAGAGCGGGTTCACCCGGATCACGGCGATACCCCACCAACGGTCGAGCACCGTCTCCACCGGCGCCAGGTCGAACTCCGCGCCGGAGCGAGCGAGCCCGTCGACGAACTCGACCTCGAACCGCCCGCACTCCTCCGGCGACACCTCGGCGAGCACCGCCCTGATCGCCGGCGCCGAACGCTCGATCTTCGTCGTGGAGGCGGTCATCCGGGGAGTATCCCCTCCCACCCCGACAACCCGGCCCAGGCCCCCGCCCTCGGCGTGCCGCCCCGGTCGTATGCACCGCGGCGGCGTTGCGCGGCGGTTCGACATCGCCGGCGCCGCCAGGGCTCGTGGGCCAGCGCCGCTGCCCCATCCCGCCGATACTGAGGCGGTGGGCCTCGACGAAGAGCGACACGCCAAGCGGGCTCGGCTACGCGCGCTGTGGCAGGCCCACCTCGGAGGCGATCCGGCGACCATGGCCAGGTTCGATGCCGTCGTGGCTGGCTACGACGAGCCGCACCGCCGGTCCCACGATCTTGATCATCTGCTGATCGTCGTCGAGACTATCGTCGAGCTGGCCGGGACCGAACCTGTCGCTGACCTGCCGGCCGTCGTCGCGGCGGGGTTCTACCACGACGTGATCTACGAGCCGCTGGCCAACGACAACGAGGCGCGCAGCGCGGACCGGGCCGAGGCGGAGTTGTCAGCAGCCGGACTGGGGGCCGCCGTGCTTCAGCACCTCCTCGAGCACGAGCGCCAGTTCGCCACGCGGACCGGGCAGCGCCGGTGGGATTCCGCCGCGCGCGACAACCTCGCCCGCGAACTGGCTGAACTGGACCCGCCTCCTGCCTGACCAGCCGCTGGTCGACAACCCCGGCGGAACTCGTGCCAGGGCGAAGTGCGGCTAGTGACTCGTCGGGAGCCAGTTGCCGTGGAAGCCGTTGGGGACGCGGGCCGGGAGGTGCACCGTGGCGACTGAGTCGAGGGTTTGGGCGTCGAGGATGACCAGGTCGCTGCAGTCGGTCGTGGTGTCGTACACGTAGCCCATGAGCACGCCGTCGTCCTCGGCGGCGTGGGGTGAGCTGGGGACGAACACGAACTCGCTGCCCTGCCTGCCGGCGCCGAGGGTGTGTCGTTCGGTGTGCCCGGTGAGCAGGTCGTGGCGCAGGAGCGCGTTGTCGGCGTTGAGGCCGGTGCCGGGCTGGGCGGCCATCGTGTAGCCGTAGCGGTGGCGTCTGCCGGTCACTCGTTCGTCGACCTGCGGGAACTCCTGGGGGTGGTCGTCGAGGAGGGACTCCCGCAGGGTGCTGGCGGCCAGGTCGATGGTCCAGCGGTCGAGGGTGGTCTGGCCTTCGTTGGGGCCGTTGCGGTCGGTGGCGAACATTTTCGGGTGCCGCACGACGTCGAGCACGACGGTGTCACCGGTCTCGCCGGCCAGGTCGTAGGCATTCAACGGGTGGAAGACGAAGCAGGGTCCGACCTGGAACCAGCGCACGTCCTCGGAGCCTCCCTCGCGCGGCATGACACCGACCCTGGCCGGGTAGCGCGGGTCCCAGTGGTAGGGCATGCGGCCGTTGGCGGGCAGGGCGCGGTCCATCGTCGCGTGCAGTGGGTCGGGCACGCGGACCCGTCCGATCAGCGCGGACATGACCAACTTGGCGGGGGTGCGCAGCGGGCCCGGGATGGGCGCCGCGGCCACGGCCTGTTCGGCGTCGAAGACCACGGGAAGGTCGTAGAAGATCACGTACTTCTCGGTGAGGGAGAAGTTGTGCATCATGGGGCTGCCGGTGACCTGGATGTCGACCGTGCGCCGGGCCCGGCCGTCGGTGCCGATCACGGAGTACTGCACCCGGTTGCCCCAGCCGAAGAAGTAGGACACCGCGTGCAGCTCGCCGGTGGCAGGGTCGCGTTTGGGGTGCGGGGTGTAGCCGCCGGGAAGTGTGCCGTCGAAGTCGTACTCGCCGACGGTGTCGAGCTCCTCGCTGAGCTCGTAGCTGGCCTCCCCTCCTTCGACTAGGGCCAGGGTGCGGCCGGCGTGGGCGATCACGTTGGTGTTCGCGCCCAACGCGGTCAGCCGGGCCGAGCGGCGAGGCCCCGGCGCCGTCTCGCCGAGGGCCGAGGCCACCGAGGCGGAGCGGACCCAGCGGTTGCGGTACCACTGCGCCTGCCCGTCGCGTAACCGGACGCCGTGCACCATGCCGTCCCCGAAAACCCAGTGGTAGGTGGCCGGGTCGACCTCGGAGATCGGGTTGGGGCCGTTGCGCAGGTACCGCCCGTCCAGAAACTCCGGGACCGTGCCGGTGACCGCCAACTCGGTGACGGTCAGCTCGTCGTGCACCGGAGCGAAGTTCCCGGCGAGATAGGTACTGGCCATCGTGGCCTCCTGGCAGTCACCTGCAACGGCGTGTCTATTCATACTGTAACAGTGTTATCAAACTGGGCAGGGAGGCCTCCGTCACAGCCGGTCGGCGTCCGTCCGAAACCGCGAGGCGCTAGCGTTCCCGAGTCCGGAAGGAGCGTGCCGTGCCGGCGAAGCAGCGGCACGAGATGGTCGGCGGGCGGATCCGCGCGCTGTACGGGCACTCGACACCGGCCCCCATGGTGAAGACCGAGACCGCCGTGACAACGCGCAGCGGTAGTAAACTGAAACCACCTTAGGCTTGGGCAGTTTTGAATCGCAACCAGATGCGGGAAGGTGATCGCTCGTGAGCGACCGGACGTGGACGGTTCCGGGGTGCCCGGTCGCGCGCACGATCGACATCGTGGGCGACAAGTGGTCGTTGCTGATCATCCGCGACGCCTTCGACGGCATCCGCCGCTTCGGGCAGCTCCAGCGCAACCTCGGGGTGGCGAAGAACATCCTCAGCGACCGGCTGCGCAACCTGGTCGACGCCGGTGTGCTGACCGTACAGCCGGCCTCCGACGGCAGCAGCTACCGCGAGTACGTGCTCACCGAGGCGGGCAAGGACCTGTTCAGCCTGGTGGTCAGCCTGCGTCAATGGGGCCAGGACCACGCCTACGAGCCCGGCGAGCAGCACGTCACACTGGTCGACCGCGCCACCGGTGAGCCGATCCCCCGCCTCACCTACACCACCCCGCACGGCTATCCGATCCGCGCCGAGCAGACGCGGGTGCGCATGCTCGACGAGTGACCTCGGCCGGCGGGCAGCGACGTCAGAAGGTCATGACGAGGTCGATGTGCCGTTTCCTGATGACCTGCCCGTTGAGGACGGCCGGGGCCGTGCCGGCGGGATACGCGGCGAAGACGGGCTCGGCGGACCGGTCGGCACCCCAGTCCCGGATGTGGCCGCACAGGCGCTCGGCGAGCTCCGCGCCGTCCGGGCCGTAGCCGATCGCGCCGAGCTCGGTGCCACGGTGCCCGCCGGCTTCGGTGTGGCGCCAACTGAAGTGCGCGAGGGTGGCACCGTCGACGGCCACCGGGTTGCGGATGCGCGGGCCGGCGGCGCCGTTCGACTCGGAGGGCACGGCGACGCGACAGGTGCCGGGCTCCGCGGCCGCGAAGCGCAGCCACACCCCCTCGAACGACTCCCCCGGCTCGACATGTACGCCCGACCAGGCCGCTGTGTGGCGCCGGTCGAGCACACCCCGCAGCGCTGCCGCGTCGATGGCCTGGTCGGGCTCCCAGCACAGCGAGGCGTAGTTGTCGGGGTCCAGCGGCGCCGTGCGCTCGCCGTCCAGACCGACCATCGGGATGAACCCGCACATCGCGCCGGCCACCGACCGCAGCCCGGCGCCGTGCCGGACGAACGCGATGCTGCGCGTGAGGCCGCGCCAGCGCAGCGGCACAACGAGGCGCCCACCGGGGGCGAGCTGCTGGTGCCAGGCGGGCGGCAGGTCGGTGGGGCCGACGGCGACGACGATCCGGTCGAACGGCGCATGCTCTGCGGCCCCGAGCGCCCCGTCTCGGCCGACGACCCGAACGTCCGCGTAGCCGGCCTCGACCAGTGCGGCCTCAGCCGAGGTGATCACGTCGGGATAGATGTCCAGGCTGGTCACCGAGCCGGCGGGGCCGGTGAGCTCGGCCAGCAGCGCGGCGTTGTAGCCAGGCCCGGTGCCGATCTCCAGCACGCGCTGGCCGGGTTCGACGGCCAGCTGCTCGAGCATCACGGCGACGATGCTCGGCTGCGACGCCGTACTCAGCGGGAGGCCGCCGGTGCCGCCCGGCTCGGTGATCACGACCTCGTTGGCGTACGCCTGCTCCAGAGGCACCTTCGGCAGGAACACGTGCCTCGGCACCGTGCGCATCGCCCGCTCGACCGGGCCGGCGTGCAGGTAGCCGTGGGCGACGAGCTGGCCGACCAGGTGCCTGCGGAGCTCGGCGGCGTTCAGCTGCATGGTGCTGTTGTAGCGGGTTTGTCGGGTCGCCGTCGCCCGACCCAGTCCCGGCAATGGGCCTCCGGAAATGCACGGAAACTGAGAATAAATGCCTGTCGAACATTTCTCAGCAATTCATCAGTAGTGCCCATAACCGTGCTGAAGGGTCCCTGAAGAATCGGCATCGGCACTGTCCGGGCGCTCATTGCCGGCTCTACCGTCCCCGTCGTGAGCATTGACACGATGGCGGTGGCCAGCGGGGTGATCTCCGAGCGGGACGCGGTCCGCCGGTTGCTGGACCGGTTGGGGCTGGGCCCGCGTCCCGGCGAGGTCGACGCCGCCGCGAAGGCGGGGTTCGCGGCGACGCTAACCTCCCTGACCACGCCGTCCACCGCCGATGCCGGCACGGCGGCGACCCCGGTGCCGGCCCTGGGTGGCACGACCCGGCTGGGCAGGGGCGCCGACATCGCGGCCAGAAAGGCCCAGAACCAGGCCCTGGCCGCCGAGGGCCGCCAACTGGGCCAGTGGTGGCTGGACCGAATGGCCGCGGTCGACATCCCATTCCCGGAGCGGATGGCCTGGTTCTGGCACACCCATTTCGCCACGAGCATCCAGAAGGTCAAGTTCGCAAAGCTGATGTATCAGCAGAACGACACCTTTCGGCAGCTGGGACGCGGCGACTTCCGCACCCTGGCCCAGGCGATGATCGTCGACCCGGCGATGCTGATCTGGCTCGACGGGCAGGGCAACCGGGTGGGCAAGCCGAACGAGAACCTCGCCAGGGAGTTCATGGAGCTGTTCTCCCTCGGGGTCGGCAACTACACCGAGGACGACGTGCGCGAAGCCGCGCGGGCGCTGACCGGGTGGCGGCTGAACTACACCAGCGACACCCCGTCGTTCGTGTCGAGGGCGCACGACCCCGGCCCGGAGACGGTGCTCGGGCACTCCGCCAGCTTCGACGCGCCCGCGCTGGTGAACCTGCTGGTCCAGGAGCCGGCGTCGCCGAAGTTCGTGGCCACCCGGATCTGGACGCGGTTCGTCGGCGACACCCCGCCGGACGCCGAGACGATGGACCGGCTGCTCGACGCCTACGGCCCTGGCCACGACGTCACGGCGCTCCTGCGGGCGGCGGTCGGCACGCCACAGTTCCGCGACCGGTCGGCCGTGCTGGTGAAGGAGCCGGTGTTGTGGCTGGTCGGGGCGCTGCGGGCGCTCAAGGTGTCGGCGTCCGCGCTGCCGGCCGCGAGCCTGCGTGCCGGGATCACCGGGCTCGGGCAGGTGCCGTTCGCCCCGCCCAGCGTCGGCGGCTGGCCGGCCGGGGTGCCGTGGCTGACCACCGCCGCCGCCCTGACCCGGCTGCGGCTGGCGCAGCAGATCGCCGCGCACGGCGACCTCACCCCGGTCTCCGGCACCTCGCCGACCGGTCGCGTCGAGGCCACCGCCGCGCTGCTCGGACTCAGCGGCTTCACCGACCGGACCGCCACCGCCCTGACACCACTGGCCAGCCAGCCGGCCCAGCTCGTCGGCCTCGCGCTGACCGCCCCCGAGTACACCGTCAGCGCCTGACCCCGCGCCCTCACCTGCGCCCTCATCTGCAAGGAGAACCATGGCTCCCGTGTTGAACCGACGCCGGTTCCTGGCCTACTCCGGAGCCGGCGCCGTCGCGCTCGCCGGCGCGGGTTACGGCCTCGACGCGCTGGTCGCCCGTGCGCGGCTCACCCCGCTGAAGCCCGGCACGGGGGTGCTGGTGCTGCTCACCCTGTACGGCGGCAACGACGGGCTCAACACCGTGATCCCCGCCGGCGACCCCGCCTACCAGAGCGCACGGCCGGAGCTGGCCTACACCGAGTCCGAAGTGTTGCCCCTCGACGAGGGACTCGGGCTCAACCCCGGCCTGACCGGCCTCAAGACCCTGTGGGACAACGAGCACCTCGCCATCGTGCGCGGGGTGTCGTATCCGCAACCCGACCACAGCCACTTCCGCTCGATGGACATCTGGCAGACCGCGTCACCCCAGAGCCCGAGCACCACCGGCTGGCTCGGGCGCTGGCTCGACGTCAACGGCCGTGACCCGCTGCTCGCGGTCTCGCTGGACCCCGTGCTGCCTCCCCTGCTGGCCGGCGCCACCACCGCGGGCGCGGCGCTGCCGGCCGGCGGGCTGAGCCTGCCGGGCGGCGCGCTCGGGACCGCGTTCCTGGCGATGGGCGACCCGGCGCCCGGCGAGTCGGTACCCCAGGCGACCGCGGCACGGGCGATCGTGGACCTGCACCGCACCGCCACCACCCTCGGACCCGCGCTCGACCACCCCGCGCCGGTCGCCAACTCGTCCCGCACCGGACGCCGGCGCGCAGCCGGCACGAAGGCCGGAAGCGCGGTCAGCGCCACCCCGGCACCCGGTGCCACCCCGGCGGCCGGTGCCACCCCGGCGGCCGGTGCGGCCGCCGGCACCGCCACGAAGGGCGCAACCAGAGCGGCGGGCAAGGGCGGCCGGGCCACCGGCCAGCTGGCGCACGAGCTGGACGTGGTCGCCGCCTGCATCGAGATGGGCGCACCGACGCGGGCCTACTCGGTCAGCATGGGTGGCTTCGACACGCACACCGGCGAGCGGATGACGCAGCAGCGGCTGCTCACCGAGGTCGACCAGGCGGTGTCGGCGTTCGTGAACCGGATGGCGACCTCGGCGCGGGGCCGGGGCGTGGTGCTCGTCGCGTACTCCGAGTTCGGGCGCCGGGTGATGGCCAACGCCAACCAGGGCACCGACCACGGCACCTCGAGCTCGGTCTTCGTCGCCGGTGCACCGGTGCGCGGCGGGTTCGTCGGCGACCAGCCCAGCCTCACCGACCTCGACAACGGCGACCTGAAGGTGACCACCGACTTCCGCGACGTCTACGCGACCCTGCTGTCCGACGTGCTGAGCTCCGACCCCGAACGGGTCCTCGGCCCGGGCCGCACAACCCTGCCGCTGATCGCAACCTAGAGCGTGTCTCCCAATCCTATGGCGAGTGGCGTGGTGGCCAGGTGGGCGCATCGCAAGGTCGCGCCGTCTTCGGAGTCGCCGGTCCCGTTGTTGGACCGGCGGCGACGACAACGCCGCGAGGTGTCTGCCTGGGCGCCACGACGCCGGCTGAATGGTTTGGGAGACACGCTCTAGTGGCCTGGCTGCCCCGGCCGGTCGCGGCACTGCGGACGGTGTCCCTGCGGCGCCGGGTGATCTTCCTCGGGGTCGGGGTGCTGGTCGCGGTGCTGCTGGTCACCGGGGTGGCCACCGACGTGATCTTCTCGGCCCTGTCGCGCGCCGAGCTGAACGCGCGGGTGGCCGACCGGGTCGCCGCCGCCGCGCAGCTCGCCGCGCGCCACGTGCCGCCGGGCCAGCTCGTCCGCCAGCTCACCGGCGGCCCGCTGCAGGCACAGCTCATCACGCCCGCCGGGGACGAGTACGGCGGCGTCGCACCCTCGGGCCCGACAGTGCGCATCGTCCGCCGCGTGCTGCCCGACAAGTCCCGGCTGAGCTTGAGCGTCGACCTCGACACCGTCACCGTGCCGCAGCAACGCCTGCGCAAGATCATGATCGAGGTGGGGCTGGCCGGCCTCGCGCTGGCCGTGCTGGCTCTGCTGGCCACCACCCGCGCCGCCCTCGCGCCCCTGGACGCCATGACGACGCTGGCCAGGTCGATCAGCCGGGGGCAACGGGGCCGGCGTCTCGCCCCGGTGCGCACCGACACCGAGCTCGGCCGCACCGCCGAGGCCTTCGACGACATGCTCGACGCGCTGGAGGGCGCCGAACAGCACGCCCGGGACGAGCAGACCCGCGCCCGCACCGCCGAGGCGGCCGCGCTCGACGCGGCCGACCGCCTGCGCCGGTTCGTCGACGACGCCGCCCACGAGCTACGCACGCCGATCACCGGCATCCTGGCCGCCGCCGAGGCCGCCACCTCGACGAACCTGGACGCCGAGCAGCGCGACCATCTCCAGCTGCTGCTGATCCACGAGGCCCGCCGAGGCCAGCGACTGGTGGAGGACCTGCTGCACCTGGCCCGCCTCGAGGCCGGCGTGCCTCCCCGCCGCGAACCGGTCGAGCTGCGCGCCCTGGCCGAGCAGCAGGCCGAACGCACCGCGCTGCTCTCCCCCACCCTCACCGTCACCGTGACCGGCGAACCCGCCACCGTCACCGCCGACGGCGCCCAGCTGGCCCAGCTGCTGGCCAACCTGCTCGACAACGCCCGCCACCACACCCCCGACGGCGGCACCATCACCCTCAACATCGAACCTGACCCAGCCGTCCACGACGCCGCCGAGCCCGGGCACGTCACCGTCACGGTCGTCGACACCGGCCCCGGCATCGACCCTGCCGACCGGGAACGGATCTTCGACCGCCTGACCCGCCTCGATACCGCCCGTGCCCGGACCAGCCACAACGGCGGCGCGGGGCTCGGTCTCGCCATCGCACGCGGCATCGCCAACGCCCACCTGGGCACACTGCGCTGCGTCGACCCGCCGCCCGGCACCACCGGCGCCGCCTTCACGCTCACCCTCCCCCGCACCCCGCCGGCCGCGTGACAACCGGGCGGCGGACTGACACCCCGGCGGCCCAGCTCAGCGCTCGATGTGGACGTCGACGCTCATGCCCGGCATGAGCCGCACCCCGTTGCTGTTGGTGATGGCGATCCGGACCGGGACGTACTGGTCGACCTTCTGGGGGTTCGACGGGTCGGTGTCGTCGCCCGGCCACTCGGCGAGCTGCCCCGCGGTGGCCGCCTGGACCTGCGTGACGGTGCCGAGTACCGGCGTGCCCGGGTAGGCGTCGACGGAGATGTCGGCCAGCTGGCCAGGGTGGACGCCTGCGATGTCGTCCTCCTCGACCCGGGCCGTGATGTAGCTGGAGCTCGGGTCGTAGGCCACCGCCAGCGTCACCCCGGCGCTGACGTACTGGCCGTCGACGACAGTGTTGACGGCGACCGCGCCCGCCCCCGGCGACTTGACGACGCGCTTGGGCTGGGCCCCACCGCCGGTGGCCGTGATCGAGCCGACGACCTCGTTCTTCCGCACGGTGTCCCCGGCGGCGACGGACCAGCCGGTCACCGATCCCGCGATGGGGGCCTTGATCGCGATCTGGTCGCCGTCGACCTGGGCATTGTCGGTCGATACGTACCGGCTGGAATACAGAAAGTACGTTCCGGAGAAAACGAGCAGCTCCACGACGCTCACCACCGCGACGAAGGCCAGCAAAATTTTCGTCGGCCGCTTCAACCGCCGTGTGGCGGGTACAGCGGCCGGCCGCGAAAGGGCAGCCAATTCTTCGATGATCTCGGCGCGATCCGCCAGTTCCGTTCCGGCCATGTCCGTTCCCTCCTAATGAACCATCGGCTTGTCGGCACCCGAGGCGGGGCGCCCGGAGCGGAACGACAGGGCCAGCACAACACCGGCGAGTGCGATACAGGCGGAGACGAAGAACGCATTGCTGTACGCGGCTGTCTGGACCCGGTAGGTGAGCTGCTGCCACAGCGGGATCAGCGCGGACTGGCCCTGTTCCTGCATCTGCACAATGCGCGGGTCGACGTCGGCCCCGATGCCCGGCAACAGCGCCGACCGGTCGGCCCAGAACTGCGCGCGGTCCGCCGTCACCAGTGCGCTGATCATGGCCAGTCCGAGCGCGGAGCTGACCCGCATGGTGAGCGTGTTGATGGCGCTGCCGACGTCCGAGAGCGCCCTGGGCACCGAGGAGAGCCCGCCGGTCATCACCGGCATCATCGACATCCCGAGCCCGGCCGACATCACGACCAGCCCTTCGATCAGCTCGAAACGCGGGGTGTCCACCGTGATGCCCGACAGCATCAGGAGCCCGACCCCGACCAGCAGCAACCCGGCGATCGCCAGCCAGCGCGCCCCGAACCTGTCATACAGCGCACCGGCGATCGGCATCAGCACCACCATCGTCAGCCCCTGCGGCAACAGGACGAGGCCGGCCTCCAACGCATTGAGCCCCTGCACGCCCTGCAGGAACGTCGGCACATAGAACATCACCACGTACAGCCCGATCGACATCGCCGTGATGAGCAGCAGCGAGTTCGCAAAGGTCCAGTTCTTCAGCACCCGCACATCCAGAATGGGGTGCTCGACCTGCAGCTCGATCGCCACGAACAGGACCAGCAAATTGGCCGCGACCGCAAACAGAATGAGGATCGGGTAGCTGGTCCATCCCCAGCTCGAGCCCTCCTCCAGCGCCAGCAACAGCGCGAACAACGCACCGGCGATGCAGGCGAACCCCGGTAGGTCGAACGGCCGGTTCCGCTCGGCCGGGAACTCCCGCAGCACGAAGATGGCCGCCAGCACACCGAGGACACCCACCGGCAGGTTGATGTAGAAGATCGCCCGCCAGCTGAACTGGTCGATGAGGTAACCGCCCACGGTGGGGCCGATGGCGGGTGCGACAACCACACCGAGGCCGTACAGCCCCATGGCGGTGCCCAGTTTCTCCCTGGGGATCATGCGATAGAGAATCGTCTGGCACGTCACCGGAAGGATGCCGCCCGGTATGGCCTGCACGATCCGGAAGAAGATCAGGCTGCCCAGGCCACCGGCCAGCGCACACAGCGCCGATCCCACGGTGAACAGCGCCAGCGCCACGATGTAGAGCCGCTTGAGTCCGAACCGGGCGCCCAGCCACGCACTGGCCGGCACCACCACACCCTCGGTCAGGCTGTAGACGGTGCTGACCCACTGGACGCTCTCCTGGTTGACCCCGAAGTCCTTGCGCATCACCGTCATCGCGACGTTGACGATGCTCGTGTCCAGCACCGAGACGAACACGCCGGCGATCAGGACCACCAGCGGCAGCCCCCACCCCCGCGCCGGGGGCCGAGGTGCCGGTGTCGGCGCCTGGCGTGGCGCGGGCGGGCGCGAGGTCACACGCCCCGTCGAAGTCCTCGGCCCCGGTGCGCGTGCCGTCGTCGCGGCCGTTGTCAGCTCCATGCCTTCAGAGTGGTTGATGAAATCATCAGTTCGCAATAGAGAACTGTAGAGTTTCTTAGCGACTGCGTCACAGTGTTCCGGCCCGGCCTCGGGGGCTACCGTGGACGGATGCCCGGCAACGAGGTCTCCGCACCCCGGCGCGGCTCGGCGGGTGACCCGGCGGAGGCCGTCCGGCCGGTCCAGCGGCGCAAGCACGGCGAGGAGCTGCGCGCCGCGATCCACGGGGCCGTCCTGGACGAGCTGCGCGAACGCGGCTTCACGGCGTTGACCATGGACGCGGTCGCCACCCGGGCCCAGACCGGCAAGGCCACCCTGTACCGCTACTGGCCGAGCAAGATCGAGCTGGTCGTCGACGCGGTGCTGTCCTCGATGTCACGGATCGAGGTGCCCGAGGACGACGGCGACCTCCGCGGCCAGCTCCTGGCGGTACTCCGCACGACCGCCGACGACATGGCCGGCCCCACCGGCATGGCGGCCCGCAGCCTGATCGCCGAGCTCGTGCGCAACCCCGAGCTGACCCAGGCCATCGGCCCGGCGCCCCCCGACCCGGCCATCGTCCCGATCCAGGAGGTACTGCGGCGGGCGGCACTGCGCGGCGAGGTCCCGGCGGCCGCACTGCACCCCCGGGTCGCCGGCGTCGGGCCCGACCTGTTGCGGTCCTACGCCGTGCTCAACCAGCTCCCGATCCCCGAGGCCGTCCTCGTCGAGATCGTCGACCTCGTGCTGCTGCCCCTGCTGCGGGGCTACCCCAATGGGTAGCCAGCTGAGACTGGTCGACTGAAAACACAGCGTTCCCACGGGAAACTTCGGTAGCTTCGCCACCGGTCCGGAATGTCCCGTCGGCTTCGCCGCCGATACCGCCCGGACGCCCAGCCAGGATGAGGAGCCAGCATGCCCGAGCCAGTGCGCCCGACGCGACGCGAACTGCTCAGGTTGCTCGCCACGGTCGGCGCGGTCACCGCGTCGGGCACCCTGCTCGATGCCTGCGGCACCTCGACCCGGCCGGCCGCGTCGACCACACCGGCGGCCACACCGGCAGCGGCCCACCCCGGAGCCCTCATCATGATCATCCGCCACGGCGAGAAGCCAGGGGCGTTGGGCGATGACGAGGGGGTCGACCCGGACGGCAAGTCCGACAACCACGCGCTGACCGCCCGGGGTTGGGACCGGGCCCGCGCGCTCGTCCCGCTGTTCGCGCCGGCATCGGGCCAGCTGCACCCCGGCCTGGCCCGCCACACCGCGATCTACGCCTCGGGCGGCAACCACAAGCAGGGCGAGCGGACGCGCCAGACGGTGACCCCGCTGGCCACGCAGCTCGGCATCACGCTCAACACGCAGTACAGCAAGGGCCAGGAGGCCACGATGGCCCAGGAGGTCGCGCGCCGCACCGAACCCACCCTGATCTGCTGGCAGCACGGCGAACTCCCCGCGATCGCGGCCGCGATCCCGAACGTGACGCCGGCCGCGCCGACCCACTGGCCGGGCAGCCGCTTCGACCTGATCTGGTCGCTGACCCCGGCCGCGGGTGGCTGGGCGTTCCAGCAGATCCCCGAGATGATCATGGCCGGCGACAGCAACCAGTCGATCGCGTAGCCCGCCCGACCCGGCGCCTCCCCGCCGGCCACCGTGCGGCCACCCGTTCGGCACTGACGCGCCGACACACGGATTCTTGATTGATTCCAGAAAATGCGGCAGGCTTCGCCTCGTGCCAACGACTTCGGACTTCGAGCGCATGTTGCGCGGGGCCGCTCTCCGGGTCACACGCCCCCGGCTGGCGGTGCTGTCCGCGGTCCACGACCATCCGCACGCCGACACGGACTCGATCATCAATGTCGTGCGTGAGGATCTCCGTGAGGTGTCCCGGCAGGCCATCTACGACGTGCTCCGCGCCCTGACCTCCGCGCGCCTGGTGCGGCGGATCCAGCCGACGGACTCCGTGGCACGCTACGAGGCACGGGTCGGGGACAACCACCACCACATCGTCTGCCGGTCGTGCGGCGTGATCGCCGACGTCGACTGTGCCGTCGGTGCAGCGCCGTGTTTGACCGCGTCGGACGACCACGGTTTCGCGATCGACGAGGCCGAGGTCATCTACTGGGGCCTGTGCCCCGACTGCTCCACCACCACAGTCAGTTCCTGAGCACACGCTCTGATCCTGGAAGGCTTCCCGTGTCTGACAGTCCTAACGCCGTTGTCGGCGAGATCAACGAGGAGAGCGCGGTCGGGTGCCCGGTCTCGGCCGGTCGCATCTCCCACCCCACCGAGGGCGGCAGCAACCGTGACTGGTGGCCGAACCAGCTCAACCTCTCGATCCTCCGCAAGCACCCCGCCGAGTCCAACCCCATGGGCGCGGACTTCGACTACGCCGCTGCCTTCAGCACCGTCGACCTCGACGCCCTGGCCAGGGACGTCGACGAGCTGCTGACCAACTCCCAGGACTGGTGGCCGGCCGACTTCGGCCACTACGGCGGCTTCATGATCCGGATGGCCTGGCACAGCGCCGGCACGTACCGGGTCACCGACGGCCGGGGTGGCGCCGGCGCCGGCATGCAGCGCTTCGCCCCGCTGAACAGCTGGCCGGACAACGTCAACCTGGACAAGGCCCGCCGGCTGCTCTGGCCGGTCAAGAAGAAGTACGGCCGCGCGATCTCCTGGGCCGACCTGATGATCTTCACGGGCAACCGGGCCCTGGAGACGATGGGCTTCACGACCTTCGGGTTCGCCGGCGGCCGCGCGGACGTGTGGGAGCCCGACCAGGACGTGTACTGGGGCCCCGAGCACACCTGGCTCGCCGACGAGCGCTACTCCGGTGACCGTGACCTGGAGCAGCCGTTCGGCGCGGTGCAGATGGGCCTGATCTACGTCAACCCGGAGGGCCCCAACGGCAACCCGGACCCGCTGGCCTCGGCCCGCGACATCCGCGAGACCTTCGGCCGGATGGCGATGAACGACGAGGAGACCGTCGCGCTGATCGCCGGCGGGCACACCTTCGGCAAGACGCACGGGGCCAACCTCGAGTCGTACAAGGGCCCTGACCCGGAGGCCGCGCCGATCGAGCAGCAGGGTCTCGGCTGGAGCAGCAGCTTCGGCAGCGGCAAGGGCCGGGACGCCATCGGCAGCGGCCTGGAGGTCACCTGGACCCCGACCCCCGTCCAGTGGAGCAACTGGTTCTTCCACAACCTGTTCGAGTACGACTGGGAGCTCACCAAGAGCCCGGCCGGCGCGAACCAGTGGACGCCGAAGGACGGCAAGGCCAAGAACACCGTCCCCGACCCGCAGGACGGCAAGCTGAACCGCTCGCCCGGCATGCTCACCTCCGACCTGGCGCTGCGGTTCGACCCGATCTACGAGCCGATCTCGCGCCGGTTCTACGAGAACCCGGACCAGTTCGCCGACGCGTTCGCCCGCGCCTGGTACAAGCTGACCCACCGCGACCTGGGCCCGATCCAGCGCTACCTCGGGCCGCTCGTGCCCAGCGAGGAACTGCTCTGGCAGGACCCGATCCCGGCCGACACCGGCGAGGTCATCGGGTCGGACGACATCGCCACGCTCAAGGCGAAGATCCTGGACTCCGACCTGTCGGTGTCGCAGCTGGTCTCCGTAGCGTGGGCGGCCGCCTCGTCGTTCCGGGTCAGTGACAAGCGCGGTGGCGCGAACGGCGGGCGCATCCGCCTCGAGCCGCAGCGCGGCTGGGAGGTCAACCAGCCCGACGAGCTGGCCCAGGTGATCCGGGTGCTGGAGAGCATCCAGGCCGACTTCAACGCGGCCGGCGGCACGAAGGTCTCGTTCGCCGACCTCGTCGTGCTCGGTGGCACCGCCGCGGTGGAGAAGGCCGCGAAGGACGCCGGCCAGGACATCTCGGTCACGTTCACCCCGGGCCGGACCGACGCGACGCAGGACAAGACCGACGTCGACTCCTTCGCACACCTCGAGCCGACCGCGGACGGGTTCCGCAACTACCGGGGCAAGGGCCACCGCCTGCAGGGCGAGTTCCTGCTGGTCGACCGGGCGAACCTGCTCAACCTGACCGCGCCGGAGATGACCGTCCTGGTGGGTGGCCTGCGGGTGCTCGGCGCCAACACCGGGCAGTCCAAGAACGGCGTCTTCACCGACCGACCGGCCACGCTGACCAACGACTTCTTCACGAACCTGCTCGACATGGGCATCGAGTGGAAGTCGGTGGCGGGCGACGACGACGCGTTCGAGGCGCACGACCGCGCCTCCGGCGACGTCAAGTGGACCGGCACCCGGGTCGACCTGGTGTTCGGCTCGAACTCCGAGCTGCGGGCGCTCGCGGAGGTCTACGCGAGCGACGACGCGCAGGAGAAGTTCGTGGCGGACTTCGCCACCGCGTGGTCCAAGGTGATGGATCTCGACCGCTACGACCTGGTCTGATCCCTCTCTGACCGGGGTGTCCGGGCCAGCCACGTGCCGGCCCGGACACCCCTTCAGTTCTCGGCGCGCCGCCGGGCCACCGCGTACCAGAGCAGGTTGCCGACTACCCACACGAGGAACACGTAGGGCAGCACGTTGTACGGCGTGGTCAGCGCGGGGAACACGCCGTTCGCCGGGTGCTGCGGAATCCAGTTCGCCCAGAACACGAAGAGCATGGCGGCCACGCTGAGCACCGCGAGCACCGTGGTCAGCGCGCTCGGCTCACCCCGCGAGCGCAGGAACCGGACCACGCCGACCGCCGCCAGGCAGTAGCCGAGCATGAACCCGAACACCGCGACCGTGCCGATCCAGCCGTTGAGGGCGATGGCGTCGTTGCCCAGCAGCAGGAACAGCGCCGGCACCACCAGCATGGGCACACCGACCGTCCACATGGCCAGGTGCGGCGTGTGGTGGCGGAGGTGCACGCGTGCCAGCGGCCGCGCCGCGAGGCCGTCGCGCGCCATCGTGAACAGCACCCGGGACGCGGCGTTCACGCACGCCAGGGTGCAGGCGAACATGCTGCACACGATCCCCAGGTCCACGATCGGCGCCAGCACGGGCAGGTGCACGAGGTCGGCGAGGTCAGGCAGCGGCGCGGAGCTCTTGGCGAAGCCCGGCGTCGTACCGCTGAACCCGTAGACCTGCGTGTAGACGACAAAGACGTAGAACAGCCCGACCAGGCCACAGCTCCACAGGATCGCCCGGCCGATGCTGCGTTCGGGGTTGCGTGCCTCGCTGCCGAGCGAGCCGGCGCTCTCGAAGCCGACGAAGGCGAAGATCGCCAGGACCACGCCGACCGTGATGCCGCCGAGGCCGCTGTCGCGCAACGAGAGCTGCGCCGTGTCCAGCACCGCGCCGCGCTCGAAGTACACGGCCGCGCAGATCGCCAGGATCGCCGCCACCGAGATCGCCTCGAGCACCATCGAGGTGCGCACCGAGATCCGCACGTCGGAGATCGCCACCAGTACCGCGCCGATCAGGCACACCACGTAGAGCACGACCTGGACGGCCGAGATCCCGCTGGCGACCCCGAGCCGGGTCAACAGGTCGGCGCCGTAGATGCCGAACCCCAGTACCGTGGCCATGCCGGTCGCGATGTAGCCCAGCAGCAGGCCGCTGCCCGCGGTGTGGCCGGCCGCGGGACCGAGGCTCGTGCGGACCCAGCTGTAGAACGAGCCGCTGGCGTTGATCCGCGTGGCGAACTGCGCCACACACACCCCGACCAGCAGCATCAGCACCAGCGCGATGACGAACGACAGCCACGAGCCGTTGCCCGCGTTCAGGAACACCAGCAGCGGCAACAGTGCCATCGCGGCGCTCGGCGCCATGTTCGCCACCGACTGGGCGAGCACCTCGGGGATCGAGAGCACCCCGTCCCGCAGTCCCGGTCCCCCGGCCGGCTCGGTCGTGCTCGTGACCACCTTGCCGCCGTCCTCAGCTCCGGACATCTGCCATCCTCACCGTCGGCACACCCCGTCGGAACAAGCTACGCCGCGAGTCGGGATTTTTGTCAGGGTGAGTCGCGGATTCTGACAGCCGCCCGACCCCTCCGTGATCAACCACCTCGGCCCCGGAGCTGCCTGCCCCATGTGCGGGGCAAATCTGCGCCGACCGCTGCCCGGGCGCGCGCGTCAGGCGAGCAGGCCCTTGGCGATATGGGTCACCTGGATCTCGTTGCTGCCCGCGTAGATCATCAGCGACTTGGCGTCGCGGGCCAGCTGCTCGACCCGGTACTCGGCCATGTAGCCGTTGCCACCGAACAGCTGCACCGCCTCCATCGCCACCTCGGTGGCCGCCTCGGCCGAGTAGAGCTTCATGGCCGACGCCTCGGCGAGTGAGATGGACCGGCCGGCGCGCTGCTTCTCGATCGCGGCGAACACCATGTTCTGCACGTTGATCCGCGCGATCTCCATCTTCGCCAGCTTGAGCTGGATGAGCTGGAACCGGCCGATCTCCTGGCCCCACAGGGTGCGCTGCTTCGCGTAGTCCACACACAGCCGGTGGCACTCGTTGATGATGCCCAGCGCCAGCGAGGCCACCCCGATGCGCTCCACGGTGAACCCGGAGCGCACCTCGTCCTTGCTGTCGCCACTGTCCGCGTCCGGCTCGCGCTCGCCGAGCAGCCGGTCCGGCCCGAGGGCCACGTTGTCGAAGAACAGCTCCCCGGTCGGCGAGGACATCAGCCCCATCTTCTTGAACGGCTTGCCCTGGCTGAACCCCGTCATGCCCCTGTCCAGCACGAACGTGAGCACCTTGCGATCGCGCCGGGACGCCGCGCCATCCCCCTCGTCCACCTTCGCGAAGACCACGGTGACGTCGGCGAACGGGCCGTTGGTGATGAACGTCTTCTGCCCGTTGAGCAGGTAGCCGCCGTTGCCGTCGCGGCGTACGTACGTCTTCATGCCGCCGAAGGCGTCGGACCCGGAGTCCGGCTCGGTGATCGCCCAGGCCCCGACGTGCTCGAAGGTCGCCAGCTTGGGCAGCCACCGCCGCTGCTGTGCGAGCGTGCCCTTGGACCGGATGGTGGCGGCGGTGAGCCCTACGCTGACCCCCATCGACGTCACGATCCCGAGGCTGATTCCGGCGAGCTCGCTGGTCAGGATCGCGGCCATCGCCTCCCGGCCACCGCCGGTGAGGCTCTCCTCGGAGCCCGCCTTCTCCGGCGGGGCCTCGCCGGCCTCGCGCGCCTGCTCCCTGGCCTGCTGCCGGTCCAGCGACCTGCGCAGCGACTCCTCGGCCATCGCGCCGATGCCGAAGGCGGCGTACAGCTTCCGGATGATCTCGTAGGGCGGCAGCTCACCCGACTCCAGCCTATCGACGTGCGGGCGCACCTCCTTGTCCACGAAGTCCCGAACGGCATCCCGGATCATCAGCTCGGTATCGGACCACTCGATCATTCGACCTCATTCGTCACGGGACTCGCCGCGGACTCGGCGCGGTGTGAGACCCACTCGGCAAGGTGACCGTCGACATCGTCGATGGTCCACGGATCTTCGGACTCGATGCTCGCACTCACTGTCCAGCCTCGCAGCTGCTGGATCGAGCCGCCCTGCACGGCGAACACCTGGCCGGTGTGCGGGCACTTCTCGGTCGCCAGCTACGCGGCAAGCGGCGCGATTCAGCGTCAGCCCGGCCTGCACCGTGTTACCGAACTCCACCACAGGCAGGTTTTCACGCCGAAGAACCTGCCCCCTGTGCAGCTCGGTAACACCAAGCCGCCGCCACGCCCGCCGCCTGCCGGAGTGCCGGCCGGTGGGGCTCCCCAGCAGCGGGCGTCGGGAGGCCGGGAGTGAAAAACAGGGGGACGCCCGCCGATGACACGTGAACCTCGCAGCGCCAAGATGATCACCATGGGGGTACGGGAGGGGCTGTCGGACGGGGTGGTGACGCTGTCGCCGCTCGAGTTGGCCGACGTCGACGACCACCTCGCCGGCGAGGACGATGAGCTGGCCTACTGGCTCAACGGCGGGCGCGGCACCTTGGCCACCGTCGAGGCACACATCCATGACTGCGTGGCGCAGTGGACCACGGGCGGCCCCGTGTACGCGCTCGGGATCCGCACCGGTCGGGGGCAGCTGGCCGGCACGGTGGAGGTGCAGTTCGACCGGCCGTACCTGGCCTATGACGAGGTGAACCTGTCCTACGGCGTCTACCCGTCGTGGCGCCGGCAGGGCATCGCGACCCGCGCGGTACTGCTGGCGTGCCAGTTCGCGGCGGGCATGGGCGCGGTCAGAGCGGTGATCAGGGCGGACGTGTTGAACCTGGCGTCGGCGGCGGTGGCCGTGCGGAGCGGGTTCGTGCACCTGAAACGCACTCTCGACGGCGACGACGTGCTCGACTGGTTCGCCCGCGACCTCACCGGGCAGCCCCACTGACGGCACCGCCACACGCCCGCACCGCGCCGCGCGTAACAGTCACTGCTTGTAACGAATCGACTAGGATCTGGCGGACGGCACCGACCACGAGGTGGGTTCAATGGCCCGGGCACACGAAGCGACGAACGAGGCCAGCACGCGCGCAACGAACACCACCAGCCTCGACACTGTCGGCCCACGTCCCGGCGGCCGGCCCCGCGACGCCGCGCTCGACGAGGCGATCATCCTGGCCACCCGCGACCGCCTGATCCGGGACGGCTACTCGCGCATGACCATCGGCGACATCGCGGCCGACGCGAAGGTCAGCCGCCCGACGCTCTACCGGCGGTGGAGCACGAAGTTCGAGCTGGTCGTCGATGCGCTGGACTACGGTTTCCGCCGCCAGCGCGACATGTACACCGTGGACCTGAGCCAGCTCGAGCCACGTGGCGCACTCGTCGAGGCGGTCCGCCGCCTCGATCCCGCGTACTTCAACCCGGACGCCATGGTGCTGATGGGCAACTTCGCCGGCGAAGCGATCCGCACCCCCGAGCTCCTCGAGATCCTGCGCCGGCACGCCGTCGAGCCGCGCGTCAGCCTGGTGGAGAACGTGCTGGCGCAACTGCGGGAACGCGGCGCCGTGCGCGACGGGATCGACCGCCACACCATCGCCACGATGTGCTTCGGCAGCTACTTCGCCGCCTTCTACCGCAACGAGAGCAAGGCGGAGATCCCCGAGGCGGTCGTCGCCGTGCTCTGGCCGGCGATCGCCGCTTAGCCGGCCGCCACGTGTCAGACCCTCAGCGCAGTTCCAGACATCGCCTGTAACGTAACCGCCATGGACGTGCACGAGGCGCTGTACACCACCCGCATGATGCGCCGCCTCCACCCCGACCCGATCCCGTTGCAGGTCCAGGCCCGGATCCTCGATGCCGCGATCCGGGCGCCCAACGGCGGGAACACCCAACGCTGGCACTTCCTCGCCGTCGACGACCCGGACACGAAGGCCGAGCTGGCGGTGAGCTACCGCCGCTGCCGCGACCGGGAGTACGCGGAGTTCGCCGCCGGCACGCTCGCCAAAGCCCTGCACGACCCGGAGGCGCACGCCGAGACGATGCGCCGGATCACGGCCTCCTCGGACTACCTCACCGACCATTTCGAGGAGATCCCGCTGCTCCTGTTCGTGTTCGCGATCGACGACCACGGCGGCGCGAACATCTATCCCGCCATCTGGAGCGCCTTGCTCGCGGCGCGGGCGGAAGGGGTCGGCGGCGTTCTCACCACGCTGCTGCGCTACGAGGCCGAGCTCGTGATGCGGCTGCTCGACGTGCCCACCGGCGAGGGCTGGCGGATGACCGCGATGCTCGCCCTCGGCTACCCGCGCGGGCGGTGGGGAGTGGCCGCGAACCGGCGCCCCGTGCAGGAGGTCAGCAGTCGCAACCGCTGGGGTCGGGACTTCGGCGTCGCCGTCCCCGAGCCACTCTGGCCCGGCGAGTCCTCCCGCTGAGGAGTGGGGCCGGCGAACCGGCCGAGGTCACCGACTCTGGCTCGGTGGCAAGGGACGGGTGCACTCGCGCCGGAGCTTGATCTCGCCGACCACCCAGTCCACGATCGCGGAGAGCACGGTGAGGCCGATGAGCACGCCGAGCACGACGTAGACCCAGACGAAGAACTGCGAGACCGCGGACGAGCCGCCGCGCAGCAGACCGGCCGTCCAGGGTGCCGCCGCCGCCTTTCCCGTCCAATGCGACACCGCTGCCGTGACCGTCGAGTGCGGCGCCGCCGCCGCGTCCCGGGCACCCGCACCGTTGACCAGCCCCACCAGCCACCGGCCGCGCAGCGCCAGCAGCGCCACGCCGGCGAGCGGCGACATCCGCAGGCACGACATCACACGGTCACCATGCCTCGCGCGGCGGCCGGCGTCCAGGCACCCCTGAGAACTGGCCGCTCAGAGCTCAGGGCGCCAATACGCGCGTACGTGCGCGCGCCGGCCGGCTAGGGTCATCGGCACGGTCGCGGAACCGCCGGGCAACGCCGCGACCTGGTAGAGCCGACGGAGCACCCCATGATCACACCGCATCGCCCGACCTGGCGGCGAGCACCGCTGCTGGCCATGACCGTGCTGATCGTCACCACCGGCGCGGCGTGCGGCGGCCCGAGCAACCCACCGGTCGGCGAACCGCCAACGGCCGCCGCACCCCCCTCCGGTGCGACGGCCGCCGGCGCGAACGCGGCCGGCCGGCCGAGCTGGGCGGCCCCGCCGCCGTCCGGGCCGGGGCAGCCGTCGGCCAGCGCACTGCAGGTGTGTGACCCGAACGACGGCCAGAAGGACATCGCCGCCGCCCTCGGCGTGACCCCCACCCGGGTCGAGACACCCACCTGGGTCGATCACCTGTACTCGTGCCGGTACGTCTACCCGAACGGCTCCTTCACGCTGTCGGTCAAGGAGCTCGCCGACGATCCGAGCACGGTCGGCTATCTCGACGAGCTGGCCGGCAAGCTCGGCCAGGTGTCCCCGCTCGACGGCATCGGCGAGGTCGCGTTCTTCACGCGCAACCGGTCGATCGTGGCCCGCAAGGACAACAAGGTGCTGCTCGTGGACGTGTCCGGGCTGCCGCCGCAGTTCGGCAGCCCGCCGGGCCCGCCCGCCGCGATGAGCCGCACCATCGCCACGGTGATCATGGGCTGCTGGTCCGGCGGCTGAGACCCGGGCCGGGCGAAGATCACCGCTGGCGCCGACTCCTGACGGCGCGAGCCGCCACCCGATCGGTCGCCCACCGCGCCGCCGCTCCCCCGACCCGCCTCCTGTGCTCGTTACGATCAGGACTCGAGTCAGCGGGGGGTCACGGTGGGATACAGCCTGGGGATAGATCTCGGCACGACTTCGGTCGCGGCCGCGGTCTGTGACGGGGCCACCCTCGAGATCGTGGCGCTGGGTGATCGGTCGGCGCGGATCCCGGCGGCCGTGTACCTGCGCGGCAGCGATGGCACCCTGCTCGTCGGGGAGCACGCCGCCAGCCGCACGGTGAGCAGCCCCACCAGGGTCGCCCGCGACCTCAAGCGCCGGCTGGGTGACCCGGCCCCGGTGCTGCTCGGCGACCGAGCCTACTCAGTCGCGGCCCTGCTCGGCGAGCTGCTCGGGCAGGTCGTGCGGACCGTCGCCGACCGCTACTCCGAGCCACCGGACCGGGTCGTGCTGACGTGCCCGGCCAGTTGGGACGCGGCGCGCCGCGCGCTGCTCACCGACGTGGCGCAGCGCGCGGGGCTGACCGAGCCGCTGCTGATCAGCGAGGCCGAAGCGGCCGCCGCCCACCACGCCGCAGCCGAGGGACTGGCCGAGGGCCACACGCTCGCGGTCTTCGACCTCGGCGGCGGCTGCTTCGACGCCGCGGTGCTGCGCATCGGGCGGGACGGGCCGGAGGTCCTCGGCGCGCCACAGGGCATCGAGTACCTGGGCGGCATCGACTTCGACGAGGCGCTGCTGCGCCACGTCGACGGCAGGACCGAGCGCTCCCTGAGCACGCTGGACGGCCACAACCCCCGGGCGCTGCCGACCATCGCCCGGGCCCGCCAGGACTGCCGGGTCGCCAAGGAGACGCTGTCGGTCGACACCCGGGCCGTCGTCCCCGTGCAGCTGCAGGACCGGTATGCCGAGGTCCGCATCCGCCGTACGGAGTTCGAGAAGCTGATCCGGGAGCAGCTCGACGCCACCGTCGCGGCCCTGACCGGCGCGGTCCAGTCCGCCGCCGAGCCCGCCGAGCTCCTGCTGGCCGGCGGTTCGACACGCATCCCGCTGGTGACCAAGCTGGTGTCGGCGGCGGTGCCCGCGCCCGTACGCACCTCCCCCACACATGGCGTGGCACTGGGCGCGGCCAGGCTGGCCTGGCAGTCCACCCGGCAGGCCGCACCGCACGCCACCGACCCCGCCCGCCCCGCGCTGGTCACGGCCTCGGCACCGAGCACCGGCGGCGCCCGGCACCGGCTGCCAGAGCCCCCGGACCAGCTCGACGCGGACCAGCCGCCGGCGGTGCGTGCCGTGCGGCGCCCGCCGGAGCTGTGGGCCGGCGCGCTGCTGCTGACGCTGGCGATACTGCCGGTGGCGATCCTCGGCCTCGCGCTCATCGTCCGCCCCACCTCGATCGGGCTGGACATCTGGCGGCAGTTCACCGACGTGGACCTGATCGGCGACCTCGGCACCCTCGCTACCGTGTTCCGGGGCATCGGCGTGCTGCTGGCCACCCTGGCCGCATCGTTCACCGCCCTGGCCTGGCTGAGCGCGCTGCCGAGGCGTGGCGCCCGCACGATCACCACGGGCCTGGTCGTGATCGAGATCCTGGCGCTGATCCTGATCATGACCCGCCTGCGACCGACGCCGCTCAGCATCACCATGCTGGTGCTGGCCGCCGCCGGCATCGTCCTCGTCTATCTGCCCCGGGTGGAGCAGTACCGGCGCTACGCCCGCCAGCGGGACCTGCGGGCCCAGCAACAGCGATCCACCAGCTGACCGGCGCAGAACCAAGGCTTAGCGCGGCGCCGGATTCGGCTTCTCCCAGACGGACACGTGCTTCGTGCTGTCACTCGTGAACGGCTGCCGCCCCCAGTCGCTCCAGCGATGCCGCAGCCGCAGGCCGGCGAGCCGCGCCATGAGATCGAGCTCGGCCGGCCAGACGTAGCGGAAGGGGATCGAGAACCGCTCGGCCCGCCCGTCGACGAACGAGTAGTGGTGCGACACGAGTTGCTGGGTCGCCACGTCGTACTCGTCGAACCCGAGCTTCGTGGCGCTCACCGTGAACGGCCGGAAGGACTCTCCGGCGGGCAGTCGCTGCAGCTCGGGCACACCGACCTCGATCACGAAGCGGCCGCCGGGCTCGAGATGGTCGGCCACGTTGCGGAAACACGCGATCTGCTCGTCCTGCGTCGTCAGGTTCATGATCGTGTTGAACACCAGGTAGGCGAGCCCGAACCTGCCGGGCACCCGTGCACCGGCGAAGTCGCCCACCGTCACGCCGACCCGTTCCGCACCCGGCTTCTCCCGCAGCCTCGCGAGCATCGCGGTCGACAGGTCGATGCCGTGCACCCGGACGCCGCGCGCGCTGAGCGGCAGCGCGATGCGGCCGGTGCCGATCCCGAGCTCGAGCGCCCGCGCCCCCTCGGCGAGCTCGGCGAGCAGGTCGACCGTCTCCTCGACGACGGCGGGGGCGAAGACTCCCGCACCTGAGGCGTCGTCGTAGCGCGCCGCGATGTGTTCGCCGAAGTGGTCCACGGCCATGTGCACACGCTGGCAGGCAGCGCCGCCCCACCGCCAGCAGGTTTCGGCCGTACCGCGACCGACGCGGGCGTCCTGGTACAGTTGCTTATAGATTCATAAATATAATCTGAACGACCGGGGAAGGGACTGCCGGGCGATGTCGCGAAGCAAGCAGTGTGTCCGCACGTTCGCCGGCCTGGCGGCGGCGGCCGCGATGACTGCCTGCTCCTCCCCCGGAACACCGGCGGCGCCATCCACTCCCGCATCGCAGCCCAGCTCCGAGGCACTGCACAGCTGCCCGGAGGACCAGACCTCTGGGCCTCGACCGCCAAGCGGTGGCCGAGCTCAACCGGCCTCCCAGTTCACGCTGTCCACCACGGTGGCACCGAGCGACACCACCACCAGCACGGTGCTCACTGACCTGACCAGCCCGCCGATTCAGTGTGGGCGCGTTGCGGTCGACAGTGTCACCGACGTGGTGTTCTCGACGCCGATGGCACAGGGCTCACCCAAGCAGCTCAGGATGGACATCCTGGTGCCGAAGACCGCCGGCCCGAAGCCACTGGTCGTCTATGTGCCCGGCGGCGGGTTCATGATTGCCCCCAAGAACCTGTCAGTCGGCCAGCGCACCTTCATGGCCGAATCCGGTTTTGTCGTCGCCAGTGTCGAGTACCGCACGGTGCCGGACGGGGCGATCTGGTCCGACGGCGTCACCGACGTCAAATCGGCCATTCGTTATCTGCGCGCCCATGCCGACCAGTACCGGATCGACCCGGGTCACGTGGGGGTCTGGGGCGAATCCGCCGGCGGTTATCTCGTCTCGATGGTGGGCGTGACGAACGGCATGCGCCAGTTCGACACCGGCGCGAACCTCGAGCAGAGCAGCGCGGTCCAGGCGGTGCTCGACAAGTTCGGCCCTTCGGACTTCGCCAAGATCGCCGCTGACTTCGACACGGCCGCGGAGCAGTCCAACTACGCGCCCGACAACAACCTCGCGCAGTACGCCGGAGTGGGCGCCGGAAAGTCCGTGCTGGACAATCCGGAGGCCGTGGCGAAGGCAAATCCCCTCACGTACGTGAACAGCACCGACCCGCCTTTCCTGCTCATGCACGGCAGCGGTGACAGCCTCGTCTCGCCGAGCCAGACCCTGATCCTGCACACCGCCCTGCGCGCGGCCGGGGTCGACAGCACCCGGTATGTCCTGGCGGGCGCCGGCCACGGCGACATGGCGGTCTTCTCCGGCGACAGCTCGGGCGCGCAACCATGGTCGACCCAGCTGGCGATGAACCCGATGGTTGATTTTCTGCGGAGCCATCTGAACAGGCCGTAGGTGCCGCGCCCGGTTGGCGGCAGATTCTCGCCTCCACCACCTGACCGGGGACGCCGATCTTGCCGAGGGATCACCCGGGCGCCACTTGCAAGGTCTAGGCTCTCCCATAGCGTGGCCTGAACGGAACCCATGAGCAGGCGTTTCAACAGGGACCTGCTGAGCACCATCGGAGGCTGATCAGCGGATGTCGGAACCAGACCAGGACCCGGCCGAAGTGCTGACGCGCGACGAGGTCGTCCACATCCTGTCGCGGCTCGACATCCGGGGAAACAGGGTCGACGAGGTGTTGGACGGCCTGAAGTTCCCGGCGAACAAGACCGCGATCAACCGCCACCTCGCGCCGCAGGGGCTGGACCGCGAAGCGCTGCTCGACGCGCTGGGCGGCAGCCCGTAACCGACCTCGACACCCCACGATCGCTGGTTCGGTCGACGGTGCGGCCCGCGCCGGACCGGACCACGCTCGCCACCGATCTCACACCACTGGAACGGGACGGCTTGACCGCACGCCGTACTCGGCACCGGCCTCGCTCCCTGGAGCGAGAGCTCGCACCCCGTTCAGCCATCTCCGTCGTTTGAGTCAGGTCTCAGATCGGGCGTCATTTGGGCGAAATTGCGTAAATCCGCGCATGAGCGGGGCGGGCGCAATGGGGGTTTCGCCCCGATTTGCACCGAATGTACGAGTGAGTCTGACCGTTCGGCGGATCGTGTAAGCGGCATCCGGCCCACGACGATGTGCCAGCACCAACGCGGCTTTGACCAGCGCGAACGGTGGGTTCTGTCGCGAGCAGAAAACCTTGGGGGATCGTCCGTACTCCGACTAATTGAATGGGACCGTACCATGGCTGACCTCCTGCCAGCGCCGGCTTTG
>DATAYB010000330.1:0-5622 GCA_036272795.1 Pseudonocardia sp.
GGCCGCTTCGACGAGTCGTTCCCGCAGGTCCAGCCCGTGGAAGCCGTGCGCGACGGCGACCAGGCGGGGCCGCGCCATGGTCAGCACGTGCGTGACCTCGTCGACGTTGTAGCGGGTGTTCACGCCGATCACGTGCGCGCCGAGGGCGGCGGTGGCGAACTGCCAGCACAGCGCGTCGGACCAGTTCGGGAGCCACACCGCGACGCAGTCCCCGGCGCCGATGCCAGTCTCGGCGAGCCGCTCGACCAGTGCCGAGGTGCGCAGCCACAGCTGGAGCCTGGTCACCTCGATGACCCGGCCGCCCGGAGCGATGTCGAGCACGGCGAGGGCAGCCGGGTCGCTCCGCACCAGCCGGCCGAGCAGGTCGGGCAGGTCAGCCGGCGGGTCGTCGACGACCGCGACCGGGAACCGGGATACCACCGTCAGCTCAGCGGATCGTGGCCGAGCCGAGCACGATGTCGCCGGCCGTGTCGGACCGGTACAGCGCCACCGCCTGGCCCGGTGCCACCCCGCGCAGCGGCTCGCGCAGGTGCACCCGCAGCAGCTCGCCGTCCAGCTCGGCCACCGCGTCGGCGAGGCCACCGTGCGCACGGACCTGCGCCACGCACTCCACCGGCCCGTCCGGCGCGCGCCCGGAGGCCCACACCGGCCGGTCACCGACGATCTCGTGCACGTCCAGCGCCTCCGAGGGGCCGACACGCACGGTGCCGGAGACCGGCTCGATGGCCAGCACGTAGCGCGGCCGGCCGTCCGCCGCCGGCTGGTCGACGCCGAGGCCGCGGCGCTGGCCCACGGTGAAGCCGTGCACGCCGGAGTGCTCGCCGAGTACCGCGCCGCTCTCGGCGTCCACCACCGGCCCGGGGCGCTCGCCGAGCCGCTCGGCGAGCCAGCCGGCGGTGTCGCCGGTCGGGATGAAGCAGATGTCGTGGCTGTCCGGCTTGGCGGCCACGGAGAGCCCGCGCTCGGCGGCCTCCGCCCGGATCAGCGCCTTCGGGGTGTCGCCGACCGGGAACATCGCGTGCGCCAGCTGCGCCGCGGAGAGCACCGCGAGCACGTAGGACTGGTCCTTGCCGGCGTCCACCGCGCGGCGCAGCACGGCCGTGCCGTCGGCCTCGTGCGTCAGCTGCGCGTAGTGCCCGGTGCACACGGCGTCGAAGCCCAGCGCGAGCGCCTTGTCCAGCAGCGCGGAGAACTTGATCTTCTCGTTGCAGCGCAGGCAGGGGTTCGGCGTGCGGCCGGCCGCGTAGTCGGCGACGAACTGGTCGACGACCTCCTCGGCGAACCGGCCCGCGAAGTCCCACACGTAGAACGGGATGCCCAGCACGTCGGCGGCCCGGCGGGCGTCCGCCGCGTCTTCTTTCGAGCAGCACCCCCGTGACCCGGTCCGCAGCGCGTCCGGTGTCTCAGAAAGCGCCAGGTGCACGCCGACCACGTCGTGCCCGGCCGCCACCGCACGCGCGGCCGCCACCGCCGAGTCCACCCCGCCGCTCATCGCGGCCAGTACGCGCATCTCCGGTCACCGCCCGGTCGCGGCGCTGTTCGCCATGACCTGGCGACTGCCCGCGTAACCGGCTCGGCGGGCCCGCTCGACCACGGGGCCGATCGCCCTGGCGACCTCGGCCACATCGGCGGCCGTCGAGGTGTGGCCCAGTGAGAAACGCAACGAGCCCCGCGCGGTCGCCTCGTCGGCACCCATCGCGAGCAGCACGTGGCTCGGGCGGGCGACGCCCGCGGTGCACGCCGACCCCGTCGAGCACTCGATTCCCTGCGCGTCCATCAGCATGATCAGGCTGTCGCCCTCGCAGCCGGGGAACGACAGGTGCGCGTTGCCCGGCAGCCGGGACGGCGCGCCCGCAATGAGCTCCCGCCCGCCGTCGCCGTTGTAGACCGCGTCCGGCACCTCGGCGAGCACCCGGCGCACGAGCTCGTCACGCAGCGCGGCCAGCTCCACCGCGCGCATCGGCCCGTCCGCGACCGAGAGCCGGGTGGCCACCGCGAGCCCGACCACCGCCGGCACGTTGAGGGTGCCCGACCGCACGTCCCGCTCCTGGCCGCCGCCGTGCATCAGCGGCGTGCACTCGACGTCCCGGCGCAGCAGCAGCGCGCCCTGGCCGTAGGGGCCGCCCAGCTTGTGCCCGGTCAGCGTCAGCGCGTCCGCGCCGCAGCCGGCGAAGTCGACCGGCAGCAGGCCGACCGCCTGCACCGCGTCCGTGTGCAGCGGCACCCCGAACTCGTGCGCGACCCGGGCCAGCGCCGCGATGTCGTTGACCGTACCGACCTCGTTGTTCGCCCACATCACGCTGACCAGCGCGGTGCGCTCAGGGGCGGCGGCCAGCGCGGCGCGCAGCGTGTCCGGGAGCACCCGGCCGACGCCGTCGACCGGCAGCAGCACCAGCTCGGCGCCCTCGTGGTGCTCCAGCCACTCGGCCGCCTCCAGCACCGCGTGGTGCTCGGCGGCCGACACCAGCACGCGGGTGCGGCACGGGTCGGCGGCCCGGCGTGCCCAGAAGATGCCCTTCACCGCGAGGTTGTCGCCCTCGGTGCCGCCTGTGGTGAACACCACCTCGGACGGGCGTGCGCCCACGGCGGCGGCGATCGTCTCCCTGGCCTCCTCCACCTCACGGCGGGCGGACCGGCCGGAGGAATGCAACGAGGAGGCGTTGCCGGTGCGCGTCAACGCCTCACTCATCGCGGCTGCCGCCTGCCGCAGCATGGGCGTCGTGGCGGCGTGATCCAGGTACGTCATGTCGAATATCAGGTTAGCTGCCCCTCGGCCCGGCGTCTCGCGGGGCGCGTTTCCCCTCGGCTCGCGCAGGTAGCCGGGGACCGGGTCGGCGCGTGGGCCGGCGCACCGGGCCGCACTTCGTACGGCGTGCCGAGCCGCACTTCGCACGGCGTGCCGAGCCGCACTTCGCACGGCGCACCGGGCCGCACTTCGCACGGCGTGCCTTCACTTCGCACGGCGTGCCTTCACTTCGCACAGTCTGCGGAGTATGCGAAGTGACAGGACGCTGTGCGAAGTGGACGCACGGTATGCGAAGTGCCAGGCCTGCCACTCCGGCCACTGCTGCCCACTGCTGCCACTTCGGCCACTCCGGCCACTCCGGCCACTCCGCAGCCACTCCGCCAGCCACTTGGGCGGGCCACCGGGGCAGCTCGAGTCACCCGGCCAGTCCGGTACCGGGTCAGGCCGCTTTGCGGGCCGAGGTCGGGCGGCGGACCGCGGCCGGGGCCGGTACTCCGGAGGCCGCCGCGATCGCCAGCTCGGCGCGCCTGGCCAGCTCGCGCCGGTCCAGCCCGGGGGTCGGCAGCAGCGGCGGCAGCACGTCGACCTCCATCACGAGCTCGGGCAGCCGCGCCACCCGCAGCAGCGAGTCGACCAGCGTGTCGTCACCGATGAACGCGCCGACGCCGGTGGCCGTGCCGTCGGCGAGCCGCATCCGCTGGGCCACCGGGCGGACCGGCACGCCGGCGTCCAGGGCGGCCTGGAACCCGGCCCGCCGGAACACCCCGGTCGCCGCGCCGCACCACGTGGTGCCCTCCGGGAACAGCCCGACGGCCGCGCCGGCGCGCAGCGCAGTGGTCACCTCGGCGACCACTCCGGGCAGCGCGCGCAGCCCGGCGCGGTCCACGAACAGCGTGCCGGCCCGGGTCGCCACGGCTCCCACGAGCGGCCAGTCGCGGACTTCCCGCTTGGCCACCATGCGCATCGGCTGCACCGAGCCGAGCACCAAGATGTCCAGCCAGGACAGGTGGTTGGCCACGACGAGCACGCCGCCGCCGTAGTCCGGCACGCCCGCGCCCGAGACGCTGGCACCCGAAACCCCGGAGGTACCGGCCGCCCGCTCCTCGGCGGTGACGTCGAACCGGTCGGCGCCGTTGTGCACCAGCCGCACCCCGATCACGTACAGCAGGGCGCGGAACATCACCCGCAGCACACCGACCCGCCGCCAGGCGTTGAACGCGGGCACCACCGTGCCGAGCAACGGCAGCACGGCGGCCAGCAGCGCGGTCGCCAGCACCAGCACCAACAGCCCGGTCAGGCGCAGCGCCACCCGCACCCGCCCCAGCTCGGGCAGCGTGCCGGGCGTCGGCAGGCAGTCCGGGTTGCACGGGGAGGCCGGCGCCCAGGAGTGCCCGGCGCGCTCGGTCACCGGCGGCAGCACCGGGTGCTCAGGCGCCTCCGGCGCGGCGGCCAGCACGGAGGCCGGCCCCTCGGGCGCGGCGGCCGGCGAGGCAGCCACCGCGGCCGGCCCGGCAGCCAGCACCGCAGCCGCCGAGGCGGCCGGCTGGGCGGCAGTGACCTGGGCGGTCGGCTCCCCGGCCGGCCGGGGAGCCGGCTCGGGCCGCCGGACCGCGGCCGTCATGCCCCGCCGCCGAGGAAGAAGCGCAGGTAGCGGGGGTCGACGCGCTCCAGCGGGAGCAGCACGAGCAGGTCGGCGACGCCGAACTCCGGGTCGTGCGCCGGTGGTCCGCAGACCCAGGCGCCGAGGCGCAGGTAGCCGCGCAGCAGCGGCGGCACCACGGCGCGGGCCGGCGAGGGCACCGACTCGAAGTCCCAGGGGTGCAGCGGCGTGGCACGCAGCTCCGGCGGCGACATGTACTTGGTCTGCGCGAGGTCCCAGACGCCCCGGGCCAGCCCGCCGCCGTCGGCCAGCGGGATGCTGGCGCAGCCGGTGAGGTGCGAGTGGCCGGTCAGCAGCAGGTAGCGGGCGATGCCGGCCCACACCAGGCTGACCACGGCGCCGGTGCGGTGGTCTGGGTGCACGCAGGACCGGCCGGCCTCGACCAGGGACGGCCTCAGGTCGGCGAACGCGGAGAGGTCGAACTCCGTGTCGGAGTACAGCCCGCCCGCGGCAGCGGCGCGCTCCGGCGGCAGCATCCGGTAGGTGCCGACGATCTCGCCGGTCTGGTCGGCCCGCACGACGAGGTGGTCGCAGTGTTCGTCGAAGTGGTCGATGTCGCGGCCGTTCTCGGGGTCACTCAGAGTGGCGCCCAACTCGCAGGCGAACACCTGGTAACGAAGCCGTTGCGCGGCCTCGACATCCGCTTCGTTCCTGGTCAACAGCAGCGAGTACCGGGAAGTAGGCCCGGTCTGCTCGGTCGGCGGCGTGCTCACCAGCAGCTGAGACTGCGTCATGCCCATGGTTTACCTGCCACGTGGAACGGGAGCTCAGACCAGCACTGGCCACCCGATGGCAAGCGAGTGAACGCTCAGCCGGGGCACAGGTCGCGCGCCCGAACGGACCAGGCACTCACCCGCCGTCACCACGGAACCACTCCCAGTCCGGCGAGCACCAGCCGGACCCGGTGCACGGTGCGGGGCAGGTCGTCCAGGTCGCCGGCGACGAACCGCAGGGTCCGCCAGCCGTGCTCGGCCAGCTCGGCGTCCCGCAGCCGGTCCAACCGGGCCCGCCGGGCGTCGGGCCGCGCCACCGCACCCGCCACCTCGAGCCGGGGCGTGCCGTCGTACTCCAGGGCCAGCCGCGCCGCCGGGTAGGCCAGTGCCACCCGGGCGAGCGTGAACCCCGACTCGTCGACGACCACGTGCTGCACCGCCGGCACCGGAAGCCCGCCCCGCACCAGCGCGACCCGCAGCCGCGTCTCCTGCTCCGACTCCGA
>DATAYB010000331.1:0-3080 GCA_036272795.1 Pseudonocardia sp.
CGGAGAACCAGGACACCGACTTCACCTGGGACGAGTTCGTCCGCCGGATCAACTTCGAGCTGGCGAACGAGTGGGGCAACCTCGTCAACCGGTCGCTCTCGATGGCGCACAAGAACGTCGGCGCCATCCCGAAGCCGGTCGTCCCGGCCGACGCCGACGCCGAGCTGCTGGCGGTGTCCAAGGCGGGCTTCGAGACGGTCGGCGGGCTGCTCGCGCGCAGCCGGTTCAAGCAGGCACTCGGTGAGGCGATGCGGGTGGTGTCGGCGGCGAACAAGTACCTGTCCGACCAGGAGCCCTGGAAGCGCAAGGACGACCCGGACCGCCGCGACACGATCCTGCACACCACACTGCAGGTGGTGCAGGACGCGAACACGCTGCTCACGCCGTTCCTGCCGCACTCGGCGCAGCAGGTACACGCCGCGCTCGGCGGTACCGGGGTGTGGGCCGCGCAGCCGGAGATCCACGAGGTCGACGACCTCGGCGACGGCCCGGCCTACCCCGTGCTGACCGGCGACTACGCGGGCGAGCAGGCCCGCTGGGCGTCCAGCCCGATCGAGGTCGGCCGCCCGCTGACCAAGCCCAACCCCCTGTTCAGCAAGCTCGACCCGAAACTCGGCGAGACCGGCCCGGAGTGGGCCCCCATCGCCCAGTGACAAGTCGGTCGGTGGGCGGCTCGGGCTCGGCGGCCGCGCGCGCGGCGGGTGGCGCGAGCGTGGCCCGACTACGTCTTGGCCGCACGCCGTCCGGAGACCGCCCCTCCGTCCGACTTGTCGCGTCTTTTAGACATGACAGGTGGGACTTGTCGTGTCTTCTTCACGCGACAAGTCGGACGGTGGGCGGCTTGGGTGCGGCTTGCGTGCGGCGGGGGCGCGTGCGGGGGGATCGGCGTCGATGACGGTGGGGGTGGCGTGAGCGGGGCTTACGGGCGGCGGGAGCGGCCGCCGGCGCCGGAGCCACTGCCGGGGGCCGGCACCGTGGACTCGCACACCCATCTCGACGCGTGCGGGTGCGTGACCGCCGAGGACGTGCGCGCGGCGATGGACCGGGCGGCGGCGGTCGGCGTGCACGCGGCGGTCACGGTGGCCGACGACCTGGACTCGGCGCGCTGGGTGCTCACCGCCGCCGAGGCCGACCGCCGGGTCGTCGCTGCCGTCGCACTGCACCCCACCAGGGCGAACCTGCTCGACGACGCCGCGCGCGCCGAGCTGGAGAAGCTGGCCGCCGCTCCCCGCGTGGTCGCCGTCGGCGAGACCGGGCTGGACTACTACTGGCCGGAGCACGACGCCGAGTGCGCCGCCCCTGCCGTCCAGCGCGAGGCGTTCGCCTGGCACATCGACCTCGCCAAGCGCCTCGGCAAACCGGTGATGATCCACGACCGGGACGCCCACGACGACGTGCTCGACGTGCTGCGCGCCGAGGGCGCCCCGGAGCGGGTGATCTTCCACTGCTTCTCCGGCGGGCCCGAGCTGGCCAGGGCGTGCACGGACGCCTGGTACCACATGTCGTTCGCCGGACCGGTCACCTTCCGCAACGCCGTCGAGCTGCGGGAGGCCGCCGTACTGGCGCCGGCCGAGCTGCTGCTCGTCGAGACCGATGCCCCGTTCCTCACCCCGCACCCGCACCGCGGCCGCGCTAACGAGCCGTACGTCCTGCCGTGGACGGTGCGCGGCCTGGCGGCGGCCCGCGGCGAGGAGGTCGAAGCCGTCGCCGACGCCACGCGGACCAACGCCGAGCGCGTCTTCCGCCTCGCTGACCTGACCTGACCTGACCTGACCTGCGCCGGTCAGCTACACCAGTGCGAGCCGCCAGCGCAAGACTTCCCCGTCCGATGCTCCGTTCGGCGCACTCCCGGCCAAACGCCCACGGGGCCCGCAAGCGCCTCGTTACGGTCCCGTGATCACTTCGGCACCGGACAGGACGGGACGCGAGCGTGTACCGACGGCCGCTGGCCCAGTCGCTGGTCATCGCTCTGTTCGTGGCCATGCTGCTGGCGAGCGCGACCGCCGTCGTACTGAACAAGTCGATCACGATCACCGTCGACGGCGAGGACCGCGTGGTGCACACGTTCGCCACCGACGTCGGGGGCGCGGTCGAGGCGGCTGGCCTGCCGGTGAGCCCCCGGGACCGGCTCGAGCCCGCCGCCGGCACCCCGATCGACTCGGGTGACCACATCATCCTGAACCGGGCGCGCGCGCTGACCCTGGTCGAGGACGGCTACCGCCGCGAGCTCTGGACCACCGCCGACTCGGTGGGCGACGCGCTTGCCGACGCCGACCTCGACGACGGCGACCTCGACGACCCACCGACCGTGCTCTCCGCCGCCCCGAGCACCCCGATCCCACTGGACGGTATGGCGCTGGAGGTGGCCGTGCGGCGGACGGTGACCCTCGTCGACGGCGGCCAGCCCGCCCGGCGGGTCAGCACCGAAGCGGCCACGGTGCGGGGGCTGCTGGCCGACGTTGGCGCTCCGCTGCGGCCCGCCGACATCACCATGCCGGACCCGGACACACTCCTGCGGAACGGCGACCGCGTCCAGGTGGTGCGCAACGGCGACGGCGAGATCACCGTGATCACGCCGATCCCGGCGCCACTGGTCGAGGTGCAGGACAACAAGCTCGCCAAGGGCAAGCAGATCGTGCGGAACCCGGGGCGCCAAGGACTGCGCGCGGCCGTCTACCGGATACTGGTGCGGGACGGTGTCGAGATCGCCCGCAAGCAGGTCAAGGCCGGGGTGGTCCGCGAGCCGGTGCCGCGCACGGTCCGGGTCGGCACCAACCCGGACCTGGTGGCGCCCTCGGTGGGCACCGGTACGGCGGCCACGGTGTGGGATCGGCTGGCGACCTGCGAGTCCGGGGGCAACTGGCAGGCCGACACCGGCAACGGCTACTACGGTGGCATCCAGTTCGACAGACAGACCTGGCGGGCGAACGGCGGCGCCGACTACGCGCCGCTGGCCAGCCAGGCGACGCGTGAGGAGCAGATCGCGGTTGCCCAGAAGGTCCGGGACTCCCGAGGCGGGTACGGCGCGTGGCCGGCCTGCTCCCGCAAGCTCGGGCTCTCCGGGGACACCGCTCCCTGAG
>DATAYB010000332.1:0-11140 GCA_036272795.1 Pseudonocardia sp.
GCTACGGCACCCCGGGATCGACGCGCTCGTCCAGCACGACCGGCAGCGCGGCGGCGAGCTGATCGCCTCGCTGCTGGCCTACCTGGACGCGCTGGGCGACGTCCGGGCCGCCGCGGCCATCCTGCACGTGCACCCCAACACACTGCGGCACCGGCTGCGCCGCGCCCGCGCCGTGTCCAAGGTGGCCTGGGACGACCCCGGGGAGCGGCTGGCCGGCCACCTGCAGCTCGTGCTGGTCAGCCGCCAGGAGACCGGATCCGGCCGCTCCTAGCAAGCCGCCCTCTCCTGCAAGCCGCCCGCTCCTGGCAAGCCGGCCGCATCTGGCAAGCCGGCCGCATCTGGCCGACCGGCTGGGCGGCGCTTCGCATCCGCGCGTGCCCCGCCACTACTCCGCCGAGTTCAACCTCAGCGGCGTGAAATCCCCGATCCAAGGCCGGTCAGGTTGAACTCGGCACACCATCCCGGGGCGCAGACGATGTCAACGTACGCAGGCCCGTACCTGCCCAGGCGCACGCACTTCGCATACCGCGCCGTCACTTCGCATACTCCGCGGACTGTGCGAAGTGGCGGCAGGCCGTGCGAAGTGGCGGTGTGCGGTTCGGGCAACACGGGGCGACGGGATGCGACCGAGGCAACGGCGAACCACGCCAGCGCCACCTGGACACGCCGGCGCGCGACTCGGCGACGCCAAGTCGGCTGACTGGTTTCCGGTGTCCGCCCGGCATTAGCACGCCGCGCCGACACTTCCGCCCGATCGCGGCCGACTCATCCACAGCCCGCCCTCGCACCACGAGTTGTCCACAGCCCGGCCACCGGGCCCCCCACACCCGGCTCCACCGGCGCACGCTGGCTGCATGAGCTACGACGCCCGCCAACCCACCGACCACGAGGCCGCGCCCGGACTGCGCACCCCGGAGGACCTGGTCGCCGCCGTCCCCTACCTACTCGGCTTCCACCCGGCCGACTCGCTGGTCGTCGTGAGCACGAGGACGGCCGGCCAGCCAGGGGTGGAGTTCACCCTGCGGGTCGACCTGCCACCTCCCGAGCTGGTCACCGAGATGGCCAGGGAGTTGGCCGGCGTGGTGGTCGCCCAGCGGTGTGACGAACTGCTGCTAGTGGTGGTCGGCGGGGCGACGTCAGGGGTGCCGGCTGCCGGGTCGAGGTCAGGGGCGAGGTTCCGGCGCCGCCGGATACCCGAGCAGCGCCCCCGCCCGGTGCCGGGGCCGCCCCGTGCCGAGGTGGTGGAGGAGGTGACGCGGGCCTTCGCCGAGGTTGGCGTGCTGGCGCGCGCGGCGATCTGGGTGGCGGGGTTCGTCGCCGGCACGCCGTGGCGCTGCTACGGCCCGTGTGGTTGCATCGGTGCCCTGCCGGACCCGGCCTGCTCGCCGGTTGCGACCGCCTCGGTGCTGGCCGGCCAGGTCACCTACGCCGACCGGGCGGAGCTGGAGCGGGTAGTCGCCCCGGGCGCCGAGCACGTCCTGCTGCGCCGCGCTGAGCTGCTCAACGAGTGGCTGGACGAGCTGACCGACGGTTGTGACCGCGAACCGATGCCACCCGCCACCGAGGAACTGGTCGACGCCCTGGAGCACTGGATCGACGTCGCCTCGGCCGGGCCGCCCCAGCTCGAGGACGAGGACGTGGTGCGGCTGTGCCTGGCGCTGGGCGACCCGCTCGTGAGGGACGCGGCGTTCGGCTCCGCCTACGACGTCAGGGCGGAGGGCGCTGAGCGGCTGTGGACGGCGCTGGTCAGCGGCTCGCCTGATCCGGAGGCCGCCGAGCCCGCTGTGCTGCTCGCGCACAGCGCCCTGATCAGGGGCGACGGGGCGCTGGCCGGCATCGCGTTGGATCGTGCGCAGCAGTCGTTCCCGGGCCACCGGCTCAGCGCCATGATCAGGTCCGCGCTCGACGCCGGCCTGGGCCCCGACCAGCTGCGGGACTGGTTCGTGGACGGCAGCCAGCGCGCCATCGAGCTGCTGGACCGTCGACTGGACGGGGAGTGAGCCGGGGTCGCTCCGCCGGCGGGTCAGCCGTCGGCGCCGGCCAGGTAGCGCTGGGTGAACTCCCACGCGTCGGTGACGATCCGGTCCAGCTCGGTGCGGCTGGGCCGCCAGCCGAGCTCGTGGTGGGCCCGTTCGCTGGACGCGACGAGCACTGCCGGGTCGCCCGGCCGTCGGGGCGCGGTGTGCGCGGGCAGGGGGTGGCCTGTCACCGCGCGGCAGGTGTCGATCACCTGTCGTACCGAGAACCCGGTCCCGCTGCCCAGGTTGTAGATCCGGTGCTGCTTGGGAACGGCGTGCTCGAGGGCCAGCAGGTGCGCCTCGGCGAGGTCGTCGACGTGGATGTAGTCGCGCACGCAGGTGCCGTCCGGGGTCGGCCAGTCGTCCCCGTAGATCTGCACCGACGCCCGACGCCCCGTCGCCACCTGGAGCACGATGGGGATCAGGTGGGTCTCCACGGCGTGCCGCTCGCCGAAGCGGCCGTGCGCGCCGGCCACGTTGAAATAGCGCAGGCTCACCCCGGCGAGCCCGTAGGCGGCGGCGTAGGAGGTGATCGCATGGTCGATCGCCAGCTTGGTGGCGCCGTATGTGTTGGTCGGCCGGGTGGGGGCGTCCTCGGTGACGGGCACCTGGTCCGGCTCGCCGTACGTGGCGGCGGTGGAGGAGAACACCAACCGGGGTGTGCCGTGCGCGCGCATAGCCTCGAGCAGCGCGAACGTGGTCAGTACGTTGCCCCGCCAGTACCGGTCAGGGTGCTCCATGGACTCGCCGACCAGCGACTTGGCAGCGAGGTGCAGCACACCGTCGACACCGTCGGCCAGGATCGGGGCTGCGGCCTCCGCCACGTCGCCCTCGACGAAGCGGCAGCCGTCCGGCACGGCGTCGCGGTGCCCCGTGGACAGGTCGTCCAGCACCACCACGTCATGCCCGGCCTCGACCAGGTGCGCCGCGCACACACTGCCCAGGTAGCCGGCCGCGCCGGTCACCAGCACTCGCACGCCATTCCTCCAGCTGCTCGGTCCCGCCCTGGGCACACCGTCTCACGCCCGTACCGGCCCGCCCGACCGGACCGGTACGAAGTCGCTCGCACCAGGCCGGACGCGCGTGCCGGTTCAGCGAGCGCGAACCAGTACCGCGTGCGCCAGCAGGGGCTGGACCTTCGCCCGATCGCCCTCGGAGCTCACCGGCACGGCGTCACCGAACCGGGGGATCGCGCTGACCTCGACGTCCTGGCCAGGCACGATGCCGGCCGACTTCAGCTCGGTCATCAGGTCGGAGTCGGCCTGCACGTGCTCGGCGATCCGGCGGACCTCCACCGTGCCACCGCCGCGCCTGGCGAACTCGTCCAGCCGCTGCAGGCCCAGCTCGAGCGTCGGCACCGCCGCCGGCGCTCGTTCGCTGTCCGGGGTCGTCTCGCTCAGCTCGTCCAGGCCCGGGATCGGGTTGCCGTACGGCGAGACCGTCGGGTCACCGAGCAGCCGGACGAGCTTGCGCTCGACGGCGTCGCTCATCACGTGCTCCCAGCGACACGCCTCGGCGTGCACGTGCTCCCACTCCAGCCCGATGACGTCGGTGAGGAGGCGTTCCGCGAGGCGGTGCTTGCGCATGACCGAGACCGCCCTGGACCGGCCCGCGGGGGTGAGCTCGAGGTGGCGGTCCCCGGCGACGATCACGAGGCCGTCCCGCGACATCCGGGCCACCGTCTGGCTCACCGTGGGCCCGCTCTGGGCCAGCCGTTCGGCGATGCGTGCCCGCAGCGGGACGATGCCCTCCTCTTCCAACTCGTAGATGGTGCGGAGGTACATCTCGGTAGTGTCAATGAGATCGTTCACAGCTGCCGCCCCTTCTTCCAGTACCAATGGTATCCGTTCCAGGGCCGTCCAGATTCGGCAGACCCATCCGAGCTAATCGGTCGCCCAACGGGGTTAGGAGCAGGATGTACGGCGTGTCGCCCCTGATCTCGCCAGCCGAGCTGGCGGAGCTGGTCACCGCCCCCCAACCGTCCCGTCCGGTGGTGCTCGACGTGCGATGGCGCCTCGGCGGACCGCCCGGGTTGGCCGACTACCGCGCCGGGCACCTGCCGGGTGCACTGTTCGTCGACCTGGACACGGTGCTGGCCGCCCCGCCGGGCTCCCGCGGCCGTCACCCGCTGCCCGATCCGGGGCGGCTGGCCGGGGCGCTGGGCTCGCTCGGTGTTGGCGACCGGTCGGCCGTGGTCTGCTACGACGACGCGGACGGCTCGGTGGCCGCGCGGGCCTGGTGGCTGCTGCGCTGGCTCGGGCTGCCGGCCGGTCAGGTGCGTGTGCTCGACGGCGGCTATGCGGCCTGGGTCGCCCAGGATCTGCCGCTGAGCACCGAAGCGGTCGACCCGGTGCCCGCCGTGCTCACGCCGCGCCCGGGCTCGATGCCGGTGCTGGACGCCGACGGCGCCGCCGAGACGGCCCACCGGGGCGTGCTGCTCGACGCCCGCGCGCCGGCCCGGTACCGGGGTGAGACGGAGCCGGTCGACCCGCGCGCCGGCCACGTGCCCGGCGCGCGCAACGCCCCGTTCAGCGCGCACCTGGGCGCCGACGGCCGTTGGCGCGGGTCGGCGGAGCTCGCCGAGTACTACCGGGGGCTCGGGGTCGGCGAGGGTGGGTCCGTCGGTGCGTACTGCGGCTCCGGGGTCACCGCGACATCGGTGGTGCTTGCCCTGGAGTACGCCGGGCTCGGCGCCCCCGCGCTGTACGCCGGCAGCTGGTCGAACTGGAGCGCCGACCCGGCGCGCCCGGTCGCCCTCGGTGCGGAGCCGGGCGGCGGGTCGGACGCCGGGCCAGGAGCCGGGTCGGGTTCCGCGCCGGTCTCCGACGGGGCGCCGGATCCGTCGTGACCGCCTACGGTTCGATGTCATGAGCACCTCGCCCGCCGTGGTCTGGACCCCGCGCTATCTCGGCTACCGGCTCAGCGACACCCACCCGCTGGACCCGATCCGGCTCGACCTCACGATGCGGCTGGCCAACACGCTCGGCGTGCTGGAGGACATCGAGATCCTCACGCCGGACCTGGCCCCGGACTCTGAGATCGAGCGCGTACACCAGGCGTCGTACCTGTCGGCGGTGAAGTCGGCGCCGGAGGCGCCGTTCGACGTCGGCCACGGGCTCGGCACGCCGGACAACCCGATCTTCTACGGCATGCACGAGGCGAGCGCGCTGGTGTGCGGCGGTTCGTTGCTGGCGGCCAAGCAGATCGCCGACGGCACGGTGGACCGGGCGGTGAACATCGCAGGCGGGCTGCACCACGCGATGGCCGACGCGGCGTCGGGCTTCTGCGTCTACAACGACTGCGCCGTGGCCATCTCCTGGCTGCTCGACCACGGCTTCGAGCGGATCGCGTACGTCGACGTCGACGTGCACCACGGTGACGGGGTGCAGGCCGCTTTTCGGGACGACCCCCGGGTGCTCACCATCTCGGTGCACCAGCACCCGTTGACGCTCTGGCCGGGCACGGGCTGGCCGAGTGACGTCGGGCGCGGCGACGCGGCGGGCACCTCGGTCAACCTGGCGCTCCCGCCGGGCACCCGGGACGGCTCGTGGCTGCGCGCGTTCCGTGCGGTGGTGCCCTCGCTGCTCGGCGAGTTCCGCCCGCAGCTGCTGGTCACCCAGTGCGGCGTGGACACCCACCACGAGGACCCGCTCGCCGAGCTGAGCCTCACCGTGGACGGGCACCGGGCGATCTACCGGGAGCTCCGTGAGCTGGCCGGTACGTACGCCGGCGGCAAGTGGCTGGCGCTGGGCGGCGGTGGGTACGGGTTGTTCCGGGTGGTGCCCCGGTCATGGACGCACCTGCTGGCCACCGTGCTGGACCGGGACGTCCCGGCCGACCGCGGCATCCCGGCGGACTGGGTGGCCCACGCGGCGGGGCTGACCAGGCGGCCGCTGCCCACCACCATGGGTGAGGACGCGCCGGTCGACCACGAGCCGTGGGGCACCGGCGGTGACGCGGTGGACAACGCCGTCCTGGAGACCAGGCGGGCGGTCTTCCCGCTGCACAGCCTCGACCCCGACGATCCCCGGGACTGATGGTGACCGACGCCGAGGCACCTCCGGCCGTCCTGACCGAGCTGGGGGACGACGGCTATCCCCGGCAGTGGGAGGCCGACGTCGTCGCCTCGGACGGAGGGGTGGTGCACCTGCGCCCCATCCGGCCGTCCGACGCGCAGGCACTGGTCGAGTTCCACGGCCGGCTCTCGCCGCGCACCCGCTACCTGCGCTACTTCGGGCCCTACCCGCAGATCCCGCCCAAGGACCTCGAGCGGTTCACCGTGGTCGACCACCACGACCACGTCGCCTTCGTCGGCATGCTGGGGCACGAGATCGTGGCCGTCGGGCGCTACGTGCGGCTGGGCGAGAGCCTGTCCGCCGAGGTCGCCTTCGTCGTGCGGGACGACCACCAGGGCCGAGGACTGGGCTCCATCCTGCTCGAGCACCTCGCCGCCGCGGCGCGGGAGAGCGGGCTGCGCCGGTTCGAGGCCGAGGTGCTCGCGGAGAACCACCAGATGGTCCGCGTCTTCCGGGAGGCCGGCTACCAGGTCAGCCGGGAGTTCGCGGAGGGCGCCCTGCACCTGGAGTTCGACGTCGAGGCGACGGAGCGGTCGCTCGCCGTACGGGACGCCCGGGAGCAGGCCGCCGAGGCGCGCGGCGTCCACAACGTGCTGCACCCCCGCTCGATCGCCGTGATCGGGGCGTCCAACGATCCCGCCAAGATCGGCCACGCCGTGCTGGCCAACCTGCTGCGGGGCAACTTCAGCGGCCCGGTGTTCCCGGTCAACCCGACGGCCCGGTCGGTGCGCGGGGTGCGGGCGTACCGCTCGGTCACCGAGATCCCCGACGAGGTCGACCTCGCGGTGGTCGCCATCCCGGCCGCCGGGGTCGACGGCGTGATGGACTCCTGCCTGGCCAAGGGGGTCAAGGCACTGGTCGTACTGAGCTCCGGCTTCGCTGACGAGGGCCCGACCGGCGGGGATGCCCAACGTCGGCTGGTGGTGCAGGCCAGGGCGCACGGCATGCGGGTGATCGGCCCGAACGCCCTCGGCGTGATCAACACCGCCCCGGAGTTCTCGCTCAACGCCACGCTCGCGCCGGAGCTGCCCGGCCGGGGTCGGGTCGGCTTCTTCTGCCAGTCCGGCGCGCTGGGTATCGCGATCCTGGCGGGGCTGCGCAACCGGGGGCTCGGGCTGTCGACCTTCGTCTCCGCCGGCAACCGGGCCGACCTGTCCGGCAACGACCTGCTGCAGTACTGGCAGACCGACCCGGCCACCGACGTCGTGCTGCTCTACCTGGAGACGTTCGGCAACCCGCGCAAGTTCGCCAGGCTGGCCCGCCGGGTGGCCCGCCGCAAGCCGGTCGTCGCGGTGAAGAGCGGCCGGTTCGCGGCGGCGCTGCCTTCCTTCGGCAGGAACGCCGAGCCGGTCGACGACGCGAACGTGCAGGCGTTGTTCGAGCAGGCCGGTGTGATCCGGGTGCAGACGCTGCCCCAGCTGTTCGACACCGCGCAGCTGCTCGCCTACCAACCGTTGCCGGCCGGGCCACGGGTGGCCGTGGTCGGCAACTCCAGCGCGCTCGGCGTGCTGGTCACCGACGCGCTGCTGGACGAGGGGCTGACCCCGGCCGGGCCGCCGGTCGACGTCGGCACGGCGGCCAGCCCCGAGCAGTTCGCCGCTGCGGTCTCCGCCGCCGCGCACTCCGACGACACCGACGCGCTGGTCGCCGTGTTCGTCCCGCCGATCGCGACACCCGGGCTGGCCTACGCGCGCGCCCTGCGCTCCGCCGCCGAGGGCACCGGCAAACCCGTACTGAGCACGTTCCTCGCCGTCGAGGGTGTGCCGGCGGAGCTCGCCGTGCTGGGCCCCGACGGCCAGCCGGGCCAGGGCTCGGTGCCCAGCTACCCGAGTCCCGAGCGCGCGGTGGCCGCGCTCGCCAGGGTGCTGCGCTACGCCCGCTGGCGCGACGCCCCGGTGGGGGAGTTCCGCCGGCCGGACGGGATCGACACCGAGCGGGCCCACGCGCTGGTGCACGACCGGCTCGGGTCGGCCGGTGACCCGGTGACGCTGCATGACCCGGACGCCACGGAGCTGCTCGCCTGCTACGGCATCGAGGTCACCCCGTTCCGGCTCGTCGGCTCGCCGGAGTCCGCCGTGGCCGCCGCCGAGGAGCTCGGCTACCCCGTGGCGCTCAAGGGTGTGGGGGAGCGCTGGCAGGGCCCCGCGCTGATCGGGATCCGGCTCGACCTCGGTGGCCCGGACGCGGTGGCGGCCGCCTACCGTGACCTGGCCGAGATCACCGAGCAGGCGGAGCTGTACGTGCAGCGGATGGCACCCAAGGGGCTGTCCTGCGTGCTCGAGGTGCTGGACGACCCCTCGTTCGGCTCGCTGATCTCTTTCGGGCTCTCCGGCATCGCCACCGAGCTGCTCGGCGACCGGGCCCACCGGGTCATCCCGCTGTCCACCGCCGATGCGTACCGGCTGATCAGGGCACCGAGGGCGGCGCCGCTGCTGTCCGGGTACGGCGGCGCGGCGCCGGTGGACGTGGCCGCGTTGGAGGAGCTGGCACTGCGGGTGAGCTGGCTCGCGGACGACCTGCCGGAGGTCCGCTCGCTGCGGCTCGGGCCCGTGCTGGCGGCCGCCGAGGCCGTCTCGGTCACCGCCGCCCGGATCGTGCTCGGTCCGCCGCCCAACTGGCAGGACGGCGGCCCGCGCCGCCTCGGCTGAGCCCGCACCGCCTCGGGTGAGCCAGCTGCCCACATGTCCTCGGCTGAGCCGCCGAGCCGGCGGCTCAGCCGAGGCTGTCTGCGGCTCCCCTCAGCGGAAGGTGACCTGCAGGGTGGGCTGGCTGGTCGCGGCGAAGAAGTCATTGCCCTTGTCGTCGACCACGACGAACGCCGGGAAGTTCTCCACCTCGATCTTCCAGACCGCCTCCATCCCGAGCTCGGCGTACTCCAGCACGTCGACCTTGCGGATGCAGTCCTGCGCAAGCCGCGCCGCCTGGCCACCGATCGAGCCCAGGTAGAAGCCGCCGTACCGCTGGCAGGACTCGGTGACCTGCCGGGACCGGTTGCCCTTGGCCAGCATCACCATCGACCCGCCGGCCGCCTGGAACTGCTCGACGTACGAGTCCATCCGCCCGGCCGTCGTGGGGCCGAACGAGCCGGACGCGTAGCCGGCCGGCGTCTTGGCGGGGCCCGCGTAGTAGACCGGATGGTCGCGCAGGTAGTCGGGCATCGCCTCGCCCGCGTCCAGCCGTTCGGCGATCTTGGCGTGCGCGATGTCCCTGGCCACCACCATCGGGCCGGTCAGCGCCAGCCGCGTCTTCACCGGGAGGGTGGCCAGCTGCGCCCGGATCTCCGCCATCGGCCGGCGCAGGTCCACTGCGACGACCTCGGTGGACGCGCCGGACGTGGCGAGGTCGTCCTCGGCCACGTCGGGCAGGAACCGCGCCGGGTCGCGCTCCAGCTGCTCGAGGAACACACCGTCCGCGGTGATCTTCGCCTTGGCCTGCCGGTCCGCCGAGCAGGACACCGCGATGCCCACCGGCAGTGAGGCGCCGTGGCGGGGCAGCCGGATCGCGCGCACGTCGTGGCAGAAGTACTTGCCGCCGAACTGGGCTCCGATGCCGAACTCTCTGGTCAGGTCCAGGATCTGGGCCTCCAGGTCGCGGTCCCGGAAGGCCTCGCCCTGGCCGGAGCCGCGTTCCGGCAGCGTGTCCAGGTAGCGGGCCGAGGCGAGCTTGGCGACCTTGAGCGTGTACTCGGCAGAGAGACCGCCGACCACGACCGCCAGGTGGTACGGCGGGCAGGCGGAGGTGCCGAGCGTGCGCAGCTTCTCGTCCAGGAAGTGCGCCAGCCGCGTCGGGTTGAGCAGCGCCTTCGTCTCCTGGTACAGGAACGTCTTGTTCGCCGAGCCGCCGCCCTTGGCCAGCACGAGGAACTCGTACTTCGGCCGGTCGCCGGGGATGTGCATCAGCTCGACCTGCGCGGGCAGGTTCGAGCCGGTGTTGCGCTCCTCCCAGAACGTGGTCGGCGCCATCTGCGAGTACCGCAGGTTGAGCTCCTGGTAGGCCTCGAAGATGCCCCGGGAGATGGCTGCCTCGTCGGTGTCCCCGCCTGCGCCGCCGGTGAGCACACCCTCGGTGCGCTTGCCGATCACGATCGCGGTGCCGGTGTCCTGGCACATCGGCAACACGCCGCCGGCCGACACGCAGGCGTTGCGCAGCAGGTCGGTGGCCACGAAGCGGTCGTTCGCGCTGGCCTCGGGGTCGTCGATGATGGCGCGCAGCTGCGCCAGGTGGGACGGGCGGAGCAGGTGCTGGATGTCGGTCACCGCTGCCTTGACGAGGCCGGTGAGGGTGGCGGGGTCGATCCGGAGGAAGTCCCGGCCGTCGAGGCGCAGCGGCGTGATGCCGCCGAGGTCGAGCCGGCGGTACTCGGTGTCGTCCGGGCCGAGTGGAAGTACGTCAGTGTGGTGGAACTCGGGCACGAGCGGAGACGCTACTCGGCCCGAGGGCGCTCAGGACAACGCTGGCGGGCGCGTACCGGGCCCGGACATGCCGACAGCCGCCCCCGAGGGGTAGGGGCGGCTGTCGGACGTTCCTCGGTGGCGCGCCGGCGGACCCGGCGGCGCCCCGTGCTCAGCTGGCGTAGGCGCGGAGCCGGTTGGCCCGGTCACCCACCCGCAGCTTGGCCATGACCTCACGCTCGATCTGGCGGACCCGCTCCCGGGACAGCCCGAACGTGCGGCCGATCTGGTCCAGGGTGCGGGGCTGGCCGTCGTCGAGGCCGTAGCGCATCCGGATCACGTTCTGCTCGCGGTCGTCCAAGGTGGCAAGCACCCGGCGCAGGTCGTCGTGCAGCAGGTGCGAGATGACCGTCGTCTCGGCGTCGGTCGCCTCGGCGTCCTCGATGAAGTCGCCCAGGGGGGCCTCTTCCTCGTTGCCGACCGGCATGTCCAGGCTTACCGGGTCACGCGAGTGGTCCAGCAGGTCCGCGATCTTCTCCACCGCGATGCCGGACTCCGCCGCGATCTCCTCGTGCGTCGCATCCCGGCCGAGCCGCTGGTGCAGGTCGCGCTTCACCCGGGCGATCTTGTTGACCTGCTCGACCAGGTGGACGGG
>DATAYB010000333.1:0-3684 GCA_036272795.1 Pseudonocardia sp.
GCCCGCTACGATTTCGCGCGGTGAGGAACCGTCGGACGCAAGCGGAGCGCTCGGAGTCGACCCAGCAGCTGCTGATCAGCACGGGTCGGCGACTGTTCACCGAGCGCGGCTACGAGGCCACGTCGACCGAGGAGCTGGCGCGCGAGGCCGGGGTCACCCGGGGCGCGCTGTACCACCACTACAGCGGCAAGCGCGCGCTGTTCCAGGCGGTGTTCGAGCTCGTCGAGCAGGAGATCCACGCGCGGGTACTGGCGGCCGTCGGGGCGGCCGACCCTGCGCAGCCGTTCTGGCGGGTCGGGGTGAACGCGTTCCTGGACGGCTGCATGGACCCGGCCGCCCAGCGGATCGTGCTGCTGGACGCCCCGTCCGTGCTCGGCTGGGAGGCCTGGCGCGAGATTGACAGCGGCTACTTCCTCGGGCTGATGATCGCGCTGGTCAACCAGGGCATGGAGAGCGGCCAGTTCATCCGGCTGCCCGCCGAGCCCATCTCACAGATGCTGATGGGCGCGCTCACCGAGGCCGCGCTGGCCATCGCGCGCGCCGAGGACGTGGCGACGGCGCGAGCCGAGTTCGGCGCGGCCGCCGCCGCGCTGATCGAAGGCCTGCAGGTGGACAGGGGTTGATCACCCCACCAGGTTGAGGAACTCCCAGTGCGCCTCTGGTTGTGCGCCGCTGAGCCACTTCCCACAGTTCTGCAGGACGACCGGGCCCGAGGTGATGTGCTGGGTACCGGTGTTGAGGTCGCGGAGGAACCGGTCGATCGGACCACGCCGGATCGCGGCCGTCGCGGCCCAGCGGTGCACGGCCTGGCCGGTGTCCTGCGCGGTCCAGGTCGCGTGGTTGAGCGCCAGCCGGATCAGCGTCTCCTGCTCGGTACTCAGCGACTCGCCGGCGGCCAGGGTGTCCTCGTTGTCGTGCCACACCTGCATCGCCCAGGCGCGTGCCGCGCGCAGCTTGGCTTCGGCGGTCGCGTACTCGGCGTGGAACTGCGCGGTGTCGACCGCGGCGCCGACCGTGCCGGACCTGCTCGCCGCGTACCGCTTCAGCTCGTCGAGCAGGCGCTGCCCGACACCGAGTGCCCAGCCGGTGTGCACGATCGCGGACATGTTCACCACGCCGACGCGGTAGATCGCGCCACCGTGGGCGGGGGTCATCGTCGTGGCGACGTAGGTGTGCGTTCGCGGGACGAACGCGTCGGCGCAGTGGTAGTCGATGCTGCTCGTCGCGCGCAGCCCGAGCACGTCCCAGTTGTCGACCAGCTTCACCTGCGACTTCGGCATGGCCAGTACCCTCGGCTCCCCGGTGCCCTCGACCAGGATCGCGCTGTGGATGTGGGTGGCCAGCGCCATGCCGGAGGCGAACTGCCAGTCGCCGCTCACCAGGTAGCCACCGTCCACCGGGACCGCCCGGCCGGGCCGGGTGCCGTGGCCGGACAGCAGGGCGTGCCGGGCGCCCGCGACGTCGGGGAACAGCTCGGCCACCGCGACGGCATCGAGATAGGCCGCCGTGGTACCGGTCATCATCAACAGCGCCATCATGGTCCACCCCGCCGAGGCGTCGCGATAGCTGAGCCGCTCGATCGTCCGGATCAGCTGGCGCGGGGAGAACTCGTAGCCGCCGAGGTCCCTCGGCAGCCCTGCTCGGACGATCCCGGCGGCCAACAACGCCCGCGCGACGTCATCGGTGAGCCTGCCCAGCTTCTCGGCCGCGTCCGCGTTCGCCTCGATGGACCCGCCGAGTGCGTCGATCCGCTCGAGCATCGCGGGGAACTCGTCGCTGACGTGCAGCCGGGCAGAGTCAGTCATCGGTTGGTCGCTCCTTTGCAGCCGTGTCGACCCATGTTGCTGGTGATCGCCGGTGAGCGCCCGGCGGGACCTCAGACGAATACCGAGGCAGGGGCCTGCTCGACGGCGGACGGTCGCTGCGCGCGCCGGGCGAGGATGATCATGACCGCGGGGATGAGCAGGTCGTAGACCAGCACTCCGCCGGTGTTGCCGGGAGCGTGGTCCCCTGCGAACCACTGGTAGAGGTGGCCGATCACCGCGCCCCAGAGGAACATGCCGGCACCGAGGCCGATGGTGATGCGCTCCCTGGCCGACGCCGAGGCCGAGGCGGCGCGGAAGCCCATGACGGCCAGCCCGAGGTTGGCGAAGGCGATCTCGAACTCGAACGGGGTCCGGTCGAAGCCGATCGCGGTGGCCATCACGTCCGGGACCGTGACGAAGGAGAGCGTCATCCACAGGCTCCCGCAGCCGAGCGCGGCGACGGCCCACCACCGCTGCCACGTCGCCAGCGCCGCCTGACGGGACGGGCTGTGCCGGGTGCGGATCAGTGCGCCGACGACTGCCACCAGCAGCCAGAGCAGGGGAAAAGCAGACTGTGCGAGGTATGTGATCGTGTCCATGACACTGAGTCTTGCGTGGTTAATATTAACTAGTCAAGACTCTGTTATGCTCCACACATGGACGACGGGCTCGCTGACCTGCTGCATCGCGTGGTACTCCTGCTCGGGGAGGCCGCGCGGCGACGCGCCGACCAACCCGGCGGCCTGAGCTACAGCCAGATGCGGTTGCTGGGCACACTCGAGGACATCCAGCCGGTGACCCAGCACGGGCTGGCGGAGGCGCTGTCGGTGTCCGATCCCGCGATCAGCCGGGCGTTGCGCCCGCTGGAGACAGCGGGGCTCGTGCAGGTCGACCCCGACCCCGAGCACGGACGACGACGGCTGGTCAGCATCACCGAGACCGGCAGCAAGGCGTTCCACGACAGCGGGAAACCGCTCTACGACGAACTGCGGGACGGCCTACTCGAAGCCGGCTTCCCGTACGACAGGTACCTGCGCGACACCGTCCTGCTCGCCCAGTTCCTCAAGTCCGCCTGACTGCGACCAGCCGGACCGGTACGGCGCGCAGGCCTGCTCGAGGCAGTCCAGGGCGAGCGGCAGCATGGGATTCGTGTTGTTCGGCCGGTACAGCACGACTACCTGGCGGAACGGGCGGCGGCCGGCGAGCGGGACGGTCCGGATGCCCTGCCCGTGCGTCGCGTCGGGCCAGGCCAGCGCCGGCAGCATGGCCACGCCGAGGTCCCGTGCCACCAGCTCGCGGATCACGCCGTAGTCGTTGCTGCGGAACACGATCCTCGGTGTGAACCCCGCGTCGGCAGCCAGCCGGGCGAGTGAGCGGGCGCCGGCGGTGTCCGCCCTGGTGCAGATCCAGGTCTCCTCGGCGGCCTCGGCGAGGTCGAGCTCGGCGCGCCCCGCGAACCGGTGCTCCGGCGGCACGGCCAGCGCGAACGGCTCGACGAGCAACTCGGCGCGGTGCAGCTCGACGGGCCAGTCGCGGCGGTCGCGGTCGTAGTCGAACACCACGGCGGCGTCCAGGGTGCCCTCGAGCACGCCGTCCAGCACCTCGGTGGGCTCGCCCTCGTCGAGCTGGACCTCCGAGTGCGGCCGGCGCGCCACCACGGCAGCCAGGGCGGCGGGCACGATCCGGGCGTTCGCGGTGGCGAAGCTGGCCAGCCGCAGCGTGCCCGCCTCACCCCGGACCATGGCGCGCGCCTCGCGTTCCAGGGTGCTCAGCGCGCCCAGCGCGGCGCCGCTGCGCTCGGCGAGCCGCTCGGCCACCGCGGTCGGCCGCACGCTGCGCGCGGACCGCTCGAACAGCGGCGCCCCGACCGACCGCTCCA
>DATAYB010000334.1:0-6761 GCA_036272795.1 Pseudonocardia sp.
CAGTGCGGCCCGCACCGGGTGGTGTCGCTGATGAGCACGGAAGCGGTCAACGAGCTGGGTCTGCAGCCCGGCTCGATGGCGGTCGCGGTGATCAAGTCCACCCACGTCGTGGTGGAGACCCCAGGAGGAGCTCGATGAGAAAGACCCTGGTGATGGCCGCGAGCGGGTTGCTCGCCGCCGGGCTGCTGGCCGGCTGCGGTGGCGGGTCGTCGACGTCGTCGGGAGGTGCGTCCGGCTCGGCCGCGCCGGGCGGCACCGCCACCGGCACGCTGACGGTGTCGGCCGCCGCGTCGCTGACCGACGTGTTCAACCAGCTCGGCAAGACCTTCCAGGAGCAGAATCCCGGCTCCACCGTGCGGTTCAACTACGGCGGCTCCTCCGACCTGGCGCAGCAGATCGTGAACGGCGCGCCGGCCGACGTGTTCGCCGCCGCCAACACCTCCACCATGACCACGGTCACCAAGGCCGGCCTGACCAGCGGTGACCCGGCGGTGTTCGTCACCAACGTGCTGCAGATCGCGGTGGCCCCCGGCGACCCGAAGGGCATCCACAGCTTCGCCGACCTGACCAAGCCGGACCTGAAGGTCGTCGTCTGCGCCCCGCAGGTGCCGTGCGGCAGTGCCACGCAGCAGGTCGAGAAGGCCACCGGCGTGACGCTGAAGCCGGTCAGCCAGGAGACCGACGTGCGGTCCGCGCTGAGCAAGGTCACCACCGGGGACGCGGACGCCGCGCTGGTGTACGTCACCGACGTGAAGTCCACCAACGGCAAGGTCGAGGGCGTCGACTTCCCCGAGTCCGCCAAGGCGCTCAACCAGTACCCGATCGCGGTGCTCAAGAACGCGCCGCAGCCGGAGCTGGCCGCCAAGTTCCTCGCGCTGGTGCGCGGGCCGGACGGGCAGCAGGTGCTGAAGAACGCTGGCTTCGGCACGCCGTGAGGACGTGACCGGCCCGCTGGCCCCTGGCCGGGCGGCCCGGGAGTCGCGCCGGTCGGTGTCGCCCGGCTCCCGCCGCGGGTCGGGGCGGCGGCCGGAGTCGGATGACCGGCACACGGTCGGGGTCGGCCTGCCGGTCGCGCTGTGGATACCGGCGGTGCTGGCGTTCGCGCTGATCGCACTGCCGGTGGTCGGCATGATCCTGCGCGCCGACCTGAGCCGGCTGCCACAGCTGGTCACCAGTGACGCCGCGCTGACCGCGCTGCGGCTTTCCGTGGAGACGGCGGCGGTGTCCACGCTGGCATGCCTGCTGCTGGGCGGGCCGCTGGCCGCGGTGCTGGCCCGGTCCCGGTCGGCGGTGGTCCGGCTGGCCAGGCCGGTGGTGCTGCTGCCGCTGGTGCTGCCGCCCGTCGTCGGCGGTCTGGCGCTGCTCTACACCCTCGGGCGGACCGGGCCGGCGGGGCGGCTGCTGGACCTGTGGTTCGGCGTCACGGTGCCCTTCACGACGGCGGCCGTGGTGCTCGCCCAGACGTTCGTCTCGATGCCGTTCCTAGTAGTTAGCCTGGAGGGGGCGCTGCGCACGGCGGGGGAGCGCTACGAGGCGGTGGCGGCCACCCTCGGCGCATCGCCGTTCACCGCGTTCCGCAGGGTCACCGTGCCGCTCGTGCTGCCGGGGCTCGGGTCGGGGCTGGTGCTGGCGTTCGCCCGTGCGCTCGGTGAGTTCGGTGCCACGGTGTCCTTCGCCGGCAGCCTGCAGGGCACGACGCAGACCCTGCCGCTGCTCGTCTACCAGGAGCGGGAGGTCGACACCGACGGCGCGATCGCCCTGTCGCTGGTGCTCGTCGTGGTGGCCGTCATCGTGATCGCGGTGGCCCGGCCCAGGGTCGCCGAGGGGGTGCGGTGAGCGACGCGTTCCTCGAGCTGACCGCGCAGGTGAACCGCCGCGAGTTCACCCTGGACCTGGCGCTCACGGTGGCCCGGGGTGAGATCGTCGCGGTGCTCGGCCCCAACGGCGCCGGCAAGTCCACGCTGCTCGGAGTGCTCGCCGGGCTGCTGCGGCCGGACACCGGGCGGGTGGTGCTCGGCGGCCGCACGCTGACCGACACGGCCACCGGAGTGCACGTGCCGACCCACCGCAGGGGCGTCGGCCTGCTCGCCCAGCAGGCGCTGCTGTTCCCGCACCTGACCGCGCTCGCCAACGTCGCGTTCGGGCCGCGCTGCCACGGCGTGCCGAGGGCGGCGGCCGCCGAGCGGGCCCGCGAGCTGCTGGCCGAGGTGGACGTCGGCGAGCTGGGCAGGCGACGGCCGTCGCAGCTGTCCGGCGGGCAGGCGCAGCGGGTCGCGCTCGCCCGCGCGCTGGCCGGCAAGCCGGAGCTGCTGCTGCTGGACGAGCCGCTCGCCGCGCTGGACATCGACTCCGCGCCCGCGCTGCGTGCCCTGCTGCGCCGCGTGGTGCGCGGTCCCGGTCCGGTCGGGTCGGGCGCGGGTGACGCCGGGACCGAGGGCACAGCTGGGGCGGGCACAGCTCGGCCGGGCACAGGCGGGGCGGCGCCGAGCACGACCGCGCTGCTGGTCACGCACGACGTGCTGGACGCGCTGGTGCTGGCCGACCGGGTCGTCGTGCTGACCGGCGGCCGGATCGTTGAACAGGGCACCACGCGGGACGTGCTGACCCGGCCGCGCAGCCCGTTCGCCGCCCGGATCGCCGGGCTGAACCTGGTGCCGGGGGTGGGTGCCCATGGAGGCCTGCGCACCGCCGATGGCGCGACGGTGGCCGGCCAGGGCGGCGCCGACGGCGTGGCGCCCGGAGCGGCGGCCGTCGCGGTGTTCCCGCCGTCCGCCGTGGCGGTGTACCGGGACCGGCCGGACGGCAGCCCGCGCAACGTGGTCCCCGTGCGGCTGGCCGGCATGGAGCCGCGCGGCGAGGTGGTGCGGCTGCGCGCCGAGCCGGTGGACGGCGGGCCGGCCTGGGCGGCCGGGTTGGCCGCCGACGTGACACCGGCCGCCGTCGCCGACCTCGGCGCCGCCGAACCGCTCGCGCCGGGTGCACGGCTCTGGTACTCGGTCAAGGCCACCGAGGTCAAGGTGCACCCCGCCGCGCGCTGACACGTCGCACAGTCCGGCGACGCGCCTGCTATGCCGTCACCCAAGGTAGTGATTCAGGCCACCCCAGAACGCACTGGTCACAACAGTGCCGGTTCGTGTCATTGATCAGTGCTGAAACGGTCTTTACCGTTGCTCTCTGTGATCGTTCCCGGCTTACTCTCCGCACTCTCCTCCGCGACGGCGTCGGTCGGGGTGTCGGTCGGGATATTGCTGCCCGTCGTCGTGCCAGCTCCGGCCGTGGTCGCCCCGGAACCGACCAGCGGCTACGTGGTGCAGATCGCCACCGGGCAGAACGTCGACGGGGTGGCCGCCGAGGCCCGCACCGCGCCGACCGTGCGGTTCAGCCAGGCCGTGGTCGGGTTCGCCGCCCCGATGACCGCCACCGAGGCCACTCAGCTGCGCACCCGCCCCGGCGTGCTCTCGGTCGAGCCGGACGACAGGACGCAGGCCATCGAGCTGGACCCGGCGCCGCCGACCCCGGCCCCCCGTGCCGGCCGCCCGGCCACCTCCAGGCGAACCCACTCCGGCCACGCGGCGCCGCGCGCCCAGTCCCCCGGCCGAGCCGCGACACCGGCTCAAGACCCCGCCGCGACTCCCGCCAGCACGACGGCCCCGGGCGACTCCACCAACCCCGGCTACGCGGCCACCCCCAACTATGGGTCCACCCCGACCGACCCGAGATACGCGGCGACCTCGACCGACCCACGGCCCCCGGGCACCCCGACGCCCCCCGGCGCCCCGGGCGTACCCGGCACGCCCGGCTACCCGAACGGCCAGCTCGCGGCCGGTGACAACAACGACGGGCCGCCTCTGTCGCACCGCCAGGACAACCCGAGGAACTGGGGCCTCGACCGGATCGACCAGCGCCACCTGCCGCTCTCACACAGCTACACGACCACCGGCACGGGAGCCGGGGTGAACATCTACGTGCTCGACACCGGCATCGACACCACACACCCCGACTTCGGCGGCCGCGCGAGCTTCGACGCGAACTTCGCAGGCGGGCCGGAGGGGGACTGCGACGGGCACGGCACAGTGGTGGCCGGCATCGCGGCGTCGACGACATACGGGGTGGCCAAGAAGGCCAGGCTGCACGCGGTCAAGGTGCTGGACTGCCAGGGCGCCGGCCAGCTCTCCGACCTCATCGAAGGCGTCGACTGGGTAACCAGCCACGCCCGCAAGCCGGCCGTCGCGGTGCTGTCCTGGCGCTACTCGCAGGCGCCTTCGGCCACGCTGAGCGCTGCGGTCACCCGGCTGGCGGACTCCGGGGTCTTCGTGTCGACGTCGGCGGGCAACACCGGCAGCGACTCGTGCGACCTCGCGCCCCGCGACTCACCGGCCGCCCTCGTCGTGGCCAACTCCACCATCGACGACCAGCGCGCCAGCACCTCCAGCACCGGGCCGTGCGTCTCGCTGTACGCCCCCGGCAACGGCATCATCGCCCCCGTGCCCGGCGGCGGCACCGCCTCGTACTCCGGTACGTCGATGTCGGCGCCGTTCGCCGCCGGGGTGGCGGCGCTGTACAAGCAGCGCTTCGGGGACACCTCCACGGCCACCCTGAAGGCATGGATCATCCGGCAGGCCACGCCCGGGGTGATCCAGGGCGGCGGCCTCGAGCACACCGCTGACCGGCTGCTCTACACGGCAGGGCTCTGAACGAGTTTCCACAACACTAGGTCTGGTGCACTCTTTCGTGTCATAGTTTCGCCACCTGGTCGGGGCGGACCAGTGGCCTGTGCGGCCTTCCCGAGGGGAATAACGCATGACTGCAGACCGGATCGTCGGCTCGGTGCCGGAAACCGATCCCCGGCAGCTCCGCTGGGTCGCGGCGGCCAGCGCGGTAGGCACGACTATCGAGTGGTACGACTATTTCATTTACAGCACAGCGGCCGCATTGATATTCGGATCGCAGTTCTTTTCGACGTTATCGTCGGCGTCCGGCACGCTGGCCGCTTTCGCCACCCTCGGGGTCGGTTTCCTGGCCCGCCCACTCGGTGGCGTGCTGTGGGGACACTGGGGTGACCGGGTCGGCCGCAAGGGCATGCTGATCCTCTCGCTGCTGCTGATGGGGCTGGCCACGGTCGGCGTCGGGCTGCTGCCCACCTACGGGCAGATCGGGGTGTGGGCGCCGATCCTGCTCCTGCTCCTTCGGCTGCTGCAGGGGCTGTCGGCCGGCGGTGAGTGGGGCGGCGCGGCCCTGATGGCCGTTGAGCACGCGCCGCTCGGCAAGCGCGGCCGCTACGGCTCGGCGGCGCAGATCGGCGTACCCGGTGGACTGATCCTCGCCCAGGCGATGTTCTTCCTGATCAGCAACACGGTGACCGGCCCGCAGTTCACCTCGTGGGGTTGGCGGGTGCCCTTCCTGGTCAGCATCGTGCTCGTGGTGCTGGGCCTGTTCGTCCGCCTCAAGGTGGAGGAGAGCCCGGTGTTCCGCTCGCTGCGCGACGAGCAGGCGCGCAGCAGGGTGCCTGTGGTGGACGTGTTCCGGGAGCGCGGCAAGGAGCTGTTCCTGGCGTCCGTGAGCTTCATCGCGAACACGGCGATCGGCTACGTCTTCCTCGCGTACCTGCTGTCCTACGGCACCGCGGTGCTCAAGCTGAGCCGCAACCTGCTGCTCGCGGTGGTGATCGTCGGCAGCGTCGTCTGGCTGGTCAGCATCGTGGGCAGCGCGATCCTGTCCGACCACACCGGCCGCAAACCCGTCTACCTGGTCGGCTCTGTGCTGCTGGTGGTCTGGGCGGTGCCGTTCTTCCTGCTGTTCGACACGAAGCAACCGGTGTGGCTGCTGCTCGCGGTGATCGTGCTGTGCCTCGGCCTCGGCCTCACGTTCGGCCCGCAGCCGGCCCTGTTCGCCGGTATGTTCGAGCCGCGCTACCGGTACAGCGGGGCGTCGATCAGCTATGCGGTCGGTGCGGTCGTCGGCGGCGGCTTCGCACCACTGATCGCCACCGCCCTGCAGAGCGCCACCGGCACCTCGCTGTCCGTCTCCCTGTACATGATCGTGGTCGGCCTGATCAGCCTTGCCGCCGTGCTGGCCATCCGGGAACCCCGAGCCGTCGCCTAGCGGGGTAGCCTCCCGCCGGCTCTGGCGCTGGCCGCCGCGCTGGCCCAGGATAATGACCCGCACGCCACCGTGGTCAGTCGTGAGGAGATGCCGTGAGCTCGGCCGTCCCGTCCGTCCCCGCCGTGCCCTCCTATGCATCCGGCATCTCCGAGCAGCCGCTGCTGGGTGACACGATCGGCGACAACCTGGACCGCACTGCCGCCGTCTTCGGAGACCGCGACGCGATGGTCGAGGTGAGCACCGGCCGGCGGTGGCGCTACCGGGAGTTCGTCGCCGATGTGGACGCGTTGGCGCTGGGGCTGCTGGATGCCGGCCTGGCCAAGGGCGACCGGGTGGGGATCTGGGCGCCGAACCGCGCGGAGTGGACGCTGGTGCAGTACGCGACCGCGAAGCTCGGCGTGATCCTGGTGAACATCAACCCGTCCTACCGCACGCACGAGCTGGAGTACGTGCTCAACCAGGCCGGCGTGCGGCTGCTGGTGGCGGCTACCGCGTTCAAGACGTCCGACTACGCGGGCATGATCACCGAGGTGCGGCCGCGCTGCCCGGTGCTGGAGCGGGTCGTGCTGCTGGACTCGCCGGACTGGGACGCGCTGGCCCGTGACCGCGCCGGCGGTGACCGGGCCCGGCTGGCCGAGGCGCAGGCCAACCTCAGCGCG
>DATAYB010000335.1:0-5243 GCA_036272795.1 Pseudonocardia sp.
CGAACCACCACAGCTGGCCGCCGTCGGGCGTCAGCGTGGCGGAGTGCGTGCCGGCCGGGCGGTCGGTGACCTGGCGGTGCTGGTCGGTGGCCCGGTCCCAGGCGTAGATCTCCCAGGTGCCGCTGGAGTTGGACGGGTAGGTGCACCGGTCCGGGGCGTCCCTGGCCCAGTCCGGCAGCCCTATCCGGGGGGCGGTGAACCGCGCCCGCCAGCGCTGCTCGCGCGCCGGATCGTCGAACAGGTGATCCGGTACCTCGGCCGGCGGGTGGGTGGGCGGTCGGTCGGTGAGGGCTTCGCCGGAGTGCTGGGTCACCCCACCGATCCTGCCAGCGCGCCCCGCCTCGGGCGCGACGCGGCGCCGCCGGCCACCGGATCGGCCCCTCGGCGAGTCGGGACATTCCGCGGCGCGTGTCGCTGGTTTCCGCGGATAAGTCCGGGCAATGTAACGAGACTAGACGGTTCAGTTCTGTTTGTTCGCCTCTGCCTTCCCGCGGAATCCAGCGACTCGCGCCGCGGAATCCAGCGACTCGCGGGAGGGCTTGGACCTGGCGGCAAGCTCAGCGGAGGGCGGCGCGGGACCGGATGCGGCTGAGCGCGAAGAGCAGCAGCGCGGTGACCGCGAGCAGGACCACGGTGCTGGCGCTGGCGAGGAAGGCGTCGCCTCGGTCGCTGAGGGTGAAGATGGTGACCGGCAGCGTCCGCCAGCTCGGCGGGTACACCATGATCGTCGCCCCGAGCTCACCCATGGACAGCGCGACGGCCAGCCCGGCGGCCGCCGCCAGCGACGGCAGCAGCAGCGGCAGCCGCACCCGCAGCAGCACCCGGGCCTCACTGGCACCCAGGCTGCGGGCGGCGAGCTCGTAGGCGGGGTCGAGCCGGTCCAGCCCCGCCGACACGGTGCTCACCGTGAACGCGAGCACCAGCACCGCGTGCGCCAGGATCACGATCCACCTCGTGCCGCCGAGCAGCAGCGGCGGCCGGTTGAACGCGATCAGCAGGCCGAGCCCGACGACCACCGATGGCACCGCGATCGGCAGGTGGCACACGCCGAGCACGAGCCGCCGCATCGGGCCGGGAGCGCTCGCGGCCGACAGCGCCGCCCAGCTGCCGATCACCACGGAGGCGATGCCGGCCAGCAGCGCGGTCTGCACGCTGACCAGCAGGCTGGCCAGGCCCTCCGGGCCGAGCGCCTCACCGAGGTGCGCGCCGGTCAGCCCGGCCGGCAGCGCACCGGTCCACCGGCCGGCCACCGCGGCGAGCAGCACGGTGCCCAGCGGGGCCACCACGACCACCGCCACCAGCACCGCGAACACCGCGAGCACGACCGCCCTACTGGTGCGCGACCACAGCAACATGACCGGCTCCCTCCATCGGATCAGTGGGCTGCTCGTCCCGGCCGTCCCCGTGCAGCCGGGCGAACCCGAACCGGTAGACGCCGTAGAGCAGCAGTGACAGCACCACCTGCGCGGTGGCCACGACCGCCGCGCCGGGCAGGTCCAGGCTGACCACGCCCCGGGTGTAGATCAGGACCGGCAGCGTGATGACGTCCTTCGCCCCGGTGAACAGCACGATGCCGAACTCGTTCAGGGTCAGCAGCAGCACCAGGCTGCCGCCCGCGGCGAGCCCGGGCAGCGCCTCGGGGGCGACGACCGTACGCAGCACCCGCAGCGGTCCGGCGCCCAGGCTCGCGGCGACCTCCAGCTGCTCGCGTTGCAGCATCGCGAACGAGGCCAGCAGTGGGCGCACCACGAACGGCGTGAAGAAGGTGATCTCAGCGAGGATCACGCCGAGTGGCGAGGTGAGGATCGGCGGCAGCTGCGCACCGGGCCCCCCGACGGCGTGCACCAGCGCCTGCAGCACACCGGCCGAGCCGTACAGGAACGTGAACGCGAGCGTGATCAGGAAGGACGGCAGCGCCAGCACGGTGTCGATCAGGCGGGCCGCGACGCCGGATCCGGGGAACGGCACGAACGCCAGCACCACCGCGAGGAACGAGCCGAGTACGAGCGCGCCGACGGTCGAGCCGACCGCGATCTGCGCGGTCCGCCACAGCGCGTTGTGGAACTCCGCCGAGCCCAGCACCGCCGACCAGCTCGCCAGGCTGAACGCGCCGGCCCGGTCGCGGACCGACTCGCCCAGCACGGTGACCAGCGGCCAGCCGACAAAACCGAGCACCGCCAGCAGCGGCGGCAGTACCCAGGCGGCGGCCGGCACCTTCGGCAGTGCGCCCGCCGAAGAAGGCCGGGCCGGGGCCAGCGCGGTCATGGCGCCGGCTCCCCGACGACGCGCGGCTCGGGCAGGCGGACCGACGGCGGGTCGGCCCCACCGGCGCCCGCCTCTGACGAGCGGTCGGGCCCGGCCGCGGCAGACACGTCCTCGGCCGGCACCAGCACCCCGGCCCGCGCCGGCACGTGCAGGCCGACCGTGGCGCCGATCGGGTGGGTGTTCTCGCCGGGGTGGTCGACCTCGACGAGCAGGTCGGGGAGCGCCTCGACGGCGACGGTGAGCCGGGTCGCCGGGCCGCGCCACTGGGCGCCGGTGACCCGGGCGGCCAGCACGTCCGGCCCCTGGGTCGACGCGGTGATGCGCAGCGCGTGCGGCCGGGCGGCGAGCACGGCGGACGACCCGGCCGGCCAGCTGCCGGGGGCGTTGGCGAGGAACTCCGCCGCGCCGAGCCGGACCGTGGCGGTGTCGGAGTCCGGGCTGCCCAGCACGGTGACCGGCAGCAGGTTGGCCCCACCGAGGAAGGACGCGGTGAACCGGCTGGGCGGGCGGTGCCACAGCTCGCCCGTGTCGGCGAGGTCGACGAGCCGGCCGGCGCGCATCACGCCGATCTGGTCGGCGAGCGCGAGCGCCTCGGCCTGGTCGTGGGTGACGAACAGGATCGCGGTGTCCGGCAGCGTGGCGCGCAGCCGCTGCAGCTCGGCGAGCATGCCCTGGCGCAGGTGGATGTCCAGTGCGGCCAGTGGCTCGTCGAGCAGCAGCACCTTGGGACGGATGGCCAGGGCACGGGCGATGGCCACCCGCTGCTGCTGCCCGCCGGACAGCTCCCGGGGCAGCCGCCGCCCGTACTCGGACATGCCGACCTGCTCGAGCGCCTCGGCCGTGCGCTCGGCCACCACGTCGCGCGGCAGCCGCCGCGCCCGCAGCCCGAAGGCGACGTTGTCGTCCACCCGCAGGTGCGGGAACAGCGCGTACGACTGCACGACCACGCCGATGCCGCGCCGGGCCGGAGGCAGGTCGGTCACGTCGGTGCCGTCCAGGTAGACCCGCCCGGTGCTCGGCCGCAGGAAGCCGGCCAGCACCTTCAGCGCGGTGGACTTGCCGGACCCGCTCGGGCCGAGCAGCGCCAGCGTCCGGCCTGCCTCGATCCGGATGGACAGGTCGCGCAGCGCCGGGGTGCTGGACCTCCCGCGCCGGTAGTCGACGTCGATCTCCTCGAGATGGACGGCCGGCGCGGTCACTTGTTGACCGCCTGCTGGTAGGCCGCGATGTCGGCGTCCAGGTCGCGGGTCACTGCGTCCCAGTCCGGCTGCCAGATGGTGACGCCCTGCAGCGCCTCGTTGATCTTGGCGGTGTTCGGGTCGGTCGGGTGCACGTCCGTCCGGACGGAGACGCCGACCGCGTCGCTGCCGACGGTCTGCTGGGCCGGCGCGCTGAGCAGGAAGTCGATCAGCTTCTTGCCGGCGTCGGCGTGCGGCGCACCGACGGCGAGGCCCATCACGTAGGGCAGCGCGAAGGTGGACCGGGCACCGGTGGCGTCGGCCGGGAAGAACAGCTGGAAGTTCGAGTGGTCGGCCACGATCGACTGCAGGTTCATCTGCAGGTCGCCGTTGGCCACCGCGAGCTCACCGTTGCTGACCTTGGGCTGCAGCTTTCCAGTTGACGAGGAGGGGCCGACGTTGTTGGCCTGCAGCTTGCCCAGGTAGTCCAGCGCGCCCTGCTTGCCGAACACGTGCTGCAGCTGCAGCAGCACCGCGGTGCCGTCACCGGCCTGGCCGGGGGTGGAGTACTGCAGCTTGCCGGCGAACCTCGGCGCGAGCAGGTCGTCCCAGGTCTTGGGCAGGGGCGCGGCCGCGGTCGGGTTGGCGATGAACACCGGGTAGTTGTTCACGACGGGCACGTAGCGGCCCTGCGCGTCGCTGCCGGGGATGCCGGCGGCGTTGCCGGTGCCGATCCCGCCGTTCTGCAGCAGCCCCTGCCCGGCGGCGCGCTGGATGAACGGCGGCAGCGTGACCAGCACGTCGGCCTGCGGGTTGCCCCGTTCCTTGTCGACCCGGGAGACCACCTCACCCGAGCCGGCCTCGACGTAGTTGACGGGGATCCCGGTCTGGGCGGTGAACTCGGCGAACCGTTTCTGGTACCACGGGCCGAGCCCGTCGGCGCTGTAGACGGTGACGGAGTTGCCGCCGGAACCGGTGGCGGCGGTACCTCCGCACGCGGCGAGCAGAAGGGTGAGGACGGCCAGCACAGCCGTCGCGAGCAGCGGTCGGATACGCATGATGACTCCACGAACGGTCGGGAGGGGTGGGTGGGGACCGGCCGGTGGTAGGTGGACCGGTCAGCTGGAGGTGCTGGTCAGCTGGGCGGGGCGGAGCAGGGCGGGCAGGTCGGCGATCGAGGTCAGGACGTGGGTGGCGCCGGCGGCGCGCAGCGTGGCGCCGTCGTGCGCGCCGGTCAGCACGCCGGCGACGATCGAGGCACCGGACCGCACGCCGGTGAGGACGTCGCTGGCGGTGTCGCCGACGACGGCGATCTGGGCGACGTCGTCGACCTTCAGCCGCAGCAGCGCGGTCAGCACCATGTCCGGGTAGGGGCGCCCCCGGCCGCCGGCGTCCTCCGGGCACAGCACCAGGTCGGCGATCCCTTCCCAGCCGAGCCCGGTGACCAGCCGCTGCTGGGTGGCCCTGCTGAACCCGGTCGTCAGGGTGACGAGGATGCCGGCGGCGCGCAGCTCGCCGATCGCCTCGGCGGCGCCCGGCAGTGCCACCGCGAGGCCGTCGTCGATCTGGTCGTTGTAGGACGCTTCGAACGCGCGGTTGGCCCGCTGCGCGGTGTCCTCGTCGAACACCGCCCGGAACACCTCGATCTTGGACTGGCCAATGGTGTCCCGCACGTGCGTCCACAGCTCGGGCTCGCGCGGCGACCCCGGGGTCACGCCGGCGGCCAGCAGGGCGGCGCCGAACGCGGTCTCCACGAGCCCGTCGTCGGCCACGGTCGTGCCCGCCATGTCGAGCACGGCG
>DATAYB010000336.1:0-27016 GCA_036272795.1 Pseudonocardia sp.
CGCCCGCCGGATCACCGCCTGGATCACCGCCGACAGTGCGAAGCCCAGGATCAGCGCCCAGAGGATCTCCCAGGCCATCGAACCCGCCATACCGAGCGCATGCCCGATCGCAGTCATCGCGCGCCATCTCCTCAATACTGCCGGGGGGTATCTAGGTACCCAGGGATACCCCCCGGCAGTATTGCTGTCAACCACCCACGCGCCGCTCCGCCCGTTCGGGGCCGAGCTCTCCGTCACAGCCGTCCGTCACAGCCGTCCGTCGCACCCGGGAGCGACGCCGCGTCACCGCAGGCCGAGGCGCCGCCAGATCACGGCCAGGGCGGCCAGGCTGACGACGGCCGCGAAGATCACCCAGAAGCTCGGCGCCACCGCAAGGCCGGTCGTCCTGATCAGCCAGGTCGCCAGGAGCGGTGTGAACCCGCCGAAGATCGCCACGCCGATGTTGTAGCCGACGGCCTGCCCGGTCGCCCGGGTCTCGGTCGGGAAGATCATCGCGACGACGGCGCCCATCGGCCCGAAGTAGGCGCCCTTCAGCACGGCGAGCAGGCACACGACGGTCAGCAGCACGGCGAGCGTGGGCACCCCGACCATCAGCGCGAACATCGGGTAGATCAGCACCAGGATCAGCACGGCGGCCGGGATCATGATGCGCAGCTGGCCGTACCGGTCAGAGAGGTGCCCGACGACCGGCGTGACGACCATCAGGACCAGCGCCGACACGATCAGCGAAGCGAACGAGCTCGACGCGGGCAGGTGCAGCTCCTTGATCGCGTAGGTCGGCAGATACGTGACCATGTAGTTCACGCACGTCGTCACCGCCAGCACGCCGATCGCCAGCAGCACCAGGAGCTTCTGCCCGGTCAGGAGCGTGGTCACCGGGGTCTGCTTCTCCCCCGAGGCGAGCACCGCCGCCGCCTCCCCGGACTCCGGCAGGTGGCGCCGGATGTACAGCCCCACGGGCCCGACGAGCAGGCCGAAGACGAACGGGACCCGGAACCCCCACGAGTCGAGCTGCGCGGGGCTCAACCACGAGGTCAGCGCCGTACCGATCACGCCGGAGAGCAACGTGCTCAACGACTGGCTGGTGAACTGCCAGCTCGCGGCGAACCCACGCCTGGCCGGCAGGTGCTCCACCATCAGCGCCGTCGCACTGCCGTACTCACCACCCGCCGCGAAGCCCTGGATGAGCCTGGCGACCAGGATGCCGATCGGCGCGGCCACCCCGATCACCGCGTACGTCGGCAACACACAGATCAGCAGGGTGCCGACCATCATCAGCCCGAGCGACAGCGTCAGCGCGGGCTTGCGTCCGGCCCGGTCGGCGTACGAGCCGAGCACGAGCGCGCCGATCGGCCGGATCAGGAACGAGACGGCGAAGGTGCCGAGCGCCAGCATCAGCGAGACGGTCGGGTCGGCGTTGGTGAAGAACGCGCGGGAGATGTAGCCGGCGAATACCGCGTACGACGAGATGTCGTACCATTCCAGCGCGTTTCCGATGGACGCCGCCGCAATGATCCGCGCCGTGCCGACCTGTGGGCGCGAGGTTTCCGTACCGGCGTGCGTTTCGGGCGGGGCCGGCCGCGAAGCGGGCGAAGTCATGAGATCACCTCACGGTGCTCCGAAATCGGTGTGGTGCCGAGCTCGCCGAGGTCCCAGAACAGGCCCGCCATGAGCTGCAGTGCCTCGCGCGCGATCGAGCCGAGCAGATGTTCGTTCGGCGCGTGCTGGGAACAGCCCGCATAGGAATGCGGCACCCAGATCGTCGGCAGCTCGAGCACGTCCGCGAACGCCTCGTTCGGCAGGGAGCCACCCAGGTTCGGCAGCAGCCCGGGCTCCTTGCCGGTGGTGCGCTCCAGCGAGCCGAGTGCCCAGTGGATCCAGTCGTCGTCGGGATCCAGCCGGGTGGCGGCCATCAGATGGTCCACCGTGACCTCGACCATCGGGTAGCCGTGCGCGTCGAGGTGTGCGCGCAGGATGGCGCCGAGGTTGCGTGCGTCGGTGCCGACCACAAACCGCAGCTGGGCGTGCATGCGGGCCTCGCCGGGAATGGCGTTCACCGGGCCATCGGGGTTGCCGGCGGTCATCGCCAAGATCTCCAGGGTGTTCCAGCCGAACAGCCGCTCGGCGGGGGTCAGCCCTGGCTCACCCCAGTCCGGGTCGATCGCCGGGCTGCCGGGTGAGGAGTCCACATCGATCTTCGCGAGCGCGGCGCGCACGGAGTCGGGGATGGCGGGCGGGTGCAGTCCCTCGACGAGCAGCCTGCCGTCGCCACTCACCATCGTCGCCATGGCGCCGACCAGCACGGTCGCCGGGTTGCGCAGCACGCCGCCCCAGTTGCCGGAGTGGTGGCTGCCCTCGCGGGCGACGTACCGGAGTGTGAAGTTCACCGAGCCCCGCGAGCCGAGGAACAGCGTCGGCAGGTCGGCGGCCAGGCGGGGCCCGTCGGAGGCGAGCAGCAGGTCCGCGCGCAGCTCGTCCTTCAGCTTCGCGCAGATCTCGACGAGCCCCGGCGAACCGGTCTCCTCGCCGGTCTCCAGCAGCATGACCACGTTGAAGCCGAGCGTGCCGCCCCGGGCGCGCAGCACCTCGGCCAGCGCGCCCAGGTTCACCGTGTGCTGGCCCTTGTTGTCCGCCGAGCCCCGCCCGTACCAGCGATCGCCCTCGATCGTCAGCCGCCACGGGTCGAGCCCGTCGCGCCACTGCGCCGGGTGTGCGAGCTGCACGTCACCATGCCCGTAGGTCAGCACCGTCGGCAGCCCGTCGCCCTCGCGGCGGTGCGCGACGAGGAACGGGTGGGCCCCGGACAGCGGGTTGTCGACGACGCGCGCGGTGAAGCCCAGCCGATCCAGGTCTGGGATGATCTCGGTGGTCAGATAGCGGAGCTGGGTCGCGCCGCTGGACGGGGCCTGGCTCTCGGTGGGAACGGCGACCCGACGCGCGAGGTCGTCCCGGAACCTTCCGGAGTCGAAGTACTCGGTGGCGAACTCGATGGCGGTGGCACGGGTCATGGCATTCCTCACCTGATCGAAAACTGATCAGCAATGGCAAAAGTTTCGGCACCGTTACCGGAGAATGTCAGATCGAATACTCGCGGCGGGCCCGCCACCGATACTGAAAATGACACGGGCCGAGCCATTCCGGAAGGCCGGCCGCCGTATTGCCGCTAGCGCTTTTCGCGCAGCACCGTTGCCGTGCCGGCAACGGCGACTACCGTTGGGTATGGCCCTCTACGACCCCGCGCTGCGCTACTTCCTCGCGGTCTACGAGACGCGGTCGGTCAACGCGGCGGCCCGCCGGCTGTTCGTGGCGGGCTCGGCGGTCAGCCGCCAGATCGCCCGGCTGGAGCGGGAGGCGGGCGCGCCGCTGTTCGACCGGCTGCCCACCGGCGTCGCGCCGACCGAGGCCGGGCACGCGTTCGCCGGTTTCGCCCGCCGGGCCATCTCCGACGCCGGGCAGTTCGTCGACGAGATCCATCAGCGGCGCAGCGCGGACACGCTGATCTCGCTGGCCGCCTCGAACGGCCTCGGCCACGAGTTCCTGCCGCGCGTGGCCGCCGACTACCGCACCGGGCACCGTGGCGTCCGGTTCGTGCTGCACGTTGCCGAACCCCTCGCTGCCACGCACCTGGTACGCGACGGCGCGGCCGACGTCGCCGTCACGTTCAACATCACCATCGAGCGGGGCGTGCGGATCGTGTACTCCACGCCCGCGCCGCTGCGTGCCGTCGTCCGTGCCGGTCACGAGCTCGCCGGGCGCCCCAGCGTCAGCCTCGCCGAGCTCCTCGCCCACCCGCTCGTGCTGAACCACCCGCGCACCACGAACCGCCAGCTCGTGGACACGCTCAGCGCCTCCAACGGCACGCCCATCGAGCCGGTGTTCGTGTGCGACAACCCAGGTGCGCTGGTCCGCTTCGTCAGCCGGGGCGACGCCGTCGGCATCATCGGCAAGATCTCGGTCGCCGCCGAGGTCACGGCCGGCGCCGTCGTCGCGATCCCGCTCCGCGACAAGGAGCTGCGCCAGCGCACCCTCCAGGTCCAGACCCAGGCCGGCCGTGACCTTCCCACCGCCGTCCAGGACTTCGTCGACACGCTGGTCACCGCGCTGGAGTCGACGGAGATCTGAGGCGCGCCGACTTGTCGTGGCTATTGGACCACTTCGCACGCCGCGCACCCACTTCGCATACTCCGCACACCGTGCGAAGTGAAGGCGCGGCGTGCGAAGTGAAGGCGCGGCGTGCGAGGTGCTGACGCGCCGTCGGATTACCGCAGGGGGATCGTCGCCGTGGGGGCGTGTTCGGCGCGGGTCGCGAGCTCCTCGAACTCGTTGACCGCGTCGAGCTCGGTGCCCATCGAGATGTTGGTGACCTGCTCCAGCACGACCTCGACCACTACCGGCACCTTGAGCTGCGCCGCCAGCTCCCGCGCGGTGTGGAACGCGGTCGCCAGCTCGCGCGGGTCGCGCACCCGCAGCGCCTTGCAGCCCAGCCCCTCGGCCACCTTGACGTGGTCCACCCCGTACTTGCCCAGCTCCGGGGAGTTGACGTTGTCGAAGCCCAGCTGCACGCAGAAGTCCATGTCGAACGCGCGCTGCGCCTGCCGGATCAGCCCCAGGTAGGAGTTGTTCACCACGACGTGCACGTAGGGGATGTTGAACTGCGCGCCGACCGCAAGCTCCTCGATCATGAACTGGAAGTCGTAGTCACCGGACAGCGCCACCACCGGGGTGTCCGGCTCGGCCACGCAGGCGCCGAGCGCGGCCGGGATCGTCCAGCCCAGCGGCCCGGCCTGCCCGCAGTTCACCCAGTGCCTCGGCCGGTAGACGTGCAGGAACTGGGCGCCCGCGATCTGGGACAGCCCGATCGTCGACACGTACCGGGTCTCGGGGCCGAACGCGCGGTTCATCTCCTCGTACACGCGCTGCGGCTTGACCGGGATCTCGTCGAAGTGCGTGCGCCGCTGCAGGCTGCCCTTGCGCTGCGCGCACTCCCGTACCCACTTGGCGCGGGGTGGCAGGTCGCCGGCCCGGGCGCGGGCCGCTTCGAGCAGCTCCCGCAGGAACGCGCCCGCGTCGGACACCACGCCGTAGTCCGGCGCGAAGACCCGGCCGATCTGGGTGGGCTCGATGTCCACGTGCACGAACCGGCGGCCGGTGCGGTAGACGTCCAGCCCGCCGGTGTGCCGGTTCGCCCACCGGTTGCCGACGCCGAGCACGAGGTCGGACGCGAGCAGGGTGCCGTTGCCGTAACGGTGCGCGGTCTGCAGCCCCGCCATGCCGGCCATCAGCGGGTGGTCGTCGGGGATGGCGCCCCAGCCCATCAGCGTCGGGATCACCGGGATGTCCAGCAGTTCGGCGACCTCGACCAGCTCCGTGCAGGCGTCGGCGTTGAGGATGCCGCCGCCCGCCACGATCACCGGGCGTTCGGCGGTGGCGAGCAGGTCGAGCACCTTGTCGGCCTGCGCGCGGGTGGCGGCCGGGGGGTGCACCGGCAGTGGCTCGTACGTGTCGATGTCGAACTCGATCTCGGCCAGCTGCACGTCGATCGGCAGGTCGAGCAGCACGGGACCCGGCCGGCCGGAGCGCATCAGATGGAACGCCTTGGCGAACGCCCCGGGCACCTGGCCGGGTTCCAGCACCGTGGCGGCCCACTTGGTCACCGGGGCCGCGATGGCCGCGATGTCGACAGCCTGGAAGTCCTCCTTGTGCAGCCGCGCCACGGGGGCCTGGCCGGTGATCGCCAGGATCGGGATGGAGTCGGCCCACGCCGAGTAGAGCCCGGTGACCATGTCGGTGCCGGCCGGGCCGGAGGTGCCGACGCAGACACCGATGTTGCCGGCGGCGGCCCGGGTGTAGCCCTCGGCCATGTGCGAGGCACCCTCGACGTGGCGGGCCAGCACGTGCCGCAGCGCCCGGTCGGGGTCGGTCGAAACCGCCCGCAGCGCCGCGTAGAACGGGTTGATCGCGGCGCCGGGCAGCCCGAAAACGGTGGTCACGCCCTCCTTGCGCAGAATCGCGACGGCGGCGTCGACGGCGCGCATGCGAGCCATGGCTCAGGCCTCCTGGTCAGTTGAACGGGCTGGGTCATCGGTGCTTCCAGTACGGCCGGACAGCTGCTCGACGAGCAGCAGCAGGGCGCTGTGGTCCAGGCCGCCGTGGCCCTGCGCGCGCAGCGCCCCCATCAGCTGGGCGACCATCGCACCGAGCGGGATGGCCACGCCGGCCTCGCGGGCGGCGGCGGTGACGATGCCGAGGTCCTTGTGGTGCAGCTCGACCCGGAAACCCGGCGCGAAGCTGCGTGCCCGCATGCCGGCGGCCTTGCGGTTGAGCACGGTGCTGCCGGCGAGGCCGCCGCCGAGCACTTCGGTGGCCGCCTCGGTGTTCACCCCGTGCGCCTCGAGGAACACCAGCGCCTCGGCGAGCAGGGCGATGTTGCCGGCGACGATCAGCTGGTTGGCCGCCTTGACGGTCTGGCCCGAGCCGGCCGGCCCCACGTGCACGATCGTCCTGCCCATCTCGGTCAGAAAAGGCAGCGCGGCGGACACGTCGACCTCCGCGCCCCCGACCATGATCGACAGTACGCCCTCGATCGCGCCCGCCTCACCGCCGCTGACCGGGGCGTCCACCACCCGGATCCCCCGCTGGGCGCCGGCCTCCGCGATCTGGCGGGCCACGTCGGGGCGGATCGTGGAGCAGTCGATATGCAGCAGGCCGGGCTTCGCGGCGGCGTAGAAGCCCTGCTCCCCGACGGTGAGCGCCTCGACGTCCGGGCTGTCCGGCACCATCGTGATCACCACGTCGGCCTCGGCGATCGCGTCGACCGGGCTGCTCGCGGCGGTGGCCCCCCTGGCGACCAGGCGGTCCACGGCGGGGCGCGACCGGTTGTGGGCGACGACCCGGTACCCGGCGTCGATCAGGTGCCCCGCCATCGGCGCGCCCATGATGCCCAGCCCGATGAACGCCACCGTGGTCTGCTCGTCGTCACTCATCGCTCTCTCCCGTTTCCGCTGCTCAGACCCTGTGAGTGGTATTGGTCGCTGTAGCGACCAATACCACTCACAGGTGTTGACCTGCGGGTTTGCTTGGTGCTGGTCACTTGGTGGGCTCCTGACGGGTGGTGCGGAGCTCGCGCGGGAGCCAATCGAACGCGGTCGCGGCGTCGGTAGGCGCGTACTCCAGGCCTACCCAGCCCGCGTAGCCGGCGGCCTCGAGCGCGCCGAGGTGCTCGGTGAACTTGATGTCGCCGGTGCCGGGCTCGTGGCGGCCGGGGGCGTCGGCGATCTGGACGTGGCCGATCCGGGCGGCGTGGCGGTCGATCACGGCCGCGAGGTCGTCCCCGTTGACGGCGAGGTGGTAGAGGTCGGCGAGCAGGGCGATGTTCGGCGCGCCCACCCGGTCGGCGGCGGCAAGGGCGTCGGCGGCCGTCAGCAGCGGGTAGCGGCTCGCGCCGGAGAGCGGTTCGAGCACCACGGTCGCGCCGATCCCGGCGGCAGCGGCGGCGGCGAAGGCCAGATTCCGCGCGGCCAGCTCGTCCTGGTCCTCGGGACGCACGCCGTCCTGCCGGTTGCCGTAGAGCCCGTTGAACACGTGGGTGCCGAGCTGGCCGGCGATGCCGACGGCGACCGCAACCGCGTCCCGGAACTCCAGCTCCCGCCCCGGCCAGGACGCCAGCCCCCGGTCCCCGGCCGCCATGTCACCGGCGGCGAAGTTCAGCCCGGTCAGCCGCACGCCTGCGTCGCGAATGGCGGCCACGAAGGCGTCGACCTCCGCGTCGCCGGGTACCGAGGCCGGGAACGGCCACCAGAACTCCACCGCGTCGAATCCGGCGGCGGCAGCGGCGGCCGGCCGTGCCAGCAGCGGCACGTCGGGGAACAGGATCGAGCAGTTGGCGGTGTAGCGGGTCATCGCAGGTCAGCCCAGCCCTTCAGGTCTCGGGTCGTCCGTGTCTCGTGGTACGTCAGCTCGACGGTTGGGCGTCCGCCCAGCGGCGGCCCAGGTCGGCGCGGCCGGCGGCGGTGAGGGCGCCGAGCAGCCGGACCCTGGCCATGCCGCCGTCCGGGTAGATGTCCAGCCGCACCTCGTCGGCCGGCGGGGTCGAGTCGCCGCCGGGGAGGAGGAACCGGTGCCGCGTGTCCGGCCGCAGCGGCGTGCGCCCGAGCAGCTCGAACCACTCGCCACCCGACCCGGACCGGCCGCGCAGTGAAGCCCAGCCCGGCGCGTTGTGCAGGAAGTAGGAGGTGTCGAGCTCGGCGATGCGCACCACGCCCTCGCCGGCCAGGCCGAGGTGTACCCAGTCGTTGCCGTCGTCGCGGCGGCGCGCGGTCTCCCAGCCTTCGCCCATCGACCGGGTCGGCCCGGGCAGCAGCAGGTTGTTGGGCGCGCTGTAGAAGCGGTTCGAGCAGTCCAGCACCACGCCGCCGTGCTCCAGCGCGGCGAGGTCGAACACCCCGACGGCGTCCAGCTGGGCCGGGTCGGGCAGCGCCACGCCGTGCACGCGCAGCCGGGCCACCCCGCCGTCCGGGTAGATCCGCAGCCGGACGTAGGTGCAGCGGGCCGCGGAACTGACCGCGAACTCGTTCGCCGTATCCCCCTTCAGCGGGCTGCGCGGCAGCAGCGGCTGCCAACCGTCGGCGGCGAGCAGGTCCTCGATCGAAGGGTGCCCGGAGACACTGAGTCCCTCGACCGACGCCTCCGGCGGGTAGTTGCCGGTGAACCACGCGGTGTCGACCACCACGCCGCGCACGATGCCCGGCGCGCCGAGCCGGACGATCACCTCGTCGTGGCCGGACTCGCGGCGCCGACGGGTCTCCCAGCCGTCGTACACCTTGCCCTTCGGCCCGAACAGCTCGCGGTCGTGGCGGGCCGGGCCTGGCGTGATCAGGTTCTCCCGCTGGGCGAACGCCTCGTCGTTGGCGTACACCACGCTGCCCCCGAGCGAGCGCACGGCGAGATCGGGCAGGTCATGAAAGGCGCCGTAGTCCATCAGGCCTCGTCTCTGCTCAGCAGCCGGCCACGCGGCTCGGCTGTCGGGTCGCCGGGCCGCACGGGCTCGCCGCGCAGCCAGGTCTCACGTACCACTCCGGTCAGCGTGCGCCCGGCGTACGGGGTGACCGGGTTGCGGTGGTGCAGCCGTCCCGCGTCCACGGTGAACTCGGCGTCCGGGGCGAGCACGACCAGGTCGGCGTCCGCGCCGGCGGCGATCCCGCCCTTGCCCGGCAGGCCGGCCAGCGCGGCGGTGTTGCCCGCCATCCAGCGCACCACGTCGGCGAGGCTGCGGCCCCGCCGGCGTGCCTCGGTCCACACCACGGGCAGCCCGAGCTGCAGCGACGCGATGCCGCCCCAGGCCGCGCCGAAGTCGCCGGTGTCCAGCCGCTTGAGGTCCTCCGTGGACGGCGAGTGGTCGCTGACCACGGCGTCGATCACCCCGTCGGCGAGGCCGGCCCACAGCGCGTCCCGGTTGCCGGCCTCGCGCACCGGCGGGCAGCACTTGAACCGGGTGTCCCCGTCCGGCACCTCCTCGGCGGTCAGGGTGAGGTAGTGCGGGCAGGTCTCGGCGGTGATGGGGAGGCCGGCCGCCTTGGCCTCGGCGATCATGGGCAGCGCATCGGCGGACGACAGGTGCAGTACGTGCACCCGCGCGCCGGTCTGCTCCGCCAGCTGCAGCAGGCCGGCGATCGCGGTGTCCTCGGCGGCCCGGGGGCGGGAGGCCAGGAAGTCGGCGTAGCGGCGGCCGGCGGCATCGGTGACCAGCCCGGGGTCCTCGGCATGCACGATCATCAGTGCGCCCAGGGCCGCGACCTCGGTGAGTGCGGCGGCCAGCTCGGGGCGGCTCAGCGGCGGGAACTCGTCGACGCCACTGGGCAGCAGGAAGCACTTGAACCCGAACACCCCGGCCCGGTGCAGCGGCGCCAGCTCCGCCAGGTTGCCCGGCACCGCGCCGCCCCAGAACCCGACGTCGACGCTGCACTGCCCGTCGGCGGCCTTGCGCTTGACGGCGAGCGCGGCGGCGTCGGTGGTCGGTGGCAGCGAGTTCAGCGGCATGTCGACCAGCGTCGTCACCCCGCCGGCGGCGGCCGCCCTGGTCGCCGAGGCGAACCCCTCCCACTCGGTGCGGCCGGGTTCGTTCACGTGCACGTGGGTGTCGACCAGGCCGGGGAGCAGCACCTCGCCGGCGCCCAGCACGAGCTCCCGGTCGGCGGTCGCGACGGCGTCGCGGGGCAGCACCGCCTCGATCCGCTCGCCGTCCACCACCACGGCGGCCGGGCGTTCGACCGGTCCGTCCGGTGTGCTCAGCACCGCGCGGTCGGCCCGCAGGACAGTTCTCATCGGCCGGCCAGGTAGGTGCGCCAGCTGGCCAGGTCGGAGATGTCCTCGGTCGGCGGCAGCTCCGGGTACTCGCGGCGCAGCACCATGGCCAGCGAACCGGAGCCGTCGGCCAGCTCGATCACGCCGAGCTCGAGCCCTGCCGGCTCGCCGGGCAGCAGCACCTCGCGCAGCTGGTCGTAGCTCAGCTCGTACACCTCGCCGTCGATCGCCGCGCCGCCGGACCCGACGTCCTCCAGCCCCGGGTAGCGCCCGTCCACCGCGTGGAACCGGTAGCGCTTCGCGGTGGTGGTGCGGGCCACCAGCTCGGCGCCGCCGACCAGGTGGTGGTCGGCGCCGCCGGACATGGCGGTCCCGTTGAGGAACATTCGGGGCATCTCACACTCCAGTGCTTGGCTCGGGTCGGATCGGCACGTGGTACCGCGCCTGGCCGGTGGCCGCGATCTTCAGCGGCGGCGTGTCCAGGATGGTCGGAATGGGGTGGCCGGTGAAGGCCGCATTTCTCACACGCCCGGCGGGGGGCGCGATTTCGTCCGTCAGTGCGAGACCGGCTGGCTGACAGAATCCCGACTCACCCTGACAACATCCCCGACTCGCGGGCGTCGGGGTGCTGGTCACGGGGTCAGCGGGCGGCTTTGTGGAGCAGGGTGCGGTGGACGGCGGTGGTCTCGCGGGCGAGGGTGTCCTCGTCGACGCCCAGTACGTGGTCACGCTCGACGACCGGGGTCCCGCCGACCAGCAGCAGCTCCAGGGGCGGCGGCGAACCGAGGACCAGCGCGGCGACCGGGTCGGCGATGTCGGCGTGCGCCAGTCCGTCGATCCGCCACACCGCGAGGTCGGCGAGCTTGCCCGGCTCGAGTGACCCGATCTCCGCCGACCGGCCCAGCACGGCGGCGCCGCCCAGCGTGGCCATCTCCAGCGCGTCCCGCACGGTCAGCGCCTGGGGGCCACCTTTCGCACGGGCGAACAGCAGCGCGTGCCGGACCTCCTCGAGCAGGCTGCCGGCCTCGTTGCTGGCCGCCCCGTCCACGCCGAGTCCGACGGGCACACCGGCCGCGCGCAGGTCGGCCGCGCGGGCGATGCCGGCGCCGAGCCTGGCGTTGGACGACGGGCAGTGCGCCACGCTCGTGCCGCTGGCCCCGATCCGCTTCACGGCCGCGTCGTCCAGGTGGACGGCGTGCGCGAACCACACGTCCGGGCCGGTCCAGCCCAGGTTCTCGGCGTACTCGAACGGGGTGCAGGCGTAGCGCTCCCGGCAGAAGTCCTCCTCGTCCAGCGTCTCCGCCAGGTGCGTGTGCAGCCGCAGGCCGCGCAGGCGGGCGAGCTCGGCGGCGTCGCGCATCAGCTCGGCGGTCACGGAGAACGGCGAGCACGGGGCGAGCGCGATCCGCAGCATGGAGCTCGGCGACGGATCGTGCCAGCGGTCCACCGCGTCGGCGCAGGCGGCCAGCACGGCGTCCCGGTCCTCCACGACCTCGTCGGGCGGCAGCCCACCGGCGGAGCGGCCCAGGTCCATCGAACCCCGGCACGGGTGGAACCGGACGCCGACCGCGCGGGCCGCCTCGATCTCCGCCGCCAGCAGGTCACCACCGCCCCTGGGGAACACGTAGTGGTGGTCGGTGCTGGTCGTGCACCCAGTGCGGGCCAGCCAGGACAGCGCGCCACTGGCCGCCGTGTGCACCGCGTGCTCGTCGATGCCGGCCCACACCGGGTACAGCTCGGTGAGCCAGCCGAACAGCGTCTCGTCGACCGCGAGGCCACGGGTCGCCCACTGGTACAGGTGCTGGTGGGTGTTCACGAACCCCGGCGTGACCAGGCAACCCCCTGCGTCCACCCGCCGCGCCCCGGCCGGCACCGCCGCCTCCGCCACCGGCCCGGCACCGACCGCCGTCACCCGGTCCCCCTCGACGACGACGTGGCCGCCCGCGTGCTCGGCCCGGCCGCCGTCCATCGTCACCACGTGCGCGTTCTCGATCACGTACCAGCTCATCGCGGGTCCCCTGCTCCCCCGGCCACCGAACGAACGGGTCCAGGATCTTCTCCTACGCCGTACCGCAACACAGCTTTACTCCTCGCCGAGGTCTGGGTGCGGTACCGAGTACAGCCCCGCGCGGACGATCGGAGTAGCCGCCGGCCACACGAAAGGCCGCGTGCAGGGCGGCGCCCAGGTTGTACGTTCCTCCAATGCTGGTTCGGGAGCTGCTCGAGGTGCCCGAGCTGCGGCTGCGGTTACTGGCCGGGCGGGGCGGCGCGCTGGAGCGTCCGGTGCGCTGGGTGTACAGCACCGACCTCGCCAACCCCGGCCGCTACCTGTCCGGCGGTGAGCTGGTGGTCAGCGGCCTCGTCTGGCGGCACGATGCAGCGGACAGCGACCGGTTCGTGGCGGAGATCGCCTCGGCCGGAGCTGCTGCACTGGCCGCCGGGGAGGCGTTCCTCCACGGCATCCCGGACGACCTGGTCGAGGCCTGCGAACGCCACCGGGTGGTGCTGATGGCGGTGCCCGAGGACGTGTCGTTCACGGCCGTCACCGAGCACGTGATCCGGTCCGTCACCGCGGCCAGGAGCGACCGGTTGGCGGCCCGCCTCGGCCGGCAGCGCCAACTGCTCACCGCGGTCGCGGGCGGCATGGGGCTCGACGAGCTGACCGCTCAGGTGTCCGAGGCGACCGGGCTGGTGTGCCGGGTGCTCACGCCGACCGGCCGCGCCATCGTCGCCGGGCCCGCTCCGCTCGGCGGCGCGCTGGTGGACCGGATCGTGCGCGCCTTCCTGACCGCCGACCGGCTGCCCGCCGTCGTGCCCGGCCGGCCGGCGTACTCGGTCTTCCCCGTCGGCCCCGCGCTCGAGCAGCGGCTGACCTACTGGTTCGCCGTCGTCGAGGGCGCCTGGCCGGAGTGGGAGCCGGACGTGGCCGACGCCGTCGGGGAGCTCGTCGCCATCGCCGCCCTCGACCGCGCCCGCCACACCGAGGGCTGGCGGGTGGCCCGCGACATCGCCGACGACGCCGTGGGGCTGGTCGCGGCCGGTGCCGGCGGCCGACCGGAGACCGTGGCACGGCTGCGCCAGGCGGGGCTCGACCCGGATCGGCCGGTCGCCGTCGCGGTGGCCGGCTTCGTCGACCGCCCCGACCTGACCGAGGTCGCCCGCTCCGTACTCGACGACGCCGCCGCACACCTCGGTCCACCGGTCGTCGGCACCACCCCGGACGGGCTCGCCGTCGCGCTACTGCCGGTGATCAGCGTCAGCGAGGCGGCCGGCGGGGCGGTGGAGCCGCTCGGGCCGCTGCGCACCGCGTTGGGGCGGCTGGAACCGGGGCTGGGGCCGGCGCGGCTGACGGTGGGCCTGAGCCGGCCGTCCGGCGCCGATGCGCTGTCCGGGGCGCTGCGCGAGGCCCGGCACGCCCGTGAGCTGGCCAAACCCAGGGTCGGCTCGCTCGCCGTTGTGGCCGACGCCGAGGTCACCTCGCACGTCGCGCTCCTGGCGGCGGTGCCGGACGACGTGCGGCACGCGTTCGCCGCCCGGGTGCTGGACCCCGTCCTGGAGTACGACGCGCGCAACGACGCGGGCCTCTACCGGACCCTGGAGGCGTTCCTCGACTGCTCCGGTTCCTGGAGCAGGGCCGCCGCCCGGCTGCACCTGCACATCAACACCGTGCGTTACCGCATCGGCCGCGTCGAGGAGCTCACCGGTCGCGACCTGAGCCAGTTCGAGGACCGCGTCGACATCTTCCTCGCCCTCCGCTCCCGCTAACCCCGCCGACCCCGCACCGCACCCCTCAGCGAGTCGGGGATTCCGTCAGGGTGAGCCGCGGATCTTGTCAGGGTGAATCGGACACCGCGTCAGTCGGACACCGCACCGCGCAGAGCCGTGACGACGGCCTGAGCGGGTTCGCCCGTGGTGGCGGTGGAAGGGCGGGCGAGCAGCACCGGGCGGCTGGCACCCGGGTCGGCGATCCGAACCAGCAGCACGTCCTCGCGCACCGCCGACGCGCTCAGCCCGGGCACGATCGTAACGCCGTGTCCCTCGGCGACCAGGCCGAGCTTGGCGGTCCAGTCCCGGGCCGTGAACGCCACCCTGGGGGTCCAGTCGGCGGCGGTCCACGCGCCCAGCAGACGCTCCGAGGCGTCCGAGCTGCCGATGATCCAGCGCTCGTGCGCCAGCTGCTCGGGAACGACGTCGGCCACCGTGGCGAGCGGGTGCGCACGGCCCACCGCGAGCAGTAGGGGATCATCGAGCAGCCACTCGGCGGCGACCCCGGGATGCTCACGAGCCACCCAGTCGAGCTCGGCACCGACCACCGCCACCTCGACCGTGCCCGCGGCGACCCGGCGCAGCAGCCCGGGGGTGGTGCCCTCCCGCAACGCGACCGTCAGCTCCGGCGAGGTACCGCGCAGCCGGGTGATCGCGCGAGGCACCAACGCCGCCATCGCGGTGGGGAAGGCACCGAGCCGGACCCGGCGCGCTCGGCGGCCGGTCCGGCTGGCCAGCTCGCGCTCGGCGGTGGTCAGCCGGTCGAGCACAGCGGCGGCGTGGCGGGCCAGCACCGCGCCGGCCTCGGTCAGCCGGACGCCCCGGTTCGTCCTGGTGAACAGCGCGGCGCCGACGGCAGCCTCCAAGCCCGCCACCTGCCGGGATATCGCCGACTGGGTGTACCCCAACGCCTGCCCGGCCGCCGAGAACGAGCCCGTCGCGGCCACCGCGCGCAGCACCTTCAGGCCGACCACGGTGAACTCCGCCATGCCTATCCAGCATAGCCAGGATGCTGGATCAGCGCCGCGCGCACAGCCACGGCGACCCTAGCCTCGCTGGCATGGGAACCGCCGCACAGAACAAGCAGCACGTGCTCGACGCCGAGGAGCACATGGCCAGGGGTGACCGCGAAGGATGGCTCGCCCTGCTCGCCGACGACGTCCGCTGGACCGTCATGGGCCGCACCAGCTGGTCACGCACCTACGCGGGCAAAACGGCGGTGCGGGCCGAGCTGGTCCGCCCGCTGGTCGCCCAGTACGCCGAGCCCTACCGCCGCACCACGCTGCAGCTCGTGGCCGAGGACGACTGGGTCGTCGCCCGCTGCCGGGGCCACGTGGTCACCAAGGCCGGCGAGCTCTACGACAACGAGTACTGCTTCCTCTACCGCCTCGCCGACGGGCTCATCCAGGAGATCATCGAGTACGGCGACACCGCGCTGATCGAACGGGTGCTCGAGCCGCACGCCTGAGCCTGGCGGCCCGCCCAGCACCGCACAGACCAAGCCGCCCGTGCCCGCACAGACCAAGTACCTACCGCACAGACTGTGCACAGTCTGTGCGGTGAGGGAACGGTCTGTGCGGGCCGCGGTGGTCAGCCGCTACCGCGGCCGGCCACCGCGGCGAGTCAGTAGTGGACGCGGGTTTCGCTGGCGAGCCAGGCTTCGAACGGGGCCGCCCTGCTCGGTAGCTGGACCGCGACCACCGGGGTCGGCCAGCTCGCCCGGTCGGTCTCGAACAGCTCGTAGAAGGCGCGGTCGTCGAACCCGCCTCGCGCCGCGTCGTGCCGGTCCGCGGCGTACACCACACGCTCCACGCGCGCCCAGAGCGCGGCGGACAGGCACAGCGGGCACGGCTCGCACGAGCTGAACAGCGTCGCGCCGGCGAGCTTGAAGTCGGCCAGCCGCTGGCACGCCGACCGGATCGCCACCACCTCGGCGTGCGCGGTCGGGTCGTTGTCCCTGGTCACCCGGTTCACGCCCCGGCTGACCAGTCGGTCGTCGACCACCAGCAGCGCACCGAACGGTCCGCCGCCCTGCGTCACGTTGTACTCGGCCAGCTCGACCGCCTCCGACAACCACAGCGCGTCGGTCACGTCCGCGCTCACGCGAAGCCGGGCACGGTGGCCCACGCCATGCCGGGGTCCGGGGCGTCCTCCCTGGTCACGGCGCACTCGATCAGCCCGTACGGCCGGTCGGCCGCGTAGAACACCTCGTTGGGGTTGTCGAGCCCGAACGGCGCCAGGTCGACGGTGAAGTGGTGCCGGTTCGGCGCGGACAGCTTGATCTCCGCGATCTCCGGGTGGGCCTGGAGCACCCCGCTGCCCATCTCCCAGAGCGTCTGCTGCAGCGCGAGCGAGTGCACGGAGGCGAACCGCTCCAGCAGGATCCGCCGCACGTCGACCCAGGTCTTGTCCCAGTCCGCCTCGGTGTCCACGTACCGCCACCTGGCCACCAGCGACGTGGACATGATCCGGTCGTGGGTCTCGGGGAGCGTGGTGTACCCGTCGGTCAGGAAGCCGGCGAACTCCGAGCCCGTGGACTTGAGCAGCACCAGGTCCCGCAGCCCGGACACCACCCACGCCTGGTCGTCCTGCACGGTCACGACGGTGGTGCGCAGCTCGGAGCCGCGCCGCACCCAGGTGTGGTCGTGCTCGCGCCCGTCCACCTCGACGCGGTCCCAGCTGTACTCCTCGACCTCGATGCGCGCCCCGTGCACCGGTGCCACGTCGTCGACGAAGTGCCGGCCGAGGGTGAGCGCGTACTGCTCGATCTCGCGCAGCCCCTTCTCCTTGGCGAACGCGTAGCAGGTGTTCTTCTGGGTGTCCGTGGGCAGCACCTTGGACTGGTCACCGGACCGGTAGGCGTCGGTGAAGTCGCCGCGCAGCGCGGTGGACACGCTGACGTCGCGGATCTCGTGCCGGGCGGTGTCGCGGTAGATCCGGACCACCCGGGTCTCAGCCTTGCCGTACTGGTTGTCGGCCAGCACGATGCGGGGGTTCGAGCTCATCTCAGCTCCCGAGGTACGTCGAGTAGGCGAACGGGGACAGCAGCAGCGGCACGTGGTGGTGTCGCGCCGGGTCGGTGACGGTGAACGTCACGACCACCTCCGGGTAGAACCCCCGTTGGCCGGTGGCGGCGAAGTAGCCGCCGGTACCGAAGGTGAGTCGATAGTCGCCCACGGGCAGCTCCGCCGCGAGGTCCGGGACCCGGCCGTCGGAGTTCGTGCTGGCCTCGGCGAGCAACGGCTGAGCGCCGACGCGTTCCAACCGGACGGCGACACCGGCGGCCGGACGCCCCAGCCCTGCGTCCAGCACGTGCGTGGACAGGCTCATCGGGCCGCCCCGGTCGGGGTGAGCTCGCCGAGCAGCCGGTCCAGCCGGAGCCGGTTGATCGCGGCCAGCTCGGTGCGCACCACGCCGCGCTCCGTGGCCGGGTCGTTGCCGAGCCGGCCGCGCAGCGTGTCGAGCAGCTCGCCGGCGCCCCGGCCGCTGGCGCAGACCAGGTAGACGTACCCGAAGCGCTGCTCGTAGGCACGGTTGCCGTCCGCCAGCGCGGCGAGCAGGTCGGCGTCCGCGCCGGCCACTTCGCCCTGCTCCCGCCGGGACTGCGCGTCGCCGGTCCGGTCGCCGATCCGGGGGTGCCCCGCCAGGGCGGCGGCCACGTCGGCGTCGGTCAGCGCGTCCCGGGCGGCCGCGTGCAGCGCCTGCGCCGAGGGGTACGGCCGGCCGGCCGCGACCTGACCGGCCCAGCGGGGCGCCGCGCAGCACTCGAGCAGCCGCTGCCGCGCGGCCGCCTCGGGCAGCGCGTTGAAGGAGTCCAGACTCACGTGCTCTCCTGGCCGAAGGCCCGCGTGCGGGCGCTGTGGATGGGGTTTGCCTCCGCCACCTGGTCCTGGAACCGGCGGTTGGCGATCTTGGCGATCTCGATCAGGGCGGCCGCGTGCTCCTGGGCGGGCGAGTTGGCCAGCCGGCGCCAGCCGTCGCGCAGGATGGCCTCGCGCTTCTCGGCGTCGCGGACGCAGACGATCAGCGGGATGCCGAAGCGGTCCCGGTACGCGGCGGTGAGCTGGCCGAACTCCGCCTGGTCGACCTCGGCGAGCCTGGTCAGGCCGGCGCTGGACTGGTCGCGGGTGGAGTCCTCACCCGCCTCCCCGTCGGCCACCCGGTCGCCGCCGAGGTCGGGGTAGTAGGCCATCAGGTCACGCTGCTCGCCGCGCGTGCCGGAGAACAGCGCCTCCTGGAACGCCGCGCGCAGCTGCCCGGTGTCGGCGAACGGCCGGTGCTCGTAGGCCCGCTCGACCACCCAGGTCGGCCCCTGGAACAACCGCCCGAACGTCCGCACGAACTCCTCCCGGGTCATCCGGTCGACCTGGTCCAGCCGTACCGAACCGGCGCCCGGGGTGCCCGCCACGGCGGGGCCGAAGTCCTTGCCGATGTGGTGGAACACCACGTTCAGCAGGATCGCGGTCAAGCTGCCGAGCGTAATACCCGAGCCGAAGATGACCTCCGCCCAGCCGGGCACCGCCTTGGCCAGGTCGGGCTGCGCGGTGACCAGCAGCGCAAGGCCCACGCTGGACGCCACGATCACCACGTTGCGGTGGTCGTGGAAGTCCACCCGGGACAGCGTCTGCACGCCGACCACCGCGACCGTGGCGAACATGGCCAGCGCCGCACCACCCAGCACGGGCGCGGGGATACCGGCGACGATCGCGCCTGCCTTGGGGATCATGCCGATCAGAATCATGAACACACCGGCGGCGGCGACCACATACCGGCTGGTCACCCTGGTCAGTCGGACGAGCCCGACGTTCTCCGCGAAGCACGTGTAGGGGAAGGAGTTGAGCACGCCGCCGATCACGGTGGCCAATCCGTCCGCGCGCAGTGCCCTCGCGATGTCTGCGCGGCCGATCCGCCGGTCCACGATCTCCCCGGTGGCGAACACGTCGCCGGTCGTCTCCACCGCGGTGATCAGCATGACCACGACCATCGAGATCACGGCCGCCACGGTGAACTTCGGCCAGCCGAAGAAGAACGGCGTGGTCACCCCGAACCAGGCCGACGGGCCGACCGCGCCGAACGTGGCGTCGCCCAGTGCCCAGGCCACCCCGGTCCCCGCCACCAGCCCGACCAGCACGGCGACGGTGGCCATGAAGCCCTTGAAGATCCGCTGGATGACCACGATGAGCGCCAGCGTGCCCAGCGCGTACGCCAGGTTGCGCGAGCTGGCCGGGTCGGGGTGGGCGGCTCCACCGACGGCGTCGGCGGCGGCCGCCGGCAGCAGCGCCAGCCCGATGATCAGGATCACCGACCCGGTCACCACCGGCGGGAAGAACCTGATCAGCCGGCTGAAGAACGGCGCGACGAAGAACGTCGCCAGCCCGGCCACGATGACCGCGCCGTAGATCACCAGCAGCCCCTGGGTACCGCCGCCCGCCGCGAGCCCGATGGCGATCATCGGGGACACCGCCGTGAACGTGACCCCCTGTAGCAGCGGCAGCCGCACGCCGATCTTCCAGAACCCGACCGACTGGATGATCGAGGCGATGCCGCAGGTGAACAGATCGGCGTTGATCAGGTGGATCAGCTCGCGCTCGGACAGCCCGATGGCGCCTGCCAGCAGGATCGGCACCACCACGGCGCCGGCGTAGAAGGCCAGCACGTGCTGGAAGCCGTACACCGCCAGCTTGCCGACGGGTAGCAGCTCGTCGACCGGGTGGGTCCGCTTCGTTGCGGGTTTGCCGATGGGCATGGGACACCTCGTTGGGGGCCGGGGACGGCGCCGGCTGCGCCGCCCTGCCCACTCCGGCGCGGCCTGCGCGGCCCCGACCAGGAGTGACCTGGGCCAACGATGCAGGCCGGGCCGCCGCCGGCGGTACTGACCGGACCCACGAACCCCACCCCGACAACGCGGGCAGGGCTTGTGCGATCCGACAGTTCCCTACCGCTCCCGCAGGTAGTCGGCCAGCTCCGCGATGTCGTCCGGGTGGCGCCGGGCCCGCTCGTAGCGCTCGAGCGTCCGCCGGGCCTCCCACAGCCTGCGCCGCTCCTCGGCGATCAGTCGCCAGTGCGCCCGCCGGGCCGGCGCGCCGTACAGGTAGCCGAGATAAGCCAGCACCGTCAGGACGAACCCGACGGCCAGCAGCGCCCCGGCGCTCATCGGAGCGTCCGCCACTCGTCGCTGAGCTTGCGCCGCTCCTCCTCGATCCGCCGCCAGGCGTCGTCCTGGGCCCGGGTGTCGACCCGGTAGGCGAGGTAGATCGCCACCGTGACCAGGGTCCAGAGCACGTACCCGACGGTCAGGATCCCCTCGGCGCTCATCGCGGCCGCCGCTGGTCGTGCGGGCCGGGCAGCAACCCGGCCGTGTCCCGCTTACCCCTCGGCGTGGTCATGAGCACGCCCCCTTCTGTGGGGAGGCTCCAGGCGGGTCGTCGCCGGAGGCGGCGATTGGGAGCCCAGCCATAGGATCGCATCGGCAACACCCATACACAAGTCTGTTTTGGGAATCCCATATGAAACTTGGTGATAGGGTGTGCAGCGTGAGTACCCGATCGAGGCGTACCCAAACAGGCCTTTGGTAGTTGGGTCTCGCAGAGGAGACTGCATGGTTACGCGGCTCCTGCTCGCCGACCGGGGAGGTGTCATGGCGAAGGCCGAGGGCCCGCTGCTGCCAAGGCGGCGCCTCGGTGCCGAGCTGCGCCGGCTGCGGGACACCCGCACCCTCGAGCAGGTCGCCGAGGACACGCTGATCTCCACGTCCAAGCTGAGCAGGCTCGAGAACGGGCAGGGCGTGCCCCAACCTCGGGACATCCGCGACCTGATCGCCTACTACCAGGTGGACCCACCGACGGCCGAACGGCTGCGCAGGTGGATGAGCACCGGCCGCCGGCAGGCGTGGTGGAAAGAGTATTCCGAGGTCATCTCGCAGCCGCTCGACGCCTACCTGGACTTCGAGTCAGGTGCCTCGACGATCCGCACCTACGCCCAGGCGGTCATCCCGGGGCTGCTCCAGACGCCCGAGTACGCGGCGCACATCCTGGCGGCCATCCCGCCGAAGAAGGACCCCGGGCACATCTCCCAGCTCATCGAGATCCGTGCGCGGCGCCAGGAGAACCTGCTCGGCTCCGACAGCCCCACCCGGCTGATCACCGTGATCGACGAGGCGGCGCTACGCCGGATCATCGGCTCGGAGGAAGAGACCTGGCAGCAGCTCGACCGGCTCAGACAGCTGGCGGACACCCGCCGCGTGACGATCCAGGTCCTGCCCTTCGAGGCGGGCGCCCATGCCGGCCTGATGGGCATGTTCACGATCTTCCAGTTCGCCGACGAGATCGACCGCGACATCGTCAGCGTCGAGACCCATTCCGGCGATCGGTACCTGGAGGAGGAGTCGAGCGTCCTCGAGTACCTGAGGCTCTTCGACTCCGTCAGCCACAGCGCTCTTGACGCGCAGGACTCGCAGGCATTTCTCACGAAGATCATGTCCGACTTCGCTCCCCCGAAGGAAAAACGATGATCCCCACTGGGCAGTACAAGAAGAGCAGCTTCTCGGGCAACGGGGGGTGCGTGGAGGTGAGCCGCCTGACGAACGGCGACATCTCACTGCGCGACTCGAAGAACCCCTTGAAGCCGGCCCACGAGTTCACGCCGAGGGAGTGGCAGGCCTTCCTCGCCGGCGTACGCAACGCCGAGTTCGACCTGGAGCAGTAGGCCCTCGGTACCCCGCTGAGCCGGCCCGGCTCAGCGGGCCCCGGGTCAGCTCACCGGCGTCAGCGCCACCACCGGGATCGGCCGGGTGGTGGCGCGCTGGTAGCCGCGGTAGCGGTCCCCGTTGCCCTTGTTGACCAGGTCCCAGAGGCGCTCGTACTCGGTGTCGCCGGGCACCACCGGGCGGGCCGTCGCCCGGTGCCGCGCGGTGCCGACCTGGATCTCCACCTCCGGCTCGGCCAGCAGGTTGTGGTACCAGCCAGGGGCCTTCGGGGCGCCTCCGTACGACGCCACGACCAGGTAGTCCGCCCCGTCCTTCGCGTAGACCAGGCCGCTGGTGCGCGTGACCCCGGACCTGGCGCCGGTGGTCCGCAGCAGCAGGCACGGCGTGCCGAGCACGTTGTGCCCGATCCGGCCGTCGGTGCGCTCGTAGATCGCCTGGTGCAGGTGCAGCACCTGGAGGCCGATCGCCTTCACGATCGGGATCTGCTCGATCTTGCTGGTGTCCATCTGGGCCTCCGTCGGTTCAGTGGGCTGTGGTCGTGGTTCGCGGGTCGGGCTGGCTTGCCCCCACCCGGGGGTGGATCAGCGCGCGGGCGGCCTGACCGAGCAGGCCCGACCGGACCGCCGGGTTGACCGCACGCTGCAGGCCGAGGCCGATCCCGGTGCCGATCAGGATCGTGGCGACGTCCACCGGTGTGCCGGTGAGCGTGACCCGACCGGCCGCGACGGCCCTGCGCAACGCGGCCGCGAGCTGTCCGACCAGTGCCTCGTCACGCTGCGCAAGCTTGTGACGCAGGCCGGGGCTGGTGTGCGCGGCGGCGACGGCCTCCACACCGAGCACCGTCCAGCTCTCGCTGCCCAGCACACGCTCCGCCCAGCCGTCCAGCCCGCGCAGCGCGGTCTCGAAGTCGGTCGGCGCGCCGAGCAGCTCGACCAGCTCGCCGACCTCGCGGTGGTGGATGTCGTCCAGCACCGCGAGGCAGAGCTCCTCCTTGCCTCGGAAGTTGGAGTACACCGCGCCCTTGGAGTAGTCGGCCTCCTCGGCCACCTGCTCCAGCGAGGTCGCCTGGTAGCCCCGGCACAGGAACAGCGCCCTGGCCGCCTTGACCAGCGCCGCACGGGTACGCGCCTTGCTCTCCTGCCTGGTCAGCCGGGGCATGCCACGCTCCACACGTCGAGCTACCGTCCGGGGGTCAGTCCGTCGGCATTTAGATTCCGACGGTATCGCAGTTCCGACCGGATCGCTGTGTCGGCGCGGACACAGGTGCGCCAGGGGCGCGGTGGCCCCGTCACCGGTGAGGCACCGACCCGGTCGCGCAGTTCGCCGTAGCCGGTGCCCGCTGCGATGCACCATGGCGGACTGACGTGGGCAAGGATGGGTCCACGACCCTTGACCGGCCCAGCCACTGACATCCGGCTGCCGTCCAACAACCAGGAGGCAGGGATGAGTGCCGAAGCACCTGTCCGCTTACCGAAGGGCGAGTTCGAAGGCCAGGTGCAGCTGGTGGTGGAGCTGCGGGTACGGCCGGGCACGCAGGATGAGCTCCATCGCGCGTTGGCGCGACTGATCGAGGCCACCCGCGCGGAGGGCCCCGGTTGCGTGCGGTTCGAGGTGGGCACCGATCCGACGGACGACACCCACGTGGTCGGCTACGAGGTGTGGCGCTCGCAGGCCGACCTCGACCGGCACCGCGACCAGCCCTACACCCGACGGTTCCTCGACGAGCTGCGGGGTCTGGCCGTGGACGCCGACGAGCCGCTCACCACGTCGCGGTGGCGACCCGTCGAACGGCTCTCGCCGGCGCGCTACTCGGCTGTGGCTGGTCCCCCCGCCGCGCCCGCCTCGGCGCCGCCGGGGTTCGAGCACCGGTGGTACTCGGTCGAGGGCCTGTCTCAGCACTGCGTCGTCGGTGGCTCGGGCGACCCGCTCGTCCTGCTGCACGGCTTTCCCAACACCTGGTTCGCGTGGCGAGAGGTGATGCCGGCGCTGGCCGAGCGGTTCCGGATGGTCGCGGTCGATCTGCGCGGCCTCGGCGACTCTGCCCGTCCCGCCGGTGACTCCGCCCGTTCTACCGGTGCCTACGGCGTTGTCACCTCGGCCGAGGACATCCGCCGGCTGATCGAGGCGCTTGATCTCGGTCCCGTCCACCTGGCCGGGCAGGACTTTGGTGGATCGGTGGGGTTCGCCCTCGCGGCGGCGCACCCCGAGCGGGTACGCCGACTCGCCGTGCTCGAGGCACTACCGGCCGGGCCGTGGACGGCACCCGGAGCGGGAGCCTGGTTCGCCGCGTTCCACACCGTCGCCGATCTGCCGGAGGTACTCGTCGAGGGCCGCGAGTCGCCCTACCTCGACTGGTTCTACACCCAGTTCTCAGCCACCACCGGTGTGCCGACGCGGCAGGCTGTCGCCGAGTACCTGCGCACCTACGGTGAACCCGGCGCCATGAGCGCGGCGTTCGGCCTCTACCGCGGCCGGGCCGCGGAGATCGCGCACAACAGCGCGCCGGGACGGCCCCCCGTCCCGATGCCGGTGCTCGCTGTAGGCGGCAGCCGGGTCTTCGGGTCCGCGGTCGCCGCCAACCTCAAGCACGGCGCACAGGACGTCCGCGAGGTGGTACTCGACGAAGCCGGGCACTTCCTCACCGAGGAGCGGCCGGCCGAGATCGCGCACCTGCTGCTGGACTTCTTCGCCCCGCCATCCACCTGACCGGCACATACCGGTGCTGGACGGATCGGGCCGCCAACGCGCGGGGCCCGGGCGTGTTCGGCGATGGCCACGCTCACGCCACTGGAAGCGACGGTCCGACTTCGCACGGCGTGCCCTCACTTCGCACGGCGTGCCCTCACTTCGCACAGTCTGCGGAGTATGCGAAGTGACGGGACGGTGTGCGAAGTGGAGGCGACGCAGTGCTTTCGTGCGCCGGATCGGCATGCTCATACGAGTGTCAACGACTGCTGTCGTTCTACCGCGAGGTCAGCCCGACAGCGGGCCGGCGCGCAGCGTGCGGGCCAGGCCGAGCGCGGCGGTGCGCACCGCGGAGGCGAAGCGGGCGGTGTCGAGCCGGTTGGCCCAGCCGGTGATCGAGATCGCCGCGATCGCCCGGCCGGCAGTGTCCAGCACCGGAGCGGCCACGCACGCGATCCCGACGGTGGACTCCTCGTGCTCCTCGGCCACCCCGTGCGCGCGGATGGCGGCCAGCTCACGGTCCAGCAGGCCCGGCGCGATCACCGTCCTCGGGGTGCGGCGGGCCAGCCCTGCGGCGAGCACCTGCTCCAGCACCGCCCTCGGCGCGAACGCGAGCATCGCCTTGCCCACTCCGGTGCAGTGCGCCGGCATCCGGCCTCCGATCCTGGACGGGATCTTCGGGCCGGACGTGGCGTCGAGTTTGTGCAGGTAGACGACCTCGATCCCGTCCAGCACGGCCAGGTGCACGGTCTCGTGGGTGGCCTCGAAGAGGTCGGCGAGGAACGGCGCGGCGGCCTCCCGCAGGCCACGTTGCCGGGGCGCCAGCTGGCCGAGCTCGAACAGCCGCATGCCCAGCCGCAGCCCCGTCGGCGTCCGCTCGACGACGTCCCAGGCGGCCAGCTCCGCGAGCAGCCGGTGCGCGGTGGCCTTGGGCAGCCCGGTGCGCCGGCACAGCTCGGCCAGGGTCAGCTCGGCGTCCCCAACCCGGAACGCGGTGAGCAGCGTGAACGCGCGCCCGAGCACCGAGCTGGGAGGCGCATCGGGTACGTCGACCATCGGGTCATCATGGCGCACCGTTCCACTCATCGGAACGCCCGCCTTTCGACAGGAGGGCCGACCCGTGGACAGTGCGAGCATGGCGGGAAACAAGGTGACGGCCGCGATCGTCGGACCGGGCAACATCGGTACCGATCTGCTGGCCAAGCTGCGCGGCAGCACTGTGCTCGACGTCGGATACATGGTCGGTGTGGTGGAGTCCGAGGGCCTGACCAGGGCCCGCAACCAGGGCATCACCGCGTCGGCGGAGGGGGTCGACTGGCTGCTGCGCCAGGACCCGCTCCCGGAGATCGTGTTCGAGGCGACCTCGGCCGCGGCCCACCTGGCCAACGCGCCGCGCTACGCCGAGGCGGGCATCCAGGCGGTCGACCTCACGCCGGCGCACGTCGGCCCGATGGTCTGCCCGGCGGTCAACCTGACCGAGCACCTGGCGGCGCCGAACGTTTCGATGATCACCTGCGGTGGCCAGGCGACCATCCCGATGGTGGCCGCGGTGTCCCGGGTGACGGCGGTGCCCTACGCGGAGATCGTCGCCTCGGTGGCCTCACGCAGCGCCGGCCCCGGCACCAGGGCGAACATCGACGAGTTCACGCAGACCACGGCACGGGCCGTCGAGGAGGTCGGCGGCGCCGAGCGGGGCAAGGCGATCATCATCCTGAACCCCGTGGAGCCGCCGATGATCATGCGGGACACGGTGTTCTGCATGATCCCGGCCGACGCCGACCACGCCGCGCTGATCCGCTCGGTCCACGACATGGTGGCCGACGTGCAGCAGTACGTGCCCGGCTACACCCTGCGCGCCGAGCCGCAGTTCGACGAGCCGACTGACTCCTGGCGGGGCCACGGGCGGATCGCCGTGTTCCTCGAGGTCAAGGGGAACGGCGACTACCTGCCGCCGTACGCCGGGAACCTGGACATCATGACGGCCGCCGCGGCCAGGGTGGGCGCCCTTATGGCGGAGAACAAGCTGGCCGAGCGAGCACAGGGAGCACAGGCATGACCGAGCCGACCAGCAGCCGGCCCGCACTGGCGCACGACGTCCGGATCACCGACACCACGCTGCGGGACGGCTCGCACGCGATGGCGCACCAGTTCACCGAGTCGCAGGTGCGCGACACCGTGCGCGCGCTGGATGCCGCCGGAGTCGAGGTGATCGAGGTGACGCACGGCGACGGGCTGGGCGGCAGCTCGTTCAACTACGGCTTCTCCCACACCGACGAGATGGCCCTGATCGCCGCCGCCCGCGAGGAGGCGCGCCAGGCCAAGATCGCGGTGCTGCTGGTGCCGGGCATCGGCACGGTGGACGACCTGAGGCGAGCGCGCGACGCCGGCGCCGACATGGTCCGCGTGGCCACCCACTGCACCGAGGCCGACGTCTCGCCGCAGCACTTCGCCGCCGCGCGTGAGCTGGGCATGGAGACCGTCGGCTTCCTGATGATGGCGCACCGCACGCCGCCGGAGAACCTCGCCAAGCAGGCCCGGATCATGGTCGACGCCGGCTGTCAG
>DATAYB010000337.1:0-3785 GCA_036272795.1 Pseudonocardia sp.
GTGCGCATGGGATGGTCGATGACGCCCGGTCCTGAGCGCCCGCTACCGGGCATCAGTGTCGATGCGGTGCGGTGGATGCACGCGCGCGGGGTGTCGGTCTACGCCGGGGACATCGGCGACGCCGTACCGCCACTGGATCCCGCGATGCCGGCGCCGCTGCATCTTGCCGGCCTGCACGCGCTGGGGTTGCCGCTCGTGGACTCGGCGAAGGTCGACGAACTCGCCGCCGTCTGTGCCGAACTGTCCCGCCACAGCTTCCTGTTCGTCGCGGCGCCACCGCGCATCCACGGGTTGACCGGGATCCCGGTCAACCCGGTCGCCATCTTCTGACTTTGTGGCGACGCACGCCGGAACCAGGTACGGTCGAAATCGTCAACTAAATGCTTAGTTAGATCGGCTGGAGGTTCTGGTGACGGAGTCCGGGGTGTCCCGGCGGCGGTTCCTGGAGGGAGCGGCCGTGGTATCGGCGGGGACCGCGGCGGTCGGGGTGGGGGTGGTGCTCGCGCGGGACGGAGCGGGACCGGCGGTCGAACCCGGCACAGCACTGCGGCTGACGGTGAACGGGCAGGTCAGGGAAGTCATGGCGGAGCCGAGGACCACCCTGCTCGACCTGCTCCGCGAGCATCTCGGGCTCACCGGCACCAAGAAGGGCTGCGACCGTGGCCAGTGCGGTGCGTGCACCGTGCACATCGGCGGGAACACCGCGCTGTCCTGCCTGACCCTCGCCACCACCGTGCACGAGCCGGTCACCACCATCGAAGGTCTCGCTGACGGAGGGCAGCTACACCCGGTGCAGCAGGCGTTCCTGGAGCAGGACGGCATGCAGTGCGGGTTCTGTACACCCGGCCAGATCATGTCCGCCTCGGCGCTGGCTGCCACACGCCAGCCGGTCGGAGACGACGAGATCCGGGAGTACATGTCCGGCAACATCTGCCGGTGCTCGGCCTACCCGAACATCGTGGCCGCCGTACGCCAGGCCTGTGGGGGTGCCGCCTGATGCGCAGCTTCACCTTCGCCGCACCCGGGACCCTCGAGGCAGCCTCCGACGAGGGCCGCGGTGGTGCTACCTACCTCGCCGGGGGCACCACGCTGGTCGACCTCATGAAACTCGAGGTGCTCACCCCGAACCGGGTGGCCGACATCAACGCCCTGCCGCTGCGCGGGATCCGGGTCGACTCCGACGGCCTGCACATCGGCGCCCTGGAGCGGATGAGCACGGTGGCCACCCACCCCGCGGTGCGCACGGCTTACCCGATGGTCTCGCGGGCGCTGCTGGCCAGCGCCTCGCAGCAGCTGCGCAACATGGCCAGCATGGGCGGCAACCTCCTGCAGCGCACCCGCTGCGGGTACTACCGGGACACCGCCGAGCCGTGCAACCGCCGCGTGCCCGGCAGCGGGTGCCCGGCCGTGAACGGCGCCAACCGGTCGCACGCCATCCTCGGCACCAGCGACGCCTGCGCGGCAACGCACGCCAGCGACGTCGCGGTCGCGCTGGTGGCCCTGGACGCGTCGGTGCGGCTGCGCGGTGCGGCCGGCGAGCGACTCGTGCGGCTGGCCGACTTCTACCGGCTGCCGGGCAACACCCCGCAGCTGGAACACGACCTGCGCCCCGCCGAGCTGGTGACCGAGCTGGTCATCCCGCCGTTGCCCTGGGCACAGCGGTCGGGCTACCTGAAGGTCCGGGACCGCCAGTCCTACGAGTTCGCGCTGTGCTCGGCCGCGGTGGCGCTGGACCTCGCCGGCCGCCAGGTCCGGGACGTACGTATCGCGGTCGGCGGCGTGGGCACGGTGCCGTGGCGGCTGCCCTCGGTCGAGGCGGCGCTGCGCGGGGCCGAGCTCACCGAGGACAGTGCCGGCGCGGCGGCGAAGCTCGCGGTCGCCGGGGCGCGGCCACTGGCCCACAACGGCTTCAAGACCACGCTGCTGCAGCGCACGCTGGTGCGCGCCCTGCTCGACGTCGGAGGAGTGCTGTGACGAGCCCACCCACGAGCCCACCCGCCGGCCAGCCGGTGGACCGCGTGGACGGGCGCGACAAGGTCACCGGAGCCGCCCGGTACGCCGCTGACCAGCAGGTACCCGGTGTGGTCTACGGCTACCTGGTGGTGAGCACCGTCGCGCTGGCCACCATCCGCGCGATGGACACCGAGCAGGCACACCGTTCCCCCGGGGTCCTTGTGGTGTATACACCGTTCCAACCGTTGACGATCATCCCGGCGAACACGCCGTTCGGCGAGGCGCCCGCGCCGTTGCGGGACCGGGAGGTCCAGCACTCCGGCCAGATCATCGGGATGGTGGTGGCCGAGACGTTCGAGCAGGCTCGGGCCGCCGCCAACAGCGTCCGGGTGACCTACGACGAACGCCGCCCCGCCGTGTCCGTCGCGGACGGGATCCCGACCGCGCAGCTGCCGCCGAACGTGATGGGTGAGCCGTCGGTGGTGAACGTGCTCCGGCCCGGAGTGGCCTCCATCGACGCGGCGCTGACGGCCAGTGAGGTCGTCGTGCGCGGTACGTACACGACCCCCGCGCAGAACCACAGCGCCATGGAGCCGCACTCGGCGGTCGCCCACTGGACCGGCGGCAGCCTGACGCTGTACAGCGCGAACCAGGGCATGAACGTGATCGTGCCGATGGTCGCCGGCGCGATGGGGGTGCCGGAGAGCCAGGTGCGTGTGATCGCGCCGTTCATCGGCGGCTCCTTCGGCGGCAAGTTCGACCCCTACGGACACGTCACCCTCGCCGCGGCGGCCGCCCGGGCGCTGAACCGGCCGGTGAAGGTGGTGCTGACCCGGGAGCAGGTGTTCACCGCGACCGCGACCCGGCCGGCCACCGTGCAGAACATCGCGCTGGGTGCCCGGGCGGACGGCACGCTGACCGCGTTGAAGCACGATGCCTGGTCGGAGTCCTCGGTGGCCGGGCCGGGTATGGAGCCGAGCGCACACCGCACCTCGCGGACCTGGTACGCCACGGAGAACCTCGGGATCAGCCAGCGGGTGGTGTCCCTGCACCTCCCGGCCACCACGATCATGCGAGCCCCCGGGGAGGCGTCCGGGTCGTTCGCGCTGGAGTCCGCGCTCGACGAGCTGGCCTACCGGCTCGGCATGGATCCCGTCGAGCTGCGGCTGAAGAACGACGCGCGGACCGCGCCGGGGAGGGACAACCCGTGGTCGAGCAAGCACCTCGACGAGTGCTACCGCGTCGGGGTGCGGGAGTTCGGGTGGCCGGGGCGCCCCCGGGCGGCGCGGGCTATGCGGGACGGGGACTGGTGGGTCGGGACCGGCATGGCGACCGGGGTCTACCCGGCGTTCCGGCACGACGCGACCGCCCGCGTAAGGCTCCACCAGGACGGCACCGTGGATGTCGAGGCGGACACCGCGGACCTCGGCACCGGGATGACCACCGTGTTGGCCGTCGTGGGGGCGGACGCGCTCGGGTTGCCGGTGCAGCGGGTGCGCGGCCGGCTCGGAGACTCGGCGTTGCCCTCATCGGGGTACATCGGTGGATCGTGCGGGACGGCGACCGTGGGGTCGGCGATCCTGGCCGCTGCCCAGCTCGCGCAGCGACAGCTGTTGACCCTGGCGGCCGGCAACCCCCAGTCGCCGCTGCACGGGGTGCCGAACGCGGAGCTGAGGTACGAGAACGGTCAGCTGTCCGGGCGCGGTCGCACGGTGACGTTCGGCGCACTGCTGCGGGCCACCGGCACGCCTGAGGTCGCGGCGACCGGGACCGCGGCGCCCGGCGCCGAGGCTGAGCAGTACGAGATGGACTGCTTCACGGCCAACTTCTGC
>DATAYB010000338.1:0-10876 GCA_036272795.1 Pseudonocardia sp.
CAGCAGCGCGTCGACGCTGGGCCGGAAGCGCTGCGGCTTCGCCCCGAACGACCGGAACGCCGCCCGCCACGCCAGCAGGTGCGGGTGCCCGTCCCACTCGGCGGCGTCCGCGCCCTGGTAGCGGGCCTCGGCGTCGGCCAGCAGCTTCTCGCTCACCTCGTCGCTCCGTCCCGGTCGCAGGTTCTCCGCGAGCACCAGCACCACGCGGTAGTCGGGGCAGAGCTCGTGCACGGACGGGTCGATGAAGGCCGAGGACAACCAGGTCACAGATGATTCCCGAGGTTCGTGAGCGGCTGGGATCGGCCGCGCCGCCCGCGCCGGATGAGCGTCGTCAGGAGCCTAGTGGGGCGGGTCCGGTCCGGAGCACGGTGCCCCGAGTGGCTCGGAAGAGTGGGTTACCCTCACCTAACTGAGCGACCGTCATGTCCGAAGGGAACCCGATGCCGCGCACCCACGCCTGTGCACCGGCCGCGCCCCGGCGCTGTCCCCCGACCAGGTGCCGGACCGTCTCCCGCCGCTCTTTGCTGCGGGGGCTCGGGGTCGGCGCCGGGGTGCTCGCGGCGGGTGCCTGCGGCGCGCCCGGTCCGGCCGCGGCGCCCACCGGGCCGGGCTCAGCGTCGCCGACCAGCGCGGCAAGCGCCTCGAGCTCGCCGGCCCGGTGCACCGGGTGGCCACCATCGTGATCCCCGGCCGCCTCGATGCTGATTGCGCTCGACTCCGGGGTCGGGCGCCTCGTCGGCATGAACTCCAGCGCGGCCTCGCGGACCAGGTCGGCCTGCTGCGCCCGGCCGTTCACGGCGATCAGCGGGGGCGAACGCCAGCTCGTACTGATCGCGCGCCGTCGCCTCCGGCAGCCAGGTGCTGGTGCTCGACGAGCCGGCCGCCGCCCTGGACCTGCGCAACCAGGGCCAGGTACTCAACCTGCTGCGTGAGCTGGCCGCCCAGGGCCTGGCCGTCCTGATGATGGGGCCCGAGGACGTCCGGATCGGCCCCGCCGACGACCTGCTCACCGATCGCGCGCTCAGCGAGCTCTACCAGGTGCGGGTGCGCACGGTCAGCTACGACGACGACGGGACGCCGAGGCGGGTGCTCGCCACGAGCTTCCGCTGAGGTCTTGGATTCGGGAGGGGGGCCGCCGGCCCACCGCTGGGGACGGCAGGTGCTCTGGGGGAGTCCTGTGGCCTGGCAGGCCGGCGGTGTCGAGAACTTTAGGGCCGGGTCCGGGCGCCGGGTATCTCCCGGAGTGGACATGTTCCTCCCTCGTCCGGCTGGTCTGGCGGGGAGGCCACGAACGGGTGGGCCCGAACCGGTGCTCGCCGGGACGTGGAGCCTGGGCGGGCGCGACGGGTGGGGCGGTAGTGCATGATCGCGGCGGGAAACGCCGGCGGCACGGCGGGCGCGCGCTCCGCCGTAACACCACGGACACCTTGCGGTGACACCGGCTGCTTAGCGTTCCCGGCGGCGAAGGGAGATCGCGGTGCTGTTGTCCCCGCACGAACAGGAGCGGCTGCTGCTCCACCTGGCGGCCCGGTTGGCGCAGGAGCGCCGGGCCCGCGGCCTGCGGCTGAACTATCCGGAGGCGGTCGCGGTGATCAGCTCGTTCGTGCTGGAGGGCGCGCGGGACGGCCGCTCGGTCGCGGACCTGATGGCCGCCGGCCAGCACGTGCTGACCAGCGAGGACGTCATGGACGGCGTGCCGGAGATGGTCACCTCGGTGCAGGTCGAGGCCACCTTCCCGGACGGCACCAAGCTCGTCACCGTGCATCGGCCGATCCAGTGAGCGGGCTCGTGCCCGGCGAGTACCTGCTTGCCGAGGAGCCGATCCAGGTGGACGGCGAGACCGTCGAGCTGACCGTGGTGAACACCGGTGACCGGCCGGTGCAGGTCGGATCGCACTACCACTTCGCGGCGGCCAACCCGGCGCTGCGGTTCGACCGCGCGGTCGCCGAGGGCAAGCGGCTGGCGGTGCCGGCCGGTACTGCGGTGCGCTTCGAGCCGGGGCTGCAGCGGGTCGTCCTGCTGACCCCGCTGGGCGGTACCGCCACCGTGCCCGGCCTGCGACTGCCCACGTCCACCGGAGAGCGCTGATGAGCTGGCAGATCGACCGGGCGCGGTACGCGGAGCTGTACGGCCCGACGGTCGGGGACCGGGTGCGCCTGGCCGACACCGACCTGGTCATCGAGGTCACCGAGGACCGCTGCCGGGGTCCGCACGGCGGTGACGAGGTGGTGTTCGGCGGCGGCAAGGTGATCCGCGAGTCGATGGGGCAGTCCCGTACCTCGCGCGCCGAGGGAGCCCCGGACCTCGTGATCACCGGTGCCCTGGTGCTGGACCACTGGGGTGTGGTCAAGGCCGACATCGGCGTGCGCGACGGGCGGATCGTCGGGCTCGGCAAGGCCGGCAACCCGGACACGATGGACGGCGTCGACCCCGAGCTGGTGATCGGCCCGAGCACCGAGATCATCGCCGGCAACGGGCTGATCCTGACCGCCGGTGCGGTGGACTGCCACGTGCACCTGATCAGCCCGACGCAGGCGCCCGAGGCGATCGGCTCCGGTGTGACCACCTGGATCGCGGGCGGTACCGGCCCGGCCGAGGGCACCAAGGCGACGACGGTGACCCCGGGCGACTGGTACGTGGCGCGGATGCTGCGCGCGATGGACTCGCTGCCGCTGAACGTGGCGCTGCTGGGCAAGGGCAACACCGTCGGCATGGGCGCGCTGCGCGAGCAGGTGGCGACGGGCATCGCCGGTTTCAAGCTGCACGAGGACTGGGGCTCCACACCGGCCGCGATCGACGCGTGCCTGCGGGTGGCCGAGGAGACCGGCGTCCAGGTGGCGATCCACACCGACACCCTGAACGAGGCCGGCTACGTGGCGGACACCCTCGCCGCGATCGCGGGCCGCGGCATCCACGCGTACCACACCGAGGGCGCGGGCGGCGGGCATGCGCCGGACATCATCACCGTGGCGTCGCAGCCGCACGTGCTGCCCAGCTCCACCAACCCGACGCGCCCGCACACCGTCAACACGCTGGCCGAGCACCTCGACATGCTGATGGTCTGCCACCACCTCAAGCCGTCGGTACCGGAGGACCTGGCGTTCGCGGAGAGCCGGATCAGGCCGTCCACGATCGCCGCCGAGGACCTGCTGCACGACCTCGGCGCCATCTCCATGATCGGCTCGGACAGCCAGGCGATGGGCCGGGTCGGCGAGGTCATCCTGCGTACCTGGCAGACCGCGCACGTCGGCAAGAAGCGCTGGGGCGCACTGCCCGGCGACGGCCCTGCCGACAACAACCGGGCCCAGCGGTACGTGGCGAAGTACACGATCTGCCCGGCCATAGCGCACGGGCTGGACGGGGAGGTCGGCTCGGTCGAGGTCGGCAAGCTGGCCGACCTGGTGCTCTGGCAGCCGGCGTTCTTCGGCGTGCGGCCGTCGGTGGTACTCAAGGGCGGCTTCATCGCCTGGGCGGCGATGGGCGACGCGAACGCCTCCATCCCGACCCCGCAGCCCGTGCTGCCCCGGCCGATGTTCGGCGCCTCGCCGGAGGGCGCCTCGGACACGTCCGTGCATTTCGTGGCCCCAGGGGCCCTGTCCGGCGGCTCGGACCTCGCCGACCGGCTGGGCGTGCGCCGGAGGCTGGTGCCGACCCGCGATACACGGGCGGTCCGCAAGGCCGACCTGCCGAACAACGACGCGCTGCCCCGCATCGAGGTCGACGCGGAGACCTTCACCGTGCGGATCGACGGCGAGGTCGTCGAGGAGGCGCCCCAGGTGGAGCTCCCGATGGCGCAGCGCTACTTCCTGTTCTGACGTCACACCGGCGCTCAGACGTTCTCAACAAGCCTGTTGGTCACATCCATCACATCGTGCATGATGGTGTCCCCCGTTTGGGGGTCACCGATGCGAGGGAACGGACCTATGCCTGACTCCATTCAGCGATCTGAGCGCAAGCACAAGCCCGGGCGTGTGTCACCCGTCCCCGCGCAGCGCGGTGAGAGCGACAGCCAGGAGACGAGTCGGCCCGAGGGGCGCTCGAGCGGTCAACATCGCGGTCCCGAACAACTTCCCGATCTTGTCGCGGCCATGTCGGTGGTACCGGGAGGTCTCGGGGTCGACCTGCCGACCCCGCTCGACTTCGCCGGCGTCCGATGGACCTCGGCCGACGCCGATGGGTCACCGATCGGTGTCAGCCTAGCGATCGAGCTGGCCAGCCGGACTGATCATGCGCCGAGCGCTGAAGTGGACCGATTAGCCGACGACGCCGCTGCTGAGGGCTAGCCGGCAGGCGGTGCAGCTTCGATCATTGGCGTCCATGGGGCGGCAAGGTCAACCGGGTGCGAGCTCGTGGTCGTTCGACGCCAGGGCAACACGCTCGTCCGTCGGGCGGTCGCCGAAAGTTGGTGACTGGGGCGACTAACGACCTATGGGTACTCGCATAACTGTTTTCCGATCCCGCAAATTCACTCGAACAGCCGTGCAACCTTTCGTGCGGATAGGTCACTGTTGGGCATTTCTTCTCAGTAGTTGACCTAATAGGCGGGGCAGGGTTAGCATTCTTCCCATCGGCGACGCTCCCCGCGCCTGGCCGATGGAGTCGCTATTCCCCACGTGGTATCCGATCCCCGCATGAAGGAATCCCATGTTGAAGAAGGCTGTAATTGTCGTGTCCATCGCGAGCGCAACAGGCCTGGCATTGAGCCCGTTGGCATTCGCCAGTGACTACGACCGTGGTCACCATCACTCCCATGGCCACGACTACGAGGCGGACTGGCAACGCCACGGGCACCGGGTGGGGCTGCTCAGCGGTGTTGCCGAAGGGGTCGGCGGCCTCCTGCACGGCGTGGGCGAGACCCTGCACCCCCTGCTGGGCGGACTGCTCTAAAACCATCGCGCCGCATTCATGGGTCACGGTGGACGCTATTCAATTGTCGCCGACAATGCGCGAACGAACCGTGCACGCTATTACGAGGCGGCAAGGTATTGCTGGTGATCGTTGGCATGCGAGACCCAGCACGGCGCGGAAGGGGTAGAGGCATCGAATAGCCGCTGATCATCAAGAAGGCGCCCTCCCCGCTGATCGCGGGGAGGGCGCCTACGTATAGGGAGCCGAAACGGCCGGACGAGCCGTCTCGATCGACTACCGAGAAGGGGCACCCGACTAGGAGCCGGGGGCGGGAGGAGTCGGAACGGGCGGAGGGCGGTCGCCGACGGCGAAACTGTGGTGGGCGGGCGCCGGCGAGGGCACGGCGGCGAACGCGGTGCCGGCGCACAGGACCGCGACGGCTGCCACGGCGGCTGCGAATGTGAATGAGTGCGCCCCTGCGTCCCGATTGGGAACATCTCGAGAGCCGGCCGGACCGCATCGTCGCTGTGGTCGATGCACCACGGGTTAATCTCGTCGCGGGTCAGCTCCCGGTGCCGATCAAGTGCCCGGGCGGCGCTTGTATCGCCGCGGCCGGGGGCGCCTAATGGGGAGGTGTGCCGGACAGGATCCGGCACGAACTGGGCGCATTCGAGAGCTGGAGCTTGCTCGAATGAACGAGAAGGAGTTCGAGTGACCCCTGCTGCTCAGCGGCACCGTAGGCGCCCAAGCGGCAGGTCGCGAACGCCCGGCAACCGTCACCTCCTGTTCTGATGGCCGCTCCGACGGGGCTGGCGGGGTTGATGCTGCTGGCAGACTCCCGCCTGCCGGCCGGCGGGCACGGGCACTCGGGCGGTGTCGAGGCGCTTGTCGACCGAGGCCTGCTCACGAGCGTCGACGACCTCGCGCTGTTCCTCGACGCCAGGATCCGCACCGCCGGACTCGTCTCGGCGTCCTTCGCCGCCACCGCGTGTTCCCTTGCCGCGGCGTCCTCCGAAGCCGCCGCCCCACGGGGGTGGGCGCGGTGGGACGGTGCACTGGACGTGCGCACGCCGTCGGCGGCGCTGCGCGAGGCGTCCCGGGCACAGGGCGCGGCGCTGCTGCGCACCTCGAGCCGGGCTTGGCCGGGGTACCCCGCACTGCGCGGGCTGGCCGAGCTGGGCCGCCCTCACCAGCCGCTGGTGCTCGGCGCGGCGGCGGCCGCCGCGGGAGCGAGCCCCGCGCAGGCGGCCGCGCTCGCCCTGCACCACCTGACCGGCGGCGCGGCGTCGGCCGCCGTGCGGCTGCTCGGGCTGGACCCGTTGGGCGCGGCCGGGGCGCAGGCCGCGCTCGCGCCGCTGGCCGACCGCGTGGCCGCCGAAGCCACCGAGGTCGGCGCCCGCGCGGTGGCCGCCGACGACCCCGACCTGCTGCCGGCCGACGCGACACCGCTGCCGGAGATCCTGGCCGAACTGCACCACTACTCGGAGGTGACCCTCTTTGCATCGTGACGACCTCAGCCATGACCACTTCGCCGGCACCCTGCCCGCCGGCCCGCGCCGGGGATACCGCATCGGCATCGGCGGCCCGGTCGGCGGCGGCAAGACCGCGCTGGTCGCGGCCCTGTGTGCGCAGCTGCGCGACGAGCTGTCGATCGTGGTGGTGACCAACGACATCTATACGGAGGAGGACGCCGAGTTCCTCCGCCGGCACGCCGTGCTGCCGGACGACCGGATCCGCGCGGTGCAGACCGGCTGCTGCCCGCACACCGCGATCCGCGACGACATCACCGCGAACCTGGCCGCCGTCGAGGAACTGGTCGAAGCCCACGACCCCGAGCTGGTGCTGGTGGAGAGCGGCGGCGACAACCTCACCGCCACCTTCAGCTACGGCCTGATCGACGCGCAGATCTTCGTGGTCGACGTGGCAGGCGGGGACAAGGTGCCGCGCAAGGGCGGGCCCGGGGTGATCAGGTCGGACCTGCTCGTGATCAACAAGGTGGACCTGGCCCCGCTGGTCGGGGCCGACCTGGAGGTCATGCGCTCGGACGCCGAGCGGGTCCGGGACGGCCGGCCGACCCTGTTCACCTCGCTGCGCGAGCAGCCCGACGTGCCGGACGTGGTCCGGTGGGTGCGCGAGCGGCGGGCCGTGCCGGTCGGATGATCTCTTTCTGGTCTTTCCGCGCGGGCGTGCCGCGGTGAGGGCGGCCGGGGAGCTGACGGTGCGGTCGGGGCAGCGGATCAGCTGGCGGGCCGAGCCGCCCGTCGTGCTGCGCCGTACCGGGCCGGACCAGATGCACCTGGTCCAGGCAGCCGGCGGCCCCCTCGGCGGTGACCGGCTGGAGCTGAGGCTGTCGCTGGGCGCCGGCACCTCGCTGACGCTGGCCACGGCGGCGGCCACGGTCGCCCAGCCCGGTCGGCCAGGTGCCGGGCCGGCGTACTGGACGGTCACCGCCGAGCTCGCCGAAGGTGCGCGGCTGCGCTGGCTGCCGGAGCCGACGGTCGTGTGCGACGGCGCCGAGCTGCACGCCTCGCTGCGGCTGGGCCTGGCGGAGGGGGCGGGCGCGCTGGTCCGCGAGCAGGTTCAGCTGGGCCGGCACGGGCAGCGCGGTGGGCGGTACCGGGGACTGCTCGCGGCGGACTGTGCAGGCGTTCCGCTGGTCCGGCACAGCACCGTGCTCGACGGAGCGGACCCCGCGTTGGCCGGCCCAGGCGGTACCGGTGGGCAGCGGCTCGTCGGCGCGCTGCTCGGGGCTGGGACCAGCGACGGCCTGCTGGAGCACTCGGACCTGTCGACGGTGGGGGAGTGCGCCGGGGTGCGGTGGGCCCGGCACGAACTGGCCGGACCAGGGTGGCTGGTGGTGGCACTGGGTTCGGACCCGGTCGCGCTGTCCCGGGTGCTCAGTGGCTCGGCGTTGATGATGGGCGAGCCTGGCGCCACGGTAGCCACCGGGTCCGACAGGGCCACGGCGTCGCCGACCGCGCCCCGCTGAGTAGTCCACATCGCGCGGAGTTGTCCACAGGCGCCGCCGTCCCGCCCCCGTCCCGCCCCGTCACCGGGCACGCTCGAGGCATGGCTCAGCTGGTCTTCTTCGGTGGTCTCGGCATGCTGGGCGGCGCGCTCGCCCGCTGGCTGCTCGGCCGGCTGCGCCGAGGCACCGTGGTGTCCCCGCCGCACTGCGAGCTGGTGCTGGGTGCGCTGTGGGCGGTGAGTGGCTACTGGTGGTCGGTCGGCCGGCTGGATCCGGCGTGGCTGCCGCTGCTGCTCGGGCTCGGCTGGTTGGCGGTGGCGGCCGGCGCGGTCGACCTGGTGCACGGGCGACTGCCCGACGCGTTGACGCTGCCGGCGTTGCCCGCCGCGCTGCTGCTCGCCGTGCCGTTGGGCGGCGGTGCCGTGGCGCGGGCGGCCCTCGGCGCGGCGGCGCTGGGCGGCGGCTATCTCGTGGTGCGCCTGGTCGTGCCGACCGCGCTCGGCGCCGGTGACGTGAAGCTCGCGGCGCCGCTCGGTGCCGCGCTGGGCGCGGTGTCCTGGCCGGCGGTGCTGGTGGGCGCGCTGCTGGCCTCGCTGCTCACGGTCGGGCTCGCCGTGGCCGGCGGGTTGGTGGAGGCGGTCGTGGCTCGGGCGGCCCGGGTCGGTACGGGCGGTACGGGTCCGGTGGGGCGGCGGTCGGTGGGGCGGCGGTCGGCGGGGTGGCGGTCGGCGGGGTGGCCCAGGTGGGGCGGCGGGGTGCCGCACGGTCCGCCGATGCTCGCCGCCGGCTGGCTGGTGCTGGCAGCCGCCGGCACCGGCGGCGCGCTGCTCGGCACATGAGAGGATTGGAGCGTGTTGCGCTGGATAACCGCGGGTGAGTCACACGGTCCGGCGCTGGTTGCGGTGCTCGAGGGCATGGTCGCCGGCGTGGAGATCACCACCAAGGAGCTGGCCGCCGAGCTGGCCCGCCGCCGGCTGGGCTACGGCCGGGGTGCCCGGATGAAGTTCGAGGCCGACGAGCTCGAGGTCATCGGCGGGGTCCGGCACGGCATCACGCAGGGTGGTCCGGTCGCGGTGCGCATCGGCAACACCGAGTGGCCCAAGTGGGAGACCGTGATGGCGGCCGACCCCGTGGACCTCGAGCTGATCGAGAACCGGGCCCGGAACGCGCCGCTCACCAGGCCCCGCCCGGGCCACGCCGACCTGGCCGGCATGACCAAGTTCGGCTTCGACGACGCCCGGCCGGTACTGGAGCGCGCGAGCGCCAGGGAGACGGCGTCACGGGTGGTGCTGGGCACGGTGGCCAAGGCGTTCCTGCGCCAGGGTCTCGGCGTCGAGATCGTGTCCCACGTGGTCGAGCTCGGCAGCGTCGAGGCGCCGGACGGCGAGCTGCCCGGCCCCGGTGACCTGGAGCGGGTGGACGCGAGCCCGGTGCGGGCATACGCGGAGTCGGCCACCGAGGCGATGGTGGCGGAGGTCGACGCGGCCCAGCAGGAGGGCGACACCCTGGGCGGCGTGGTCGAGGTGATCGCGTACGGCATGCCGGTCGGGGTGGGCAGCTACGTGCACTCCGACCGCCGGCTGGATGCCCGGCTGGCCGGCGCGCTGATGGGTATCCAGGCCATGAAGGGCGTCGAGATCGGTGACGGGTTCCGCACCGCGCGGCGGCGGGGGAGCGCGGCGCACGACGAGATGGTGCCGGGTGCGCCGGTCACGCGGCTGAGCAACCGCGCCGGTGGCATCGAGGGCGGTATGACCAACGGTGAGCCGGTCCGGGTCCGGGTGGCGATGAAGCCGATCTCCACGGTGCCCAGGGCGCTGTCCACCGTGGACGTGGCGACCGGTCAGCCCGCGCAGGCCATCCACCAGCGCTCCGACGTCTGCGCGGTACCCGCCGCCGGTGTGGTCGCCGAGGCCATGGTGGCGCTGATCCTGGCCGACGCGGCGCTGGAGAAGTTCGGCGGCGACTCGATCGCAGAGACCTCCCGCAACGTGCGGAGCTACCTCGCGGCCGCCGCCGAGCAGCTCAAGTACTGAGCTGACGACTGGTTGACCCGCCCTGCGGTCGACCGGTGGCCGGGTCAGCCGAAGCCAACCCGGCGGCGGGCCGTATGTCAGTGCGCGGCCGCTTGCTCGGCAGCGGGCTGGGGCGCCATGAGCTGCTGCATCAGTGCGGCGGTGTCCATCCAGACGTTCTCCCGGCTGATCCCGCCGTCGCGGAACTCGCAGACGTGCATCAGCCGGAACGTCACCTCGCGGTTGTTGCCCGGAATGCCGAGCATCATGCCCGCGGCCCGCGCGGTGACCATGGCCTCGTCCACGATGAAGTCGTTGCCGTAGAGCCGGCGCAACGGTTGCACCTGCTCGTCGCCGAGGTCGGCGAACAGCTCCGCGTAGCGCGCCTTGATCGCCTCCGGGTCCGTGAGCACGGGCGTCGGGTGGCCGACCACGTCGTGGATCACGCCGTCGATCAAGGTCCCTATCAGGGCGTCCATGTCGTGCGCGGCTTCGGCGGCGTAGTGCCGCGCCATGATCTCGTCCATCTCGGCAGGTTGCATCTCAGGTGTCCCCTCGGAGCGTCAGTGCGAGAGTGTTATCGTCATGAGATGGTTCTCTCACGTCAAGGTAATTCCCTCACGACGGGTCGGGCCAATCAGAAGCACCGCACCCGGCGGGCGATCGTCGACGCGGCGGTGGCGCTCGGCCAGCAGGGCCAGTCGCCGACCATGGCTGAGGTGGCGGAGGCCGCGCTGGTCTCGCCGGCCACCGTGTACCGGTACTTCGCGAACACCCAGGCCCTCGTGCTCGAGGTGGCCACGCGCGAGTCCGGGCCGAAGATCGATGCCGCGCTGGCCCACCTGCCGGAGGACCCTGAGGAGCGGATCGACGCGCTGGTCGCCACGATCACCCAGTTCCAGTTCGAGAACGAGGCGCTCTGGCGCTCGGTGCTCAAGTCGATCCTGGAGCGCTGGCTCGACCAGGTCGACGTGCCGGAGCAGGACCGGTTGCCGATCCGCGGCAGTCACCGGCTGGAGTCGGTCGAGAAGGTGCTCGCCCCGCT
>DATAYB010000339.1:0-1622 GCA_036272795.1 Pseudonocardia sp.
CCGGCCTGGTCGGAGAGCATGCGCAGGCCGCTGAGGAGGCCGCCGACGAGGTCGCCCTCCTTGAAGGACGCGACCATGCTCATGACCGCCAGCTTGGCACCCCGGTCGGCCAGGCGCAGCCGCGCCTCCGGGCCGGTCACGATGTCGACGTTGCGCCGCTGCGGGTCGACCGCGACGAGCACCGAGTCGGTCCCGGCCGCGCCGAGCTGGTCGTGCAGCTTCTGGGCGCCGGTGTGCGAGTCCTCGCCGAGGTCGCCGAGGTAGATCGAGAAGCGCAGCTCGGTGTGGCGGCTGACCAGCGTCAGCGCCTCGTCCAGCCGCGTCAGCTGGACGGCCGAGAACGGCGGCGTGGCCACCTCCTGGCGCTCGACATCGACCGCCGCCGAGGTCCGCCCGGAGGCCGTGACCACCGAGCCGAGCGGCAGGTCCTCGGGCACCCCGAGCTCGGCGCCGTGACCGTCGTGGGACGGATCCGGTGCGGCGTGCGCCCCGTGTCCGGTGTCGGTGTGGGTGAGCTCACCAGCTGCCATGCGCTCCTCCTCGGCTCGCGCCCGCCGTCTCGGCGTGCTCGGTAACCTCCGGCAGACCCGCACCCTGAGGGTTGGCGCTCCACCAGACCGGCGGGTAGCGCCACGGCTCGCCCGGGCGGTACCTCGGCCGGCGGGCCAGCCCACGGCCGGCCGCAAGCAGTGATATCACCAGGTATATGCCCAGCGGTAGCGCCGCATAGAGCAGCACGGTCTGCAGGATGCTCACAGCTGCCCAGGGTAGTTGACGCCGCTACCCCTGCCGCTACCAGGTGCGGGTGACGATCATCCCACGGTGCGGTGACCAATCCGGCCGCGCGACTAGTCTCGTCGCGTGGCGGTACCCGCGTCTCCGGCGAGCCGATCGTCGGTCCGGCGCCGGGTGCTCCGCCGGCTGCTGGTCGGCCTGCCGGTGGGCGCGGTCGGGGCGGTGCTGCTGGGGCCCGAGCTGTTCGGGCTGGCCGACGCGGCGCCGTTTGTACAGGTGGTGGCCTTCCGCCCGGTACTGGCGGTCGCCCAGCTGCTGTTCTCGGCGCTCCTCGTGCTGATCCGCCGGCGCTGGTGGGCGGTTGCGGTGCCGCCCGCGGTCGTCGCCGTCGTGGCACTCGGCGCGGTGCTGCCCCGGGCTGTCGCCGGCCCGCCGCCGCCCGCCGGCACCTCGCTGACGGTGCTCTCGTTCAACGTGTTCCAGGGGCGTGCCGACCCGGTGGCCCTAGCCGCCACAGTGCGCGCCAACCGGCCCGACCTCGTCGTGCTGCCCGAGGCCGGCCAGCGCTACCAGCGGCGGCTCACCCCGTTGCTCGCCGGCCTCGGCTACCACTCGTGGGTCACCACGTCCGCCGGCGAGCCGGACAGCGACGGCATCGTGGTGCTCGCCTCGTCCCGGCTGGGCAATGTCACCGGCAGCCCTCTCGAGCTCGACACCCGGCGGCGGTGGATGACCCTGTCGGGCGGCGGGCTCGGCGACCTCACGGTGGTGGCGGTGCACACCGCGGCGCCCGTGCGCGACCTCGCCGGCTGGGCCGCCGAGCTGGGCAACCTGCGGCAGTGGTGCACCGAGGGCTTCGGCCCGCACCTCGTCGTCGGCGACCTCAA
>DATAYB010000340.1:0-3079 GCA_036272795.1 Pseudonocardia sp.
GCTGTACCAGGACGCCGGCCTGTGCCCGGACCTGACGGTCAACGCGAACGTCTTCCTCGGCCGCGAGCGGCTGCGCCCCGGCCTGCTCGGCAAGCTCGGGTTCCTCGACAACCGGGCGATGGCCGCCACCGCGCGAGAGGAGCTGGAGCGGGTCGGGATCGACCTGACCGGCGTGCGCCGCACGGTCAACAAGCTCTCCGGCGGTCAGCGTCAGGCGGTGGCGATCGGGCGGGCGATCGCCTGGGCACGCAAGGTCATCATCCTCGACGAGCCCACCAACCACCTGGGCGCGCGCCAGTCCGGCGAGGTGCTGCGTGTCATGCGGCGGGCGCGGGAACGCGGCCTCGGCGTCATCTTCGTCTCCCACACGCTGCCGCACGTGCTGGAGGTCACCGACCGCACCGTGGTGCTGCGGCTGGGGCAGGTCGTGGCCGACGAGCCGACCTCGTCGTTCACGCCGGACTCGCTGCTCAAGGTGATCACCGGGCTGACCGGGCCGGCGGCGGCATGAGCCGGAGCATCCGGTGAGGAGCCCCGGCGGGACAGCGTGCGTGTCGGTCCGCGACGGGCGAGAGTTGGGCGAGAGCCGAACGAGAGGGGCAACGATGTCTGTGAGTGTGCCGGCGAGCATGCGGGCGTGTGTGATGACCGGGGTTCGCGCGCTGCGGATCGAGGACCGGCCGGTGCCGGTGGCCGGCGCGCACGAGGTGCTCGTGGAGGTCGCCGCGGTAGGCGTGTGCGGCTCGGACGTGCACTACTACCGCCACGGCCGGATCGGTGACTTCGTCGTGGATGCCCCGATGATCCTCGGCCATGAGCTGTCCGGTCGGATCGCCTCGGTCGGCCCGGAGGTGGATCCGGCCCGCGTCGGGCAGCGGGTGGCCATCGAGCCGCAGCTCCCGTGCCGCCGCTGCCGGCAGTGCACGGCGGGGCGCTACAACCTGTGCCCGCACATGAGGTTCTACGCGACCCCGCCGATCGACGGGGCGTTCTGCCGCTACGTCACCATCGACGCCGAGTTCGCCCACCCGGTACCGGACTCGGTCTCCGACGAGGCCGCCGCACTGCTGGAGCCGCTGTCCGTGGCGGTCACCACGATGCGCAAGGCGCAGGTCGCGCCGGGCTCGTCGATCCTCGTTGCCGGCGCCGGCCCGATCGGCGTGATCTGCGTGCAGGCCGCGCGCGCGTTCGGCGCCGCCCGCATCGTGGTCGCCGAGCCGGTCGCGGCGCGGCGGCAGCGCGCGCTGGCCTTCGGCGCCACCCAGGTGCTCGACCCGGCCACCGACGACGTCGCCGCGCTGACCCCCCAGGTCGATGCGTTCGTCGACGCCAGCGGCGTGCCGGTCGCGGTGACCAGTGGCATCAGGGCGGTCGGTCCGGCCGGGCGCGTCGTACTGGTCGGCCTCGGTGCCGACGAGTACCCGCTGCCCGTCTCACACATCCAGAACCTGGAGATCATCGTCACCGGCGTGTTCCGGTACACCGACACCTGGCCGGCCGCCATCCATCTCGCCGCGAGCGGGGCCGTGGACCTGGACGCAATGGTGACCGGCCGCTACGACCTCGAACACGTCGCCGACGCCCTCGAGTCGGACTCCGACCCGGCCAGCCTCAAGTCGATCGTCGTACCGGCATGACGTCCTCGTCCCTGGGTGACCGGCCGGCGGGGCGGGCCCGCCGATGAGGGAGCTGAACAACGTCACCCTCACCTCGCTGCCCGCCGCCGTGGAGCCGCCGCGCTACGACCGCGCGGCGCTGCGCGGCGGGATCGTGCACATCGGCGTCGGCCACTTCCACCGCTCGCACCAGGCCATGTACCTCGACGAGCTGATGCGCCATGGCAGCGGGCTGGACTGGGCGATCTGTGGCGCCGGACGCTCACGTCGGGATCGGGTCGACGGTGGGTTCGGTCGTCCCGACCAAGGGCGCGGTCATCCCGTCCTGTGTGGGGGTGGACATCGGCTGCGGCATGGTGGCGTCGGAGACCACCCTCACGGTGGCAGACCTGCCTGCCGACCTCGCGCGGCTCATGCCGCTGGTCTCCCGGCGCATCCCGTCGGGGGTCGGCAAGGGGCACACCCAGCCGGTCGCCCAGGCGGCGCTCGCCGCGCTCGGCACCCCGCGTACCGAGCTGACCGGCCGCCAGCAGCGCACGGCCGCCGTGCAGTTCGGCACGTTGGGCTCTGGCAACCACTTCGCCGAGGTGTGCACCGACGAGCGCGGCCAGGTGTGGACACTGCTGCACTCGGGCTCCCGGGGGATCGGCAACCAGCTCGCCATGAAAGCAGTCGCCGAGGCCAAGGGGCTGATGAAGGAGCGGTTCGTCAACCTGGAGGACCCTGACCTGGCCTACCTGGCCGAGGGGGAGCCCGCCATCCAGACCTACATCGCCGACATGCTCTGGGCGCAGGCGTACGCGATGGCGTCGCGGCAGGTCATGGCGAAGCGGCTGCTGGAGAGCCTGTTCGAGGTGGTCGGGCATGGGCGGCACGTCCGGACGATCAACTGCCACCACAACTTCACGCAGCTCGAGGAGCACGCCGGCCAGCAGCTGTGGATCACGCGCAAGGGCGCGATCAAGGCGGCGGTCGGCGACGAGGGCCTCATCCCCGGCTCGATGGGCACCCGCTCGTACGTGGTCGCCGGGCTCGGCTCGACAGAGTCGTACACGTCGTGCTCGCACGGTGCGGGGCGGCGGCTGTCCCGGGGTGCGGCGCGGCGGACGCTCAGCGTGGACAGCCTGCGTGCGGCGATGGGCGACCGTGCCTGGAACGACGCTCGGCCGAGCGACTGCTCGACGAGCACCCGTCCTCCTACAAGGACATCGACCAGGTCATGGCCGACCAGACCGACCTGGTCACCGTCCAGCACACCCTCAGCCAGGTCTTCAACTACAAGGGTGTCTGACCACCGCGAAGGGAGATCGGCGACGCGGCGGCCGGGTCAGCGGTCGAGGAAGCTGTCGATCAGCGGGGCCAGGCGCTCCGGCTCGGTGAGCAGCGCCAGGTGGCCGCCCTCGTAGCGGTGCAGCTCGCCGCGCGGCATCAGGCGGGACATGATCGAGCCGTTGATCTGGGGA
>DATAYB010000341.1:0-7979 GCA_036272795.1 Pseudonocardia sp.
CACCGAGCTGCGGTTCTTTCCCGGATTGGACAGCCAGTTCACCGCCCGGGGCGACGGCCTGCTCAAGAACGCGGCAATACTTCAGGACTGACGGAATCCGCGACTCACCCTGACAAAATCCGCGACTCGCGGGGAAGGGGGGCGAGTGGGTGGGCGGAGGCGCGTTATTTCTGCGGCGGCCGCTGGCGCGTCAGGGGTGGACGCAGGGGCCGGGTCGCCACCATTCGCCCAGCTCGGCGAGGGTTTCGTCGCCGAAGGGGTTCACACCGGGGCCGGCGGCCAGAGCGTGGCCGACATGCACGTGCAGGCATTTGACGCGGTCGGGCATGCCACCGGCGCTGACCTGCGTGCCGAGGGGCTCCAGGGCGTCGCGTTCGGCGAGATAGGACTCGTGGGCCCGGCGGTAGGTGGCGGCGAGCTCGGGGTCTCCCGCCAGCCGCTCGGTCATCTCCCGCATCCGGCCGGCACCCTCGATCGAGCCGATCTGCGAGCAGAGCCGGGAGCACGTCAGGTAGTACAGCGTCGGGAACGGGGTGCCGTCCTCGAGGCGGGGGTTGGTGCGCACCACGGTCGGCAGCCCGCACGGGCAGCGGTGGGCGACCGCGCGCACGCCACGGGGGCGGCGGCCCAGCTGGGCGGCGACCGCGTCCCGGTCGGCCTGGGTGACCTCGTCCACCGGACTGCCACTCACCGCTGCACTCCTCGCACATCGCTCCACAACACGTCGAACCACGGCGCCCCGGCCGCTCCACCAGCGGCGGCGGCCACCGCGGCGGGGTCGGCGGGCAGCTGCACCACGTACGGCACCTCGCCGGGGCGCACATAGCCCAGTCTGTCCCGAGCCTCGGCCTGCACCTGCGTCGGGTCGCTGAGCTGGTCGCGGCGCCGGGTGAGGTCGTCCACCTCACCGGCGAGCTGGTGCTGCTTGGCCTGCAGCGCGGACAGCTCCTGGCGCTGGGTCAGGTAGTTGCGCAGAGGTACCGCCACGGTGAGCGCGAGCGCGCACACCACGAGCGCCAGGATCGCGGCGCGGCGGGTCGAGGACACCCCGAGCATGCCCGAGGTGGCCAGTGCCATCCGGTGCGCCCGGGTCAGCCGGATCGCGTCGGAGGCTCCACCGGCCGCGCCGACCCTGACCTTCTCACCAGGCGCCGGCGGGGCACCGCGCCCCGGACCGGCCGCCTCACCCAGGCCGCCCGAGGGCCGCACCGAGGATGCACGGCCGGTCGACCGCTCACCGCCGACCCGGCCGCCCACGCGGTCCGAGGCGGCCCGGCCGGCGGCGCCGCGTGGTCCACCCGATGGGCGGCTCCGCGCGGCCCGCCCCCGGCCGGGGTCGCCAGCAGGACACACCCTGTACTCAGTCCTCCGGCGTGAAGCGCGGGAACGCGAGCTCACCCGCGTACCGGGCGGCGTCGCCGAGGGTCTCCTCGATCCGCAGCAGCTGGTTGTACTTGGCCACCCGCTCGGACCGGGCCGGGGCACCCGACTTGATCTGGCCGCAGCCGGTGGCCACCGCCAGGTCGGCGATCGTGGTGTCCTCGGTCTCCCCGGAGCGGTGGCTCATCATGCAGCGGTAGCCGCAGGAGTGCGCCAGCGTGACCGCGTCCAGCGTCTCCGACAGCGTGCCGATCTGGTTGACCTTGACCAGCAGCGCGTTGGCGATCTGGCGGGAGATGCCCTCCTCGAGCCGCTCCGGGTTGGTCACGAACAGGTCGTCGCCGACCAGCTGGACCTTCGAGCCGAGCGCGGCGGTGAGCGCCTGCCAGCCGTCCCAGTCGTCCTCGGCCAGCGGGTCCTCGATGGACACCAGCGGGTAGCCGTCGACCAGTTCGGCGTAGAACGCGGACATCTCCTCGGCGCTGCGCTTGCCGCCCTCGAAGGCGTAGCTGCCGTCGGTGAAGAACTCGGTGGCGGCCACGTCCAGCGCAAGCGCCACGTCCCGGCCCAGGGTCAGCCCCGTGTTGCCGATGGCGGTGCCGATCAGGTCCAGCGCGGCCTTGCTGCCGGGCAGGTCGGGCGCGAAGCCGCCCTCGTCACCCAGCCCGGTGCTCAGCCCCTGGGCCTTGAGCACCGACTTCAGCGAGTGGTACACCTCTGCACCCCAGCGCAGCGCCTCGCGGAACGAGTCGGCGCCGATCGGGGCGATCATGAACTCCTGCACGTCGACCGACGAGTCGGCATGCGCGCCACCGTTGATGATGTTGAACATCGGCACCGGCAGCACATGCGCGTTCGGGCCGCCGACGTAGCGGAACAGCTCCAACCCGGAGGACTCCGCCGCCGCCTTGGCGACCGCCAGCGACACCCCGAGCAGCGCGTTCGCGCCGAGCCGGGACTTGTCGGGCGTGCCGTCGAGGTCCACCAGCTTCTGGTCGACCACCCGCTGGTCCACTGCCTCGACACCGATCAGCTCGGGGCCGATCTCGTCGAGCACACCGGCCACCGCCCGCTCGACACCCTTGCCGCCGTAGCGGCGGGGGTCGCCGTCGCGCAGCTCTACGGCCTCGTGCTCGCCGGTGGACGCTCCGGACGGCACGGCCGCCCTGGCCAGCGTCCCGTCGTCAAGGGCGACCTCAACCTCCACGGTCGGGTTACCCCGAGAGTCGAGAATCTCGCGAGCGCCGACCTGCTCGATGACGGCCACATCTGCTCCTTGCCTGGCCCGGGGCCTGCATGTTCCTACGTTGTGCGCCGGCGGTCGCCGGCGAGGGGCATCCGCGTCGAGCCTAGGCTAACCGCCGAGGCGGCTCGCGGTTCAACGCCGCGCCACCTAACCTTGGAGCGACCATGACGAGCGCTCCCTTCTCCGACCCCGGCAGAAACGACGAAGGCCGCCACGACGGCGAGTCCACCTTCGCCGCGTACCGGCGGGCCGAAACCCTGTTGTCCCAACGCCGACCGCTGGACGCCGTGCAGGCACTGTTACCGGTGCTCGCGGCGCAGCCGGACGACGCCTCCGTGCAGTTGCTGGCCGGTCGGGCGTTCCTCGACTCCGCCCAGCTGCGCCGCGCCGAGACCGCGTTCAGCCGCGTCCTCGAGATCGACCCGGCCGACCACTACGCCAGGTTTGCGCTGGGTAAGGCGTTGCAGCGACAGGGGCGGTTCACCGAGGCGCTCGCCCAGCTGCGGATGGCGTGGGCGATGGAGCCTCGCCCTGAGTACCAGGACGCGATCGGCGAGGTGAGCGCCCGGATCGCGATCTCCGAACGTGAGTGAGCGACCGCTGTCCCGGGTCGTGACACCGGTCCGACCCGCTCCTGACACCGGCCTGACACCCCGCGGCGACTCGCGGGCCACGGCAATTTGCGCAACAACGAGCTGGCCGCGGCCCGTTTTGAGCCCGGATACTCCGCAAACTGCCAGGTTGGGCTGCGCGCCACGAGGGCGCACCGGTTCGGGCTACCGCAACAATGCGCGCAGGACGCGGGCGTTGCCGTCCGGGTCCGGGGCGCAGCCGGTGATGGCCGGGGTGTGCACGAACGACTCGACGATGCGGACGACCGTGTAGGCCAGCTCCAGCGGCTCGAGCTCGATGGTGACCCGACCGGCGGCGATGTCCTCGACGAGCAGCTCCCGGACCAACTCGATCAGCCGGCGCTGGAACTCACTCGCGTCGTGCGTGAGCAGCCGCACGAACATCTCACCCTCCTCGGACGCCAGCTGCCGGTGGCCGGGGTGTGCGAGCACCTCCCGCACCCAGCGGGCGAGCACCTCGGCGGTGTGGCTGCGGGTGAGCTCCTCGGCGCGGACCTGATCGCGCAGCCGGGTCAGCGCCTGCTCCGCGCTCAGCCACAGCACCTCGACCAGCAGCTGTTCCCTCGTGCCCACCCAGCGGTGCAACGTCACCCGGCTGACGCCGAGCTCGGCGGCCAACGCCTGGATGTCCAGCCGGCGCCCCTGGTCGAACCAGCGCCGCGCGGCGGCCAGCGCGTCGAGCGGGGTGGGCCTGGCCGGTGCCGGAGTGCCGGTGAGCTGGCGTTGCAGCGGGGTCCGCGGCTCACCCGTCGCGGTCCCCTCACTGGTCATGTCGCTGACGGTAGCCCGGCGACGAAGTCACCGACGATCCGGGCGATCTCGGCGGGGCGCTCCTGCGGCACCATGTGGCCCTCGCCGTTGAGCCACAGCGCCCGGCCGTTCGTGAACCGGCGGGCACCGGCGAGCTGCAGGTCGGCGGGTAGTGACTTGTCGTCGCCCGGGATGACGAACAGCCACGGCTGCGTCAGCTTCGGCAGCAGCTCGTCGGCCTCGTCGAGGAACAGCTCGGCCTCCCCGATGCTCTTGAGCGCCTCCGGGGGCAGCAACGCGGCGTCGCGGCTGGCAGCCTCGACCATGCCCTCCTGCCCGGGGTGCGCGGTGATCTGGGCGAACGCTCCCGCGAACGCCGCCGGGTCACCCTGCATCGCCGTCAGCGCCGAGGTGAACTCCAGCGTCTCCGGAGGGTTGCCCTGCACCGGCACCCCCGCCAGCCCGACCGCGGCGCGCACCAAACCCGGGTGCCGCGCGGCCAGCCGCATGCCGACGGCGCTGCCGGTGGAATGGCCGATGTAGATGACGTTGTCGATCTTGAGCTCGTCGAGCACGGCGGCGATGTCGTCCGCGATCTCGGCCAGCGTGATGCCCTCGGTGACCCCGTTCGACCGGCCGTGACCCCGGAAGTCGACGGCGATCGACCGGTAGCCCGGCAGCCGGTCGATCACGTCGATGAGCGACCGCGACGACACCAGGAACCCGTGCCCCCACACGAGCACCTGCTCACCGGCGCCCCGCTCCTCGTAGTACGTCTCCACACCCGCACGCACGACCGTCGGCACGGCTACCTCCTGGTTGGTTTGACTACTACCGCCGATGTTACACATGAATCTTTGTGTATCAAGGCGCAACTTTTTGCGGTTGTCGTTGCGCCGGTTTGAGGGCGGCGGGCTGGCACGGAGACAGGTCTGCATCGCTTAACGCCGGCGCGTGGTGCCGCTCGGTAACGCGGGGCAGCCCCCGGCAAGCTCTCGCAGAGCATTGCCGGCCCGCTGTTACCGAACTCCACAGGAGACAGGTTTCACCCCGCGCCCGCAGTACCCCGCGCCCGCCCGCCGGCCGCGCCCCTGAGGGGCGCGGGCCCACGTCACAGTGGCCCTCGGTCAGGATTCGAGTAGTTGCTTGCCCCAGTAGCTGGAGGCGTCGGCTACGCCGGTGGGGCAGGCGAACAGGCCGGAGCCGACGTGCCGGATGTACTCGTTCAGCGCGTCCTGGCTGCCCAGTTTCTGCTGCAGCGTGACGAACTGCGCGGGATCCTTCATGTAGGCGATGAAGAACAGGCCGGCGTCCAGGTCACCGGTGCGCTCGTCGATACCGTCGGTGAAGGAGTAGCCACGCCGCAGGATCCGCAGGCCGGCGTTGTTCTCGAACGCGGCGAGCCGAACGTGTGCGTCGTCGCCGATGACCGTCGAGCCGTCCGGGCCCTTGGCCGCGAAGTCCGGCACGTCGAACTCGCCCTTGCCCGTCAGCGGGGCACCGGTGTACTTCTCCCGCCCGAACACCGCTTCCTGGTCGGACAGCCGATCCCGGTCCCAGGCCTCGACGAAGATCCGGATCCGCCGGGAGACCAGGTAGCTGCCGCCCCTGATCCACGGCTGTGCCGCCTCGTCACCGACCCAGACGTGCTGGTCGAGCGCGGTGGTGTCGTTGCTCTTGATGTTGCGGGTGCCGTCCTTGAAGCCCATCAGGTTGCGCTCGGTCTGCTGGTCGGCGCCGGTGGACGCGGTGCGCCCGAAGCCGAGCTGGGTCCAGCGGGTGACCGCGGTGCCCTTGCCGAGCCTGGCCAGGTTGCGCACCGCGTGGAAGGCCACCGCCGGGTCGTTCGCGCAGGCCTGGATGCCGATGTCGCCGCCGGTACGGCCGGGGTCGAGGATCTCGCCGGGGAGCGCAGGCAGCGCGTTGAACGCCGCCGGCTTGTGCGCGGCCAGCCCGAACCGGCCGTCGAACAGCGTCGGCCCGAAGCCGATCGTGACGGTCAGCCGGGACGGGGGCAGCCCGATCGTCTCGCCGGTGTCGGCCGGCGGGACCTCGGCCGCGTTGGACTCCCCGGGCACCATGACACCCCTGGTCATCGCCTCGGCGGCAGCGGTCCAGGTCTTCAGCATGTCGATCAGGTCGGCCCGGCTGGTGCTCGTCACGTCGAACGCGGCGAACGCCAGCCGGTCCTGCACATCGGTGTCGATTCCGGACTGGCGCGACCCGTAGAACGGCACGACGTCGGTCGGCGGAGCGGGTTGACCGGCGCAGCCGGCCAACCCTGCCCCGGCCACGCCGGCCAGCCCGAGGCCGGCGGCGCCACCGAGCAACCCGCGCCGGGAGAGCCTGGGACCCCTGATCGGAGGCGGGACGGTCAAGTCAGACCACCTGACCCGCGACCCTCGACAGCGGCTCGGCCAGCGCGTTCACCGCGTCGGCCAGCTTGCGCCGCTGGTCCTGGGACACCGTGCTGTAGTCGACGAACCCGGCACCCAGCTTGTACTGGTTCAACCCGTTCACCACGTCGGTGAAGCGGGCCTCCAGCTGCTGGGCCAGGTCGGGGTTCTTCGCCGCCAGGGCCGGCTTGAGCAGCTCGAAGCACTTGCGGGCGCCGTCGATGTTGGCCCGGAAGTCCCACAGGTCGGTGTGCGAGTAGCGGTCCTCCTCGCCGGTCACCTTGGTGGTGGACACCTCGTTGAGCAGCTCACCGGCGCCGTTGGCCAGCTGCGCCGGCTGGTAGGTCTCGGTGGCCACCTTGGTCTTGAGGGTATTCACGTCGGTGTCCAGCTTGTCCGCGACGGGCGCCATGCCGGCCAGCGAGTTGTCCGCCCAGAGCGCCTTCTCGATGCGGTGGAAACCGGTCCACTGGGTCGGGTCCTTGACGTCGTTGATCCGCGCGTCGATGTTCGGGTCGAGGTCACCGAAGCTCTCCGCGACGGGCTCGACGGCCTCGTAGTGGATGCGCGCCGGAGCGAATGACGCCTTGGCCTTCGCCGTGTCTCCGGCACGCACCGCGTCGGTGAAGGTCTTGGTGGCGGGCACCAGCTGGTCCACCTCGGACACGATGTAGTCGTGGTAGCCCTGCGTGGCCACGGTCAGCGAGGTGTCCGCGGGGGCGGCCGGCGCGCCGCCGCTCACGGTGAAAGTCCAGGTGTCCTTGGCGCCACCTGGGCAGTAGATGCTGTAGGCGCCACCATCGAGGCGCAGCGAGAAGTCGCCCGACAGACCCGGCGTCAGGCTCTCCTTCTCCCCCAGGATCTTGCCGTCCTTCTGCAGCTCGGCCTCGGTGACCTTGGCCGAGCCGGAGTTGGTGAGGGAGAACTTCACCGGGCCGGCCGGCACGGTCGCGGGCGTCGGCTGGCAGCCGGCGTCGGACAGCGCGATCTTCACTTCGGTGGTCGGTTGGCTCGGGGCGGCCGCACCCGAACCGGCCGACCCCCCACAGCCGGCCAGCAGGGTTACGGCAGACAGCAGCGCTGCTGCGCCGACGAGCCGATCCGCTCGAATCGAAGCCATGACGTGGTGCCTTTCTTGCTGGATGGAACGTCGGGGTACGCGCGCCGTGGTGGTGGGTGGTTCGGCGGTTCGACCAGTTGGGGGCTTGGGGGTGGGGAGCTCAGCTGGTCGTGGGGGCCGGGCTGGGGTGCTCGGCCACCGGCTGCGGGCGCGCCGGGCGGCGCTGCGGCCAGAGCAGGTACACCATCAGCGGCACCAGGTAGACGAACCAGGCCACCACCTCGATGAGCACCGGGTACGGCTGAATACCCAGCACGCCGGTGACCAGGGAGGACACCGGGGTGCCCGGCAGCACGAACCACGACAGGTCGGCGACCCGCTGCTGACCGACGTTGAGCCAGCCGGCCTCGTGCGCGGTATGGCACGCGGTCATCAGCAGACCGGCTGCCACGAGCACCAGGACCACGCCGGTGGCCCGGAAGAACTTGCTCAGGTTGAGCCGCACGCCGCCCTTG
>DATAYB010000342.1:0-3741 GCA_036272795.1 Pseudonocardia sp.
GGCCGCCCTGTCGCGGCACACCCAGCGCCGGTTCGGTGGCGTGACCGGCGACGTGCTGGGCGCCGCCACCGAGCTGGCCACGACCGCCGTCCTCCTGGTCGCCGCCACCGCGTAGCCGCCACACCACCAGCCGAGCCCACACACCACCAGCCGAGCCCACACACCACCAGCCGAGCCGGCACAAAGCCGACCGCCCCGGCCATGACGACCGGGGGCGGCGTTATGCGATCAGGTCAGGCGCTGACGCGAGCCTGGGTCAACGGCTGCATCCAGTGGTGCGGGTCGGGCGCGGTGCCGAGCTGGATGTCGGTGAGCAGCTGGCGCAGCCGGATCGTGACCGGCCCCGGCGAACCGTCGCCGACCCGAACGGCCCCGCCGTTGTGCTTGACTCCGCCGATCGGGCTGACCACCACGGCGGTGCCGGAGCCGAACACCTCGGTGATCGCGCCGGACGCGGCGCCCTCCAGCCACTCCTGGCCGGAAACCTGGCGCTCGGTGACCCGGTAGCCCAGCTCCCTGGCCAGCACGAGCACGGAGTCCCGGGTGATGCCGGCCAGGATGCTGCCGGACAGCTCCGGGGTGACCAGCTCGACGTCGTCGCCGGAGCCGTAGACGAAGAACAGGTTGTTGCTGCCCATCTCCTCGATCCACCGGCGCTCGGCGGCGTCGAGGTAGGCGACCTGGGCGCAGCCGTTCTCCGCGGCGTGCTTCTGCGGCAGCAGCGAGGCGGCATAGTTGCCACCGGCCTTCGCGGCGCCGGTACCGCCCGGCGAGGCACGCGTGTAGTCGGTGGCCAGCCACACGTCGACCGGCTTGAGCCCGCCTGCGAAGTACGGCCCGGCCGGCGAGGCGATCAGCAGGTACAGGTACTCGGCGGCCGGCCGGACCCCGAGGCCGACCTCGGTGGCGATCAGGAAGGGCCGCAGGTACAGCGAGTCCTCCCCGCCCGCGGCCGGCACCCACGCCTCGTCCACGCGGACCAGCTCACGCAGCGAGTCCAGGAACAGTTCCTCCGGCACCGGCGGCATGGCCAGCCGGGTCGCCGAGACCTGGAACCGGGCCGCGTTGGCGTCCGCGCGGAACGAGGCCACCGAGCCGTCCGGCTGGCGGTAGGCCTTGAGCCCCTCGAAGATCTCCTGCCCGTAGTGGAACACCATCGCGGCCGGGTCCATCGTCAGCGGCCCGTACGGCAGTACCTTCGGGTCGTGCCAGCCCTGCTCCTCCGTCCACCGGACGGTCACCATGTGATCGGTGAAGAACCGACCGAATCCGGGGTCGGCCAGGATCTCCGCGCGGCGCCCCGCAGTGGCGGGGGCGGGGTTCGGCGTGTGGACGAAGGAGGGCAGCGGCCTGGTGCTCATACGTGCACGGTAGTCGCGAGAGCAACTCCGATGGTTGGACCTCCCACTTCATGGACACTTTGGTGGTATTGATGGTCCGGGGTGACCAGTTCGGCCCGGATAACACCTGCTACCTGCCCCTACGGCCGGACGGTCTAGCGATTTCCACAAGTTGGACCTGTGCGGATGCCCCTCCGTCACGGAGAATGCGAGTTGTCAAGGCAACTTTGGTTGGTGGAGGTCGGCACTGTGCCGGAGAGCGGTTCCGTTCGGGGGTTCAGCATCGGCCTCGCCGCACTGGTGGAGGACCTCGGCATCGAGCAGTCGCCGAGGGGCTGGGCCGGGTCTTCGTCCGACCTGGCCAGGGCCGCCCGGCTGAAGCAGACCCTCGCGGTGCAGCAGGCCAGGGCCGGTGCTCTCGAGGAAGCCTGTGACAGCGTCGCCGGCGTGGTGCGGATCTACCGCAGGCTGGCCACCAACCAACCCGCCCGCTACCGCTCCGAGCTCGCACTGGCGCTGACCGCCTGTGGACTGTGGTCGTCCCGGCTCGCCCGGCGCGAACCGGCCGCTGCCGCGCTGTCCGACGCCGTCGAGCTGTACCGCGACATGCTGGCCACCCAGGGTCGGCTGCGGGTGATGCAGCGGATCCGGCTGCGGGTGGGCATGGCGGTGGCGCTGAGCAACCTCGGGCTGGCCCGGTCGGACCTCGGCGAGCACGAGGCGGCGACCGCTGCTGCCGAGGAGTCGATCCTGACGCTGCGCCGGCTGCACGCCCACAACGCGCTGTACCGGATGCTGGCGCGCGGCAACCCGGTCGGTTTCGAGCACTGCCTGGCGGCCGCGCTGAACAACTTCGGGCTCGTGCTCGCCGCCCGGGGCAACCTGGAGCAGGCCTGCGAGCTCGCGGTGCAGACCACGGAGAGCTACCGCCGCCTCGCCGGCCTGGCGCCCGTGGTGTTCGAGTCCGAGCTGGCCCGCGCGCTGCACAACCTGGGGCTGGCCGCCGCCGAGGTCGGCCGGCTCGACACCGCGCTCGCCGCCACGCAGGAGTCCGTCTACCTGCACCGCTTCCTGGCCCCGGCCGACCCGGTCGGCCACCGCCAGTACCTCGGCCAGGCGCTCTGCGCGTTCGCCAGCGTGCGGGCTGCCTGCGGCAGGGACCTCTACGAGGCCCTGGCCGCCGCCGAGGAGGCCGTCACGCTGCACGAGCAGCTCACGGCCGAGCAGCCACACACCTTCAGCGGCGACCTGCACGCCGCCTACCGCACGGTGTCGCAGGTGCGTGCCGCGCTGGCCAGGGCTGCCGCCGACCCTGACCGGGCCGGCGGCCCCGACCCGGACCCCGCACCCTGACCTGCTGGGACCCGCTCCCGGCCTGACGCGGTCTGCACCCGGACGTGAGCCGGGCGCGGCCGCGGGCCGTGGCCAGCCCGATCCGCCCTAGTCCCGGACGTGGGACGGCACGAACGGCGGCGGCGCGACGACGCACTCCAGCGCGCGCCCGCGCACGTCCACACCCACCGCGGCGCCCTTGTCCAGCTTCGCCGAGGTGTCCAGCAGCGCGAGCGCGATGCCCACCCGCAGGGTCGGGGAGAACGTGCCGGACGTGGTCACACCGACGGGCGCGCCGTCGGCCAGCACGGTCATGCCGGGACGCGGCACGCCCCGCCCGGCGGCCAGCAGCCCGGTGAGCCGGCGCCTCGGCCCCTCCCGCCGCTCCGCGAGCAGCGCGTCCCGGCCCCAGAACTCGGGCTTGTCCCAGCCGACGGCCCAGCCACTCCGGGCCTGCACCGGGCTGATCTGCAGGCTCAGGTCCTGGCCGTGCAGCGGGTAGCCCAGCTCGGTGCGCAGGGTGTCCCGGGCGCCGAGGCCGCACGGCCGCCCGCCCTGGGCGCGCGCCGCCGACAGCAACCGGTCCCACACCGAGGGCGCGGCGTCGGCGTCGACCACCAGTTCGTAGCCGTGCTCGCCGGTGTACCCGGTCCGGCACACGCGCACCGGACCGCCGCCCGCGAGCACCTGCGTGGCCAGCCCGGCGGACTCGCAGGACACGTCCTGGAACGCCATGTAACCCAGCTCGGTGGGCAGCCCGACCGCAGCGAGCACCTCGGCCGAGCGCGGGCCCTGCACCGCGAGCACCGCGAGCTCGGCGTGCCGGTCCGTGACCAGAATGTCCCCCGGGGCCGAGGTGGACAGCCGGCCGAGCACCTCGGCGGCGTTGGCCGCGTTGGGCATCAGCAGCAGCTCGTCGTCGCGCACTCGGTAGACGATCAGGTCGTCGAGCACGCCGCCGTCCTCGGCGCAGCACAGCGTGTACTGGGCCTGGCCTGCGCCGATCCGGCCGAGGTCGTTGGTCAGGCAGCGGTTGACGAAGTCCACGGCGCCGGGGCCGGTGACCGTG
>DATAYB010000343.1:0-9855 GCA_036272795.1 Pseudonocardia sp.
CGGCGAGCTGCCGAACATCAGGGCGGGCATCGCGCACGACCTGGAGCGCCGCCCGGTCGACGCGCTGCGCACCACGGCGATGCTGGAGTGGTTGTGGTCGGTGGCCGGCATCCTGACCGAGGGCCGCCAGCTGATCCAGGACGCGCTGCGGGCGAGCGGGGACGCCGACCCGAAGGACCAGGTCAGGGGCCTGCTCGCCCTCGCGCTGGTGGCCTTCCACGCCGGCGATCCCGAGGAGACCGTGCGGCTGACCGACACGTCGATGAAGCTGCTCGACGAGTGCACCGACGGCGGCCACCCGCTGCGGCTCAAGGCGTGGATGTTCCGGGCGGCCGGCGCGGTGCAGCTGGCCGACGTCGAGCTGGCCCGCGCCACCGCCGAGTACGTGGTGGCCGAGGCGGAGCGGCAGCGCGCGCCCCGCTGGATCCGGTGCAACGCGCAGCTCGCGCTCGGCGCCGCGCGGCTGATGGACGGCCGCCGCGCCGAGGGTGAGGCGATGCTGCTGGCGGTGCGGGAGCAGAGCGCCGACTGCGGCTACCTGTGGGGCCAGGGCACCGCCGAGCTGATGCTGGCCTGGAACCTGCTCAACGACCGCGAGCTGGCCGAGCCGGCGGCGGGGCGGGCGGTGCAGCTGCTGCGGCGCGCGCTGGCGGTGTTCCTCGACCAGTCGAACAGCTCGGACGTGCTCGGCGTGCTCTACGCGGGCGCCCACACGCTGCCGTACGTGGCGCGGGCGGCCGACGGCGTACGGCTGCGCGCGGCGGTGCTGGAGCACGCCGAACGGACCGGCGCCGAGCACCGCCGCTACGTGCACCTGGCCGGCGCCGGCTTCGAACAGCGGCTGGACCGCGCGCTCACCCCCGTCGCGCGCGCCGCCGCCGAGCGTGAGGGGCGCGCACTGAGCTGGGCGGAGATGCTGCGGCTGTTCCGGGACACGGCGGAGGCCGCGGTGCCGGCGGTCGGCGAGCTCGGCCCCGGGGACGGCGAGCTCGGCCCCGGGGGCGGCGGGTCGGTCAGCCGGCCCGGTCCCGGGGCCACCCCGAGGGCAGCCCGTGCCTGACCGGCGGCGCGGGCTCGACCAGGGTCAGCGCGGAGGCGTCCAGCGCGGCGCGGACCCGGCCACCGTTCTCGGTCAGCGTGCCGTCCGGCGGTGCTCCGGTCACTCCGGCGAGGTCCTCCAGCCGGCCGATCCCGCCGACCGCGCCCCAGTACCCCTCCTTGATCTCCCGCAGCGCCACCCAGACCCGGGCGGCCTCCGCGTCGCTGTACGGGGTGCCCTCGACGGCGAGCACGTGCTCGGTCACCTCGCGGACCAGCCGTTCGCGGTTGACCAGCCGGAACGGCCCCGACAGCGCCGGTGACCCCTCCGGGATGGTGAGCACGACGCGGTACACCGGCACGCGGGCCGGCCGGCCGCCGACCTGGATCGCGCCGAGCGGCCGCTCGTCGAAGAAGCACCACGCGATGGCACGCACGTAGTGGGTGTCCGGGGCGCCCTCGGCGGACAGCAGCGCCGCGGTCAGCCGGCTGGCCAGCTCGTCCTTCGCCGACGCGGTCAGCAGGCCGGCCGGCAACGTCACGTCGATCATCGGCATGGGTTTCGGCTCCTCGGCGGGGCGGGGCACTGCTCGGCTGGCGGTACGGGCGTACGGGCGGATCTGGACGGGCCGGAACCGGTGCCGGCCGGGCCGGTCCTCACGACCGCCCCGGCTGTCCCCGATCTCGTGGTACCAGGTTGCCTGGTGGGGCTTCCGATGGCCTTTCAGCCGGAGTTGCCCGACTGCAAGGTCATCGCAAGGTCGGCCCGCGAGGGTGTCGCCGGTTCGAACTCAACGGAACGGCAGCGAGATGACTGAGCAGACCTCCCCCCGCCGGCAGACCTCCCCACGCCGACTGGCCAGCACGATCGCGGCGGCCGGCGTGATCGCGGCACTGTCGCTCGCGCTGGCCGGCTGCGGCGGCTCCGCCGAACCCGGGTCGGCCGCGGCCGGCAGCCCGCCGGCGCTCAACGCGGCTCCGCCCGCCGCCGGCGGCAGCCTCGACCCGGCGCAGTTCTGCGCGGCGGTCGTGCAGCTGGCGAAGTCTTCGATGCAGCAGGACGCGGCGAACCCGAACAACGACCCGTCGGTGATGTTCGCCTCGCACGCGGCCGAGTGGGCAAAGGTCGCCCAGTTGGCCCCGGCGGAGATCCGATCCGACGCGCTGCAGATCGCGGACGGCATACAGAAGGCGGCGGCGAACCCGAGCAGCGACCCGACGGCGATCCTGCAACAGCTGAAGGAGCCGATGCAGCGCTACATCCAGTACGGCGCCCAGCACTGCCCCAAGCCGACCGGGTGAGTGCTCCCGTTCTTCCAAGACAGCCGGCCGCGCCGGGCCCGAGGATGGTCCCGTCCCGAGCTGACTGGACACGGAAGGCGGGCGGCGCGATGCCGGACTGGGCGGAGCTGGTGACGATGGCGGGCGAGCTGCCGGCGGTCGAGGAGTCGACCTCGTACCGGACGCCCGCGCTGAAGGTGGCCGGCAAGACCTTCGCCCGGCTGCGCACCGAGGCCGAGGGCGGGCTGATGGTGCTGTGCTCGCCGGCCGAGAAGGAGGCCCTGCTGGCCTCCGGCGACCCGGCGTTCTACACGACCCCGCACTACGACGGCTACGGCTCGGTCCTGGTCGACCTGGCGCGGGTGGACCCCCAGCAGCTGCGCGAGCTGCTGGAGGAAGCCTGGCGCCTGAAGGCCCCGGCCAAGCTCCGCAAAGCCCACGATTCCCCAGCTCAGACCCTGTGAGTGGTATTGGTCGCTATTAGCGACCAATACCACTCACAGGGTGGTCAGACCTCGTCGAAGACGGTGCCCATGTCGGCCCAGGCGGCCGGGCGGGCCCGCCGGAGCCAGCCCGCCACCAGCAGCCCGGCCACCGCGACCGCGAGGCAGACCCACGGCACGATCCGGGTCACCAGCGGGATGGCAGCTCCCGGCGCGGCGGGCACGAACGAGTAGTACAGGCTGCCCAGCACGGCCAGCCCGCCGACCACCGCGGCCAGTCCTCCGATCAGCTGGAACCCGGGTTCCCCTGCCCGGCGCCCCTCCAGCACACCGGCGACGCCGAGCAGCAGGTAGACGAACATGATCAGCGGCGTGCCCAGCCCGGCGAGGAAGGTGAAGACGAACACCCCGCCGGTGAAGCCGTTGTCCGCGCCGCCGGCCAGTGCCACCTGGGTCGCCCGGCTGGTGAACGCCAGCGCGGCACCGGCCAGCACCACCCACCCGACGAGGTCCAGCCCGATCGCCCGCCACGGGGTGCCCCACCGGGGGTGCAGCACACCCAACCAGGCGGGCAGCACCTGCTCCCGACCCATCGCGAACAGCACCCGCGACACCGCGATGTGCACCCCGAGCGCGCAGAACAGGCTGGCCAGCGCGGCACTGGCGAGCACGGCGGCCGCGAACGCCTTGTTCGGTACCACCGCGGCGAGTCCGGCCACCGAGGCGGGCCAGTCGGTCGCGGCCTGCCGCACCCCGAACCCGATCGCCGTGGCGTACGTGACGACCAGGTAGAACACCCCGGCCACCAGCACGGACCCGACGATCGCCCTCGGCACCGCCTGGCGCGGGTTGTGCGTCTCCTCCGACAGCACCGCGCCGGCCTCGATCCCGGTGAACGAGAGCATGGCGAACGCGAGGCCGAACAGGATCCCGGACCACGGCACCCCCGCCGCGGCCGGCCAGAACGCACCCGGATCCCAGCTGCGCCCCGCGTCGGCCACCGGCGTGGTGTGGTCGATGACGCTGACCGCGGGGGCGCCGATGGCGATCACGGTGACCGCCGCGACGAGCATCGCCGCCACGGTGAGCACCATGATCACCAGTTGGGTGCGGGTGGAGGTCTGGATGTCGAAAAGGCTCATCAGCGTGATGACGACCAGCGCGGCCAGCGAGAACCAGTACCACCCCGGGTCGGCGCCGGTGAGCAGCCCGACCAGGCTCGCGGTGAAGAACCCGAACCCGCAGAGCACCGCGCTGCCCAGCACCAGGAACGCCAGCGCGTAGCACCAGCCCGCGACGAACCCGGTGGTCCGGCTCGCGCCGTGCGTGATGTACGTGTACAGCGAGCCCGCCGAGGACATGGTGCGGGCGAACCTGGCCACCACCAGTCCCAGGCAGAGCATCCCGACCAGTCCGAACACGAACGCCAGCGGCGCCGCTCCCCCGGCCTTGGTCGCGGCGAGGTAGGTGAGGAACGCACCGGACATCGCCGGGGCGACCACCGACAGGCTCTGCGCGATCACATCCGGCAGGCCGAGGGACTTGCGGAAACCCTCACCCGGCTCGACCGCCGCCGGGACCGGGGCCACGACCCCGGCCGGCGGCTCGAGCTCAGTCGACATGCCCGTTGTCCCCGTTCGAGCCGTTGCCCCTGCTCGAGCAGTGCGCGCCACCGGTGGCCGGCACGTCGAGCGTGGGGTTGCGGTCGAAGAAGCCGACCGGCTTGAGGGTGAACCCGGCGTAGTCCACCGGCATGACCGGCCAGTCCTCCGGGCGCGGGAAGTGGGTCGGGCCGAAGGTGTGCCAGACGACGATGTCCTCACCGTCGACGTTCCGGTCGGCCGCCGTCCAGCGCGGCAGGCCGTCACCGCCCGGGTTCTGGTTGACGAAGTCACCGGCCGGGTAGCGCTGCGCCGGGTCGTACTTCGTGACCCACAGGTGCCGGCTGGCGAAGGTGGCCCTGGCCCGGATCGAGGAGGACTCGTCGGCAAGCAGCGCCGGCTGGCCCTCCGGGCGCAGCGCATAGCCGACCGGGTTGCCGTACCGGTTGCGCACGTCCGGGTTCACGATGTGCCAGGTGCGGCCCACGCTGTTGTCGGCGAGCCGCTGGGCGCCCGACTCGCTGGTCAGCCTGGTGCGGGCGCGGCGGAACGCGTTGCCGTGCGGGTTCTCGTCGCTGATCGGGACGCGCTGGGCCTCGATCTCGTCGACGGCGTTGCGGGTGCCGTCCACGGTCATGTCCAGCCGGGCGGAGAACAGGTGCTGGTGGTACGGCGCGCCCAGCCCGGGGGCGACCTCCGTGGCGTACTCGCTGCCCTCCTCCGGGTAGGCGGAGGTGAACAGGATGCCGGTGGCCTTGACCTCGCACTGGATGGTGCCGTCCAGGTAGAGGTACCAGTAGAAGCCGTAGTCGTAGTTGCCGATCGGCGTGAAGAACGAGAACACCATCCGGCGCTGCCGGCGGGTCTCGTGTGCCTCGGTGAACAGGTCGGTGTGCTTCCACAGCACGCCGTAGTCCTCTTCGTGCATGCAGATGGCGTTGCGGATGGTCTTCGCGGCGCCGAGGTCGTCGGCGATCACCGCGTCCTGGTAGCGGATCTCACCGAGGCAGTCGCAGCCCAGCTCCAGGGAGTCGGCGTAGCGGGCGAACATGTACTCGCCGCAGTCGAAGTAGTTCTGCCAGAACCGGGTCGGCGACGGGTCGGCATAGGGCACCACCATCTCGGCGATGGACGCCCGGTACACGATCGGCCGGCCGTCGAAGCTGATCTGGTGCAGGGTCAGGCCCTCGCGCTCGTTGAACCCGATCCGCAGGTCCCACTTCTCCCACCGCACCCGGTTGCCCTCGACGCTGAAGCTGGGGCCCTCAGGCTGGGTGATCTCGATCGGCTTGAGCGTGGTGCGCTGGGGTCCGACCTGCGCGGGGTCGTCGTAGTTGCCCGGCTCCGCCGGCACCGGCAGCAACGCGTGGTCGATCACCTTGGTGACGACGCGGCTGGTCAGGTCCACGTAGGCGACCAGGCCGTCCACCGGGTGCGCCCACGGGTGGTCCTTCGGGTGGTCCTGGCGGAAGCCGAACGAGCGGACGATCCGCCGGCCCACCTCGTCGGGGTAGTCGTACACGCCGGCCGAGAGCGGCACCGAGCGCACCATCGCCGGGTCGAGGCCGCGGCGGCGCAGCGCGCCCGTCCACTCCTCGTTGGCGTTTACGATCTCCTCGATCAGCTCGAACTCGGAGTCGATGATCGGCGGCTGGCCGGTGGTGGCCGGGTCCAGCTCGTGCACGCTGTCCACGCGCTCGTGGCTGACTGACACGACCACGTCCCGGGACGTGCCGGTGGCCAGGTCCAGCAGCACCACGCGGAACCTGCGGTCGAGCGCGGCACCCGGCTCGTGCGCGAGCACCTCGCCCTTGGCGGGCTCCTCGGGGGCGAAGAAAGCCCAGCGAATGGTCTCCCCGAGCAGACCGGCGCCGTCCAGGATGTCGCGGACCGCGTTGACCTCGTGCTCGCTGGTCATGTCGAGTGGGTGGCCGGTGTCGGTGGCCGCGGTCGGTTCGGTGATCGTCATCTCGCTCCTGTCGTCGACCGGACGAAGTAGTCGGCCGACCGTCCGCTGCCGAGGTCAGACCGGCAAGGCATGCTCCCACGCGAAGAGAGGACGATCTGTGGCTCGTCTCACAACCCGGGACACCCGGTTGCGGCCGTGCCGGCCCCGGGGTGAGGTGCTCCCACCCGGGCGCGGGCGCTCGAGGCCGCGCGGCCGGCCCCGACCCACCACGCTACCGATCCGGGAGCACTGACGCGGTGACCTACTCGCCCCGGGTCGCGGACCAGCTTCGCGGCCAGTCCCCGATGGCCGGCCTCGACCGGCGCAACCTCGGCCCCATCCAGGTGTTCGCCCAGTCCGTGTCCGGGGCGGCGCCGGCGGCGGCGATGGCGGTCATCCCGGCGATCGTGGCGGCCAACGCGGGCTCGGCGACCATCTGGTCGCTGGCCATCGCGACCGGGCTGGCGCTGCTGGTCGCGGGGTGCATCGGCCAGTTCACCCGCCGGATGGCCGCGGCGGGCTCGCTCTACAGCCTCACCGCGAAGGGCCTCGGCTCGGCGCCCGCGCTGCTCTGCGGCACCGGGCTGATGATCGGCTACGCGCTGCTCGGCATGGGCTCGCTGACCGGGGCGGCCATGCAGACCGCCGCGCTGCTCGCCCGCCTCGGCCTGCCAGGCGCCGACTCACCCGCCGTCGCCATGGTCGCGGTGGTACTACTTGCCGGTCTGGTGGCCGCGTGCACCGTGCGCGGCGTGCGGCTCTCGGCGGGGGTGGTGTTGCTGGTGGAGGCGCTGTCGATCACCCTCATGCTCGTCGTGTTCGGGGTACTGCTGGTCAGCCACGGCATCGCGCCGGACAGGCGGCAGCTGGTGCCCTCCGGGCCGTCGGGCGTCGGCCTCGGTGGCGTCGTTGCCGGGGTGCTGCCGGCGCTGGGAGCGTTCATCGGCTTCGAGGCCGCCGCCGCGATGGGGGTCGAGGCGCGCAGGCCGTTCCGGACCATCCCGCGCGCGGTGCGCTCGACCGCCGCGCTCACCGGAGTGCTCAGCCTGCTCGCGGCGTACACGCAGGTCGCCGGGTTCGCCACGGTGCCCGGTGGGCTGGCCGGCCAGGCCGAACCCGTGCGCACGCTGGCCGCGGGCGAGCACCTGCCGTGGCTGTCCGCGCTGCTCGACGTCGGCCTCGCCACCTCGTTCCTCGCCTGCTCGGTGGCCACCACGACGTCGCTGGCCCGGCTGCTGTTCACCATGGGCCGCGAGGGGGTGCTGCCGCCCGTGCTCGGTACCGCGCACCGGCGGTTCCGCACGCCGCACGTGGCCATCGCGGTCGCCATGCCGGTGCTCGCCGTGGTGCCCGTGCTGCTGTTCGCCGCCGGCCTCAGCCCGGCGCGCGCGCTGGTGCCGCTGCTGGTCATCGCCGCGCTCGGCTACCTGCTCGCGTACCTGCTGGTGTGCCTGGCCGCGCCCGTGTTCCTGCACCGGATCGGCGAGCTCACCTCGGGCGCCGTGGTGGCCACCTCGGTGATCGTGCCGGTGCTGCTGGTGGTGCTCGCGGCGTTCATGGCGACGGCACCGGTGTCGGTGGCGGCGCTGGTCACGGTGGCGGTGCTGCTTTTCGCCGGCGGGCGGTACGGGTGGCTGCGCGCCCGGCACCCCGAGCGGCTGCGCGCCGTCGGGGCGTACGACGAGACCTCCGCCGCCGACCTGCTGGGCTCGCCCCCACTGCACTGGACCGCCCCGTTGCGCCGTCCACCGGGCCCCGACCAGCCGCCGGAACCCGATCGGTGAGCCCGCAACCGCCACCCCCCGTGCCCGGCCGCCAACCCCGGGCCGTGCGCAACGCGCTGGCGGCGCTCGCGGAGGTCGTCTCCGCCGGGCCGGGGGTGACCGCGAGCGAGATCTCCGCCGCGCTGCGCCTGCCGAGGGCGACGACGTACCGGCTGCTCAACCTGCTGGTCGCCGAGGAGTACCTGGTGCGGCTGCCGGACCTGCGGGGGTTTGCACTAGGTGCCAGGGCGGGGCGGTTGGCCGTGCCGGTCGTGCCCCGGCCGTGCACCGCGGCGCGGGCGGTCGTGGCGCACCTGCGCGGCCGGGTCCGGTGGGGGGTGCACCTGGCGTCCTACGCGGGCGGGCAGGTCACGCTCGTCGACCCCGACCCGGACCACCCCCGCAGCGAGGAACACCTGCTCGCCCGGCACCCGCACGTCTCCGCGCTGGGCAAGCTGCTGCTCGCCGAGGCCCCGGACCGCGTGCCCCCGGCGAGCGAGCTGCGCCGGTTCACCGAGCACACGGTCAGCGACCCGCGCCGGCTGGCGGCCGAGCTCGCCGAGGTGGCCGGGTCGGGGCTGGCCAGGCAGTGCGGTGAGCTGCACCAGGAACGGGGCTGCCTGGCGGTGCCGGTGCGCAGCCCGGTGGACGGCACGCTGGTCGCCGGCCTCGCTCTGAGCGGCCCCTCGGCACGGGTGGCCGAGCCGAACCCCGAACTGGTCGATCTGCTCAAGGCACACGCCACCCGCCTCGCCCCCCTGCTCGCCTGAGCCGACGCCGCCGCACCTCACGCCGTTCCCGCCGTTCCCGCCGTTCCCCGGGGCGCCGCCTCCGCACTTCGCATACCCCGCATCCACTTCGCATACCGCGCACTCACTTCGCATACTCCGCACACTGTGCGAGGTGTAGGTACGCCATGCGAAGTGGACGGCAGGTATGCGAAGTGCACCCCCGGGTATGCGAAGTGGCCCGACGACGGCGGCCGCCTGGCGCGGACGGGCGCGCGCTCGCTAGTTCGCGGCGGCGGGTGGGCGGGGGCGGGTGCTCTGCAGGGCGAGGAGGACGGCGGCGGCCTGGGTGGGCACGGTGATGTCGCGGCCGGTGAGCTCGGCGAACCTGCGCAGCCGGTTGAGCACGGTGTTGCGGTGGCAGTACAACCGGGCGGCCACGTCACCGACCGCGCCACTCGCGGCGTACGCGCGCACCGTCTCCAGCAACCGCTCGCGCTCCCGGGCCGGCGCCTCGGACAGGCCGCCGAGCACCGAGTCGACCAGCTCCGGCGCGGTGTCCGCGAGCCGCCCACCGGCGAGGGGCAGCCACGCGTCCAGCAGCTCGCACGGGCCCGTGGCGCCGGGCAGCACGTCCACGATCTCGCCGGCGAGCCGAGCACTGCGGCCGACGTTGGCCAACCCGTGGGCGAGCGGGCCGACGCCGCAGGGCACGCCGGCCAACGCCGCGCGCACCGGAGCTCCGGCGCCGCCCTCCCAGCGCGCGATCAGCACGCTGTGCCGCCCGGTGGACTGCACGTGCGCGGTACGCCCGTCGGCGCCGAGCCGGTCGGCCGCCCTGCGCAGCGCGCGCCCGGCGGCGGGGCTGGCGGCGGCCACCAGCAGGTCGTCGTCCACGTCCACGCCGAGGGCGACCGCGACCCTGGCGACGTCGTCAGGGTCCGGGTCCTCGGTACTCAGCAGCGCGGCGACCAGCATCGTCCGCTCGCCTTGGCGGTCCCTGGCCAGCAGCGCCGCCTCCGCCTGGTAGCTGACCTGGATCTGCGCGGTGTA
>DATAYB010000344.1:0-20435 GCA_036272795.1 Pseudonocardia sp.
CCCAGACCTGATGACGTGGTCATTGACACCTCTTCTGAGATTGCCTCAGAGCACTGGAGGGCTCGCGACTAGAAGGCGATCGTCGTCCGGCCGTTGACCAGGACGCGGTCCTCGCAGTGCCACTTGACCGCGCGGGCCAGCACGGTGCGCTCGATGTCGGCGCCGCTGCGGGTCAGATCCGCGACGCTCGTCCGGTGGCTCACCCGTGCCACGTCCTGCTCGATGATCGGGCCCTCGTCGAGGTCCTCGGTGGCGTAGTGCGCGGTGGCCCCGATCAGCTTCACGCCACGGTTCTTTGCCTGCTCGTACGGGCTGGCGCCGGCGAAGGCGGGCAGGAACGAGTGGTGGATGTTGATCACCGGAACGCCCACCCGCTCCAGGAAGTCAGCCGTGAGGATCTGCATGTAGCGGGCGAGGACAACGAGGTCCACGCGGTCGCGCAGCAGGTCCAGCTGGCGCTGCTCGGCCGCCGCCTTGGTCGCCTTGGTGACCGGGATGTGCTCGAACGGCACCCCGAAGGCGGCCACGTCGGTGGCGAGGTCGGCGTGGTTGGACACCACGAGCTCGACCTGCAGTGGCAGCTCACCGCGGCGGGCACGCCACAGCAGGTCGAGCAGGCAGTGGTCGTAGCGGGACACGAACAGCGCCACCCGCGTGGGCCGCCCGGCGTCCCTGATCCGGAACTCCGCGTTCAGCGGGCCGGCGACCTCCTCGGCGAAGGCGCGCTCCAGCTCGGTCAGCTGTGCGGCCAGCCCGGACAGGTGGAACTCGGTACGCAGGAAGAACTTGCCGCCCACCGGGTCGGTCGAGTACTGGTCGGACTGCACGATGTTCGCGCCCCGCCTGTGCAGGAAGCCGCTCACCCTGGCCACGATGCCCGGCCCGTCCACACAGGACACCACGAGCCTGCCGATGTCGCCCGGCGAGCCACCTGGCCCAGTGCGCTCCGGCCGCGCCGCAGGCACTCCGGCGAGCACCGGCTCGGCGCCGGCGACGGCCCCGGGGGTGAGGTGGTCGGTGGCTCGTTCGGCGGCACTGCGCAGCCCAGGTGCGGACGTCATGTGTGGCTACCCTCTCGGCCCGGTTCTCGTCGGTCGGTCGACCCGGCCGGCACGGTCCCGGCCGGGTGAGCTGTGCCGAACAGTACCTGCCGGGAGCCGTCTCAGGGTGCGGTGACGACGTCCCGGTACCAGTAGTAGCTGGCCTTCGGGATGCGCAGCTGCGACGGGTAGTCGACGTAGACCAGCCCGAACCGCTTGGCGTAGCCGAGTGCCCACTCGAAGTTGTCGAGCAGCGACCAGCAGTAGTAGCCCCGCACGTCGACCCCGTCGGCGATGGCGGCCCGGACGGCGCGCAGGTGCCCGTCCAGGTAGGCCACCCGCCCGGGGTCGTCCACGGTCTTGTCCGGGGCGAGGATGTCGAGGTAGGAGCTGCCGTTCTCGGTGATGTAGATCGGCGGCAGGCCCGGGTACTCGTCGCGCAGCCAGCGCAGCAGCCGGCCCAGCCCGGCGGGCTCCACCGGCCAGCCCATCGCCGTGCGGGACAGGGCGGCGGGCGGCGCCTCGACCACGTCCACGTCGGTGGCCACGCGGTAGGCCGGGTCCTCGTCGGACGTCGGCGCGTGCTTCGCGTAGGACGGGAAGTAGTTGTTCAGCCCGAGCAGGTCCAGCGGCTGCGCGATCAGCTCCAGGTCGCCGTCGCGGCGGAACGAGAAGTCGGTGATCGGCGACCACACCGCGCGCTCCCCCGCCGGGTACCGCCCGGCCAGCAGCGGGTCGGTGAACACCCGGTTCAGCAGCAGCTCCTGGCGCGCGGCGGCGGCCACGTCGGCCGGGTCGTCGGTGGCCGGGCTGACATGGCTGAGGTTGACCGTGATACCGAGCTGCTCGTCCCCCCGGGCCTGCGCGCGCATCGCCTGCACGGCCAGCCCGTGCCCGACCAGCAGGTGGTGGGCGGCGGCGAGCGCGCCGTGGCCCTCCCGGGCGCCCGGGGCGTGCCGGCCCTCCGCGTAGCCGACGAACGACGAGCAGTACGGCTCGTTCAAGGTGATCCACATCGGCACGCGGTCGGCCAGCGCGCTGTGCATGATGGCCGCGTACTCGGCGAACCGCTCCGCGGTGTCCCGCACCCGCCAACCGCCGGCGTCCTCCAGAGCCTGCGGCAGGTCCCAGTGGTAGAGGGTCAGGCAGGGCGTGATCCCGGCGCCGAGCAGCTCGTCGACCAGCCGCGAGTAGAAGTCCAGGCCTTCGGGGTTGGCGGGCCCCTTGCCGTCCGGCTGGATCCGAGGCCAGGCCACCGAGAACCGGTACGAACCGACGCCGAGCTCCTTGAGCAGCTCCACGTCCTCCCGGTAACGGTGGTAGTGGTCGCAGGCCACCTCGCCGGTGTCGCCACGGGCGATCTTGCCGGGCAGCGAGGCGAAGGTGTCCCAGATGGACCGGCCTCGGCCGCCCACGTCGAGGGCGCCCTCGATCTGGTACGCCGCCGTGGCGGCCCCCCACACGAAGCCCGCCGGGAACGCCGGGAAGTCTGACTGTGCGACCACTACTTTCCCTCCACCAGTTCGAACACGGCCGCACCGAACGGCGGCAGTGTGACGGTCGGTACGGCCGGGCCACCGCCCAGCGGGACGAGCGCCGAGGCGGTGTCCGGATGGACGGTGACCTCGTCGGCATGCTGGCTGACGAACCAGGCGAAGCGGCGCCCGTCGGCGTGCACCAGCGTGTCGGTGAACACCCTGGGGTCGTCGACGGTGAGCTCGCGGGCTACGCCGGCCACCCGGGCCAGCGCGTCGTAGATCCGGTACGTGGGCTCCGGGTTGACCGCCGCCCGCGCCGAGGCCAGGTACTCCAGCGGGTAGGTGCTCAGGATCGTCTCGCCGGCGCCGACGGCGTGCCGCAGCAGCGCGGGCCGGCCGTGCGCGTCCACCGCGACCACCTTCGCGTCCCGGGGCGTGAGCGGGAGGAAGGACCGGCTGTTCTCGTTGCCCTCGGTGGCGAACCGGAGTACCTCACCGGCCCGGATCGAGCCGAAGTCGTCGGTGAACCGGAACTCCACCACGTCGTCCTCGATGGGGTTGACCAGGCCGTACGCCAGCTCGTGGGTCACCCCGAACATGTCGTCGAAGCCGGCGTGCCAGAACGCTCGGTGCAGGTCGTGCTCGCCGGAACAGAACGACAGGTACACGGTCGCGCCCTCGACCGCGAGCTGACCGAGGTGGCGCCACGTCGGCGCGAGCAGCTGGCGCACGCACGGCAGCAGGTAGAGCCGGGCGCCGGGGTCCAGCCCGTCCTCCTCCCTGGTCAGCGCCACCGGCAGGCTCGCCTCCCTGGCAGCCACGTAGCCCTGGCGCAGGGTGCGGAACGCGAAGCTCCGGTCGACCGGGGTGGAGATCGGATACTCCCGCTCCAGGTAGCTGGTCACCACCAGCGCGGCGTCGGCGTCGGGCCGTGCGGTGCGCGGGAAGTCCACGGCGGCGAGGGTCGCCGCGAACTCGGCGAGCTCCAGCAGGGGCGCCTTCGGCTCGCCCGTGTTGCTGGTGATGCCGAAGTGCATCTCGAACGGATGGTGGCGGTAGGGGTCCTGGTCTGCCAGGTTGTCGTAGTCGGTGTTGTTCCAGGCGATCCAGCCGGTGGCGCCGGCCAGCAGCGAGTTGTGCAGCTGCTGGCGGTAGTAGTGGCGCTGGTTGGGCTCGGAGACGAAGTCGGTGGACAGCCCGAACTCCTCGAGCACCACGGGCTTGCCGGCCACCGAGGCGAGCTCGCAGAGGAACGCGCTGACCAGGTGCTGGCGGACCTGGTCGGTCTCCATCCGGTAGACGTGCGGCCCGACGAAGTCGACCAGCTCACCGGTCTGGCGGACCGAGAACCCGTTGTCCTCGCCGGTCACCTCGATGCCCCAGGCGCCGTCGCCGAGGGACACCGGCTGGGTGCCGCCGCCGGCCCGCACGGCCTGCACCATCAGGGTCGCCCAGCTCGTCACGTCCCGGGTCGGCGCGCTGGGCTGGCCGCGGCGCCGGCCGTAGATCGGCATCTCGTTGCTGATCAGCCAGCCGGCGACCGCGGGGTGTTCGTGCAGCGCGGCCACCATCCGCTCGATGAACCAGGCCTGGCGGCTGACCAGCCACACGTCGGCGTAGAGGTCCCGCGCCGCGCCGTCGGGGCCGCCGCCGCGCCAGGCCGGGTCCCAGTTCTCCCCCGACATGTGCCCGACGATGAAAGTCGGGATGGCGCCCATCCCCAGCTCATGGTGGGCGTCCAGGAAGTCCCGGAACAGCTCGATCTTGGCGGTGTCGACGCGGTCCGGCTCGGGGTGGAAGTCCGGCCAGTAGAAGAACGAGCGGGTCTGCCGCAGCCCGTGCTCCGCGAGCACCCGCAGCTCGGCGCGCACCACGGCCGGGTCGTAGCTGCGCCACATCAGCGGGCCGCCGGTGCGGGACCAGAAGTTCGCTCCGAGCCAGCTGATCGGCTCGCCGTGCGCGGTCAACTTGTCCGAGGGGCGCCGGATGGGCACGCTGCTCCTTCGTCGTTGGGCAGGAATCTCGCGATCGGGCTACTTGACGGCGCCGGCGGTGAGGCCCTGCACGAGGTACCGCTGCATCAGCAGGAACCCGAGCACCACCGGCAGGCTGACCACCAGCGAGGCGGCCATGATCTGGTTCCAGTAGACGGCGTTCTGGGTGGAGTACTCGGCGAGGCCGACCGCGAGGGTCTTGGAGTTCTCGTCGGTCAGCACCGAGGCGAACAGCGACTCGCTCCACGACGTCATGAACGAGTAGATCCCGACCGCCACGATGCCGGGCTTGGCCGCCGGCACGACGATCGACACGAGCGCCCGCACCGGGCTCGCGCCGTCCACGAGGGCGGCCTCGTCCAGCTGCTTCGGGATCGAGTTGAGGTAGCCGACCAGCATCCAGATCGAGAACGGCAGCGAGAATGTCAGGTACGTGATGATCAGCCCGGACAGGTTGCCGTTCAGCCGGATCCCGGTGGCCTGCCCGATGTTGACGTAGATAAGGAACAGCGGCAGCAGGAACAGGATGCCCGGGAACATCTGGGTGGACAGCACCGCCATCCGGAAGACCTCCCGGCCCCGGAAGGTGTACCGGCTGATCGCATACGCGGCGAACACGGCGATGGTCACCGAGAGCGCGCTCGAGCAGCCCGCCACGATCACGCTGTTGGCGAAGTACCGGGCCAGCGGCACCGTCGTCCAGATGTCCACGAACGGCCGGAAGGTGATCGTCGACGGCAGCCAGTGGAAGTCGTCCTGCACGTCGGCCAGCGGCTTGAGCGACGTGGAGAGCATCACGTAGAGCGGCAGCACTGTGAACAGGAACAGGAAGCTCAGGCCGACCGCCCGGACCACCCGATAGGAGCGGGACTCATGCATCGCGGGTCCTCCTCGACGTCACCGCGAGATAGCCGACCGTGACCACCAGCAGGAACAGCAGCAGCAGCACTGACATCGCGGAGCCCAGCCCGAAGTTCCAGTTGACGAACGAGCTCTGCTTGATGTGCACCGAGATGAGGTCTGCGCTGGCCGGCGTGGACCCGGCAAACAGCGTGTACGGAACGTTGAAGTCGTTGAACGTCCAGAGGAACAGCACCAGTACGAGCACCTGGTTGACCGGGCGCAGCATCGGCACCGTCAGCTTGCGGAACTGCTGCCACCGGTTGGCGCCGTCCACCTCCGCCGCCTCGTACAGGTCGGTCGGGATGGACTGCATACCGGCCATCAGCGTGAGCAGCGCGAAGGGCCACAGCCGCCACACCCCGACCACCGCCATGCTGAAGAACGCGCTGTCACCGAGTAGCCAGAAGTGTTTGCCGCTGCCGAGGCCGGTCTGCGCAAGTACGTGGTTGACCAGCCCGTTGTCCTGGTTGAGCAGGAACTTCCAGACGATCACCGAGGTGAACACGGGCAGCGCGTACGGAATCAGGAAGATCGTGCGCAGTGCCGCGCGACCCCGCATGGAGCGCTGCAGCAGCGTCGCGCCGAAGATGCCGAACAGCCAGCTGAAGCTCACCACGACCACGCTGTAGGCGATCGTGATGGCCACCGAGCGCAGCAGGTCGACGCCGATCTCGCTGTGGAAGTCGAGCGAGAGCCGGTAGTTGGCGAGTCCGGCGAACGGTGCGTCGAGCCAGTGCCGCAGGTAGAACTGGTTGAGCTTGAGGAAGCTGATCACCACGCCGGTGATCATGGGGATGACGTGCACGAGCAGCTCGAACACCAGTGCCGGCGCGAGCAGCAGGTAGGGCAGCGCGCCGCCGCTCATCGACCACCGCCCGCGCCGCTCGGCGGGCGGCCTGGCCGGCGCCGGTGCCGGGCTGCCCTGGCGGGCCGGGGACGAGACCGGGGTCGCCATCAGTCGCGCCGCACCGCGCGCGACCCGGCGGCCGGCGCCACTCAGGACCCGCCCAACTTCTGCTGGGCCGCGCTCAGCGCCGCCTGCACGTCGTTCTCGTTGACGGGCTTGCCGCCGACGATCTGCGCGACCAGGTCCTTGATCGCCGAGCCGACCGTGGTCTCGAACTGGCTCTCGTTGGTGACCATCGGCATGGGGGCCGAGGTGTTGGCCAGCACGTCCAGGAACGTCTTGGTCGTCGGGCCCTGGAAGGCCGGGTCGGCGGCGGCCTCGGAGGTGACGGGCAGCGAGCCGTAGGCCTGGTTGAGCTTGACCTGTTCGGCCTTGCTGGTCATGAAGTTGATGAACTTGAGCGCACCGTCGGTGTTCTTGTCCTTGAACGCCGCGATGTTGATGCCGGCCACGTGGCTGTTGACCTGTTCCCCACCGGGCGGCAGGGGCGACTCGATCGGCAGCGGCGCGATGCCGTAGTCGCTCTCCGCCATGCCGTTGGCCGCGATGTATGCGGTGGTGTTGCTCTGGCCCATCATCATGGCGGCCTTGCCGGAGGTGAAGTCTGCGGTGGCGTCCTGGGTGGTGTCGTGCTCGGCAGAGCTGGGGATGGACACCTGGTCGACGCCCATCAGGTCCAGGTACTGCTTCACACCGGCCACGTTCTGCGGGCTGGCGAAGGTCGGGTTGCCCGTCTTGTCGAAGAAGTTGCCCCCGTGTTGCTTGCCGAAGATGAACGCGAAGTGGGCGCTCTCGGTGTAGCTACCGCCAGCCAGTGACAGCCCGTAGGTGTTCTTCGCCGGGTCGGTCAGCTTCTTGGCGTCAGTGACGAAGTCGGTCCAGTTCGTCGGCGGCGTGCTGATGCCGGCGGCCGCGAACATCTTCTTGTTGTAGAACAGCCCGTAGGACAGCCCGTAGAGCGGCACCGAGGCCGGCGTCTTGCCCTCCGCGCCGGTGGACCGCAGGCTGCTGGCGAGGAATTTGGCCCCGCCGCCGATCTTGTCGAGGGTGGGCCCGTCGAAGTCCACGAACGCGCCGGTGGCCTGCAGCGACGCCGACCAGGTGTTCCCGATGTTCACCACATCCGGCCCGTCGCCCGCGGTCGTCGCGGTGGTGATCCGGTCCAGCAGGTGGGTCCAGTCGACCACCTCGAGGTTGACCTTGATCCCGGTCTGCTTGGTGAACTCGGCAAGCTCGGGGGTGAGGATCTCCTTGTCCCGCTGCAGGCTCGGGCCCTGGTTGCTGGCCCAGTAGGTGATCGTGTTCGGGTCCGCGCCACCGCCGGAGCCACAGCCGGCGAGGCCGGCCGCCGCCAGCAGGGCCACCGCGAACGCGGCGGTGAGGGTCTTCAGGCGCACGGTCGACTCCTTCGTCGCGGTAGCGGCCGGCCCGGCCCGTCACACGGCCAGCACACGGCGTTCACCAGCGTGAACGCCACGCCCGAGTGGCCGGCGACGACCGCTCGATTAACCGGTTCAGCTCGCCGTCATGTTAGCTGAGTCACCCGTCCGCGTGAACCGGCTCGCGCGAGTTTCGGCCCGGTGAGCGGGCTCGTGCGCAAGGTGTGAGACAGGTGGGGCGACCGGGGTCACTGAGGCGCCGGAGGGGGCTCGAACCCGGTCCGTTGTGTTCATCAGTTGACGCCGGCCGTGCTGCCGCGCACGGTCAGCCGCGGTGGCTCGAGCCAGCGGTCCTCGGCCTCGCCGGCCTCGATCAGGGTCATCAGCAGCTCTGCCGCCTGGGCCGCCTCGCCCATGATGTCGTGGGTGAACGCGGTGACCGCCGGTGCGACGAGCTGGCACAGCGGCGAGTCGTCCCACGCCAGCACCGCCAGCTCGGCCGGTACGCGGACGCCCTCGCTGGTCAGTGTGGCCACCGAGGCCACCGCCATCACGTCGTTGTCGTAGATGATCGCCGTCGGCGGGTTCGGCCCGGCGAGCAGCGCGCGCGTGGCGCGGACGCCGGCCTGCGCGGTGTAGTCGGTCTCCCGCTGAGGCTGGTCGGCGCCCAACAGCTCGCGGGTGACCTCGGTGAAGTACCGGTGCCGCCGGGCCACGTGCTCCAGTGTGTTCGGGCCGGAGATCCGGGCCAGCCGCCGGTGGCCGAGGTCGAGCAGGTGGCGCACCGCGTTCGACATCGAGTCCTGGTACTTCACCCGCGTGCACGGGATTCCCGGGTAGGCCCGCTGCGCGCCGATGATCACCGCGGGCGCCCCGGACTCGCGCAGCCAGGCCGGCCTCGGATCGTCCACCCGCATGTCGAACAGCAGCATGCCGTCCACCCGCCGGCCGCCCCACCAGCGGCGGTACAGGTCGAGCTCGCTCACGGGGTCGGAAACCACGGTCAGCAGCAACGCGATGCCCCGCGCGGACAGGGCACGCTCCACGCCGGCCACCATCCGCATGAAGTACGGCTCGGTGGCGACCAGTTCCGGGTCGCGGACGGCGATCAGCCCGACCGCCTCGGCCCGGTCGCTGGACAACGCCCGCGCGGCGCTGCTGGGCACCCAGCCGATCTCCTTGGCGATGCTCAGGATGCGCGCCCTGGTCTCCACGGAGACCCCGGGGCGGCCGTTGAGCGCGTAGGACACGGCACCCTTGGACACGCCCGCCGCGCGCGCGATATCCCGGATCGTGGGCCGCTGCATCGCTCACCACCCGGGTTTGCTTAACCGCTTAAGACCTGTTCAGAGTAGGCCACCGGGCCGGCCGGGTCACCCACCGGGCCGGCCGGGTCACCCGGGGTCGCACGCGTCCGGGGCACCCCGTCGTGGCCGCCCACCTCGCATACCGCCCCTTCACTTCGCATACTCCGCAAACCGTGCGAAGTGAAGGCACACCGTGCGAGGTGAGAGCACGGTATGCGAAGTGGAGGCTGGCCGCCGCCGCACGGGCTGGTTATCTGTTGGCCGGCGCGCCATCGCCCGTCCATCCGGCGCCGCCGGGGCGTTCGCCGGCCCCGGCTTGGCTGTGGTCCTGTGACCTCGCCCGCCGACCGCGACCGGCGCCACCCGAGCACCTCCCCCGACTCCACCGGGCTGCCACGGGAGCTGGTCGACGCCCTCGGCGAGCCGCGCAGGCGGGGCAGCCTCTCCGACCTCGGGCACGTGGTCGTGCTGATGCAGGAGAACCGCTCGTTCGACCACTACTACGGCACGCTGCGCGGGGTGCGGGGGTTCTCCGACCCGGCCGCGCTGCCCGGTGTGCTCGCCCAACCGGACGGGGACGGCGGTCTGCTCCCGCCGTTCCACCTGGACACCGTGCACGTCGACGGCCAGCGGCTGCACGAGCTGGACCACACGTGGGACGGCACCCACGCGGCCTGGGCGGGCGGCCGCTACGACGGCTGGGTGGTCGCCAAGACCGGCCTCACCATGGCCCACTACGGCCGCGCCGACGTGCCGTACCACCACGCGCTGGCCGACGCCTTCACCCTGTGCGACCAGTACTTCTGCTCCGTGCAGGGGCCGACGATCCCGAACCGGCTCTACCTGTTCAGCGGCACGATCGACCCCGAGGGGCACGCCGGCGGCCCCGCGACCGACAACCCCGAGGACTACAAGCCGGTGTACCGCTGGACGACGTACCCGCAACGGCTGCAGGCGGCCGGGGTGACGTGGCGGGTCTACGCCAACCGCGAGGTCGGCGACGTGACCGCCGGCGAGGACAGCTATCTCGGCGACTACGGCGACAACCCGCTGTGGCTGTTCCAGGCCTACCACGACTCGCTGGCCTCGGCCGACCGCGCGCGCCGCGAGCTGGCCGACCGGGGTGGCGTGCACGGCAACTGGCTGCCCGGCTCCGGACGCGGGCGCGATGTCGAGTACGTGCTGGCCGACTTCGTCGCCGACTGCCGCGCCGGCACGTTGCCGCAGGTCAGCTACGTCGTCTCACCGTACGCGTACTGCGAGCACCCGGCGGCCCGGCCGGTGGACGGCGCCCGCTACGTCGACACCGTGCTGCGCGCGCTGTTCGCCGACCCGGCGCTATGGGCCTCCACCGCGGTGCTGCTCAACTACGACGAGAACGACGGGTTCTTCGACCACGTGCCGCCGCCGGTGTCCCCGCCGGGCACACCGCTGGAGTTCGTCGGCGGTGAACCGATCGGGCTGGGGCCGAGGGTGCCGCTGACGGTGATCTCGCCGTGGAGCCGGGGCGGCTGGGTGTGCTCGGAGGTGTTCGACCACAGCTCGGTGATCCGTTTCCTCGAGCGCTGGACCGGCGTGCGCGAGCCCAACATCTCGCCGTGGCGGCGCGCGGTGTGCGGTGACCTGACCGCCGCCTTCGACTTCCGCGGCCACAACGCCAGCCGGCCGGTACTGCCCGACACGGCCGCCCTGCAGCGCGAGGCCGATCGCCGCCAGGCGAACCTGCCCGCCCCGACCGTGCCGGACCCCGCGCACCGGCACGCCCCGGTCCAGCAGCCCGGGCGCCGGCCGGCCCGGCCACTGCCCTACCAGCCGGAGGCGAACGCCACCCTGGACGGCGGCGAGCTGGTGCTGCGGCTGCGCAACCGGGGCACCCGGCCGGTCACCCTCACCGTGTACCCCGGCGGCACGCCGACCCCGTACCTGGTGCAGCCGGCCGCCACGACGACCGTGCGGCTACCCGCGGCCGGCGGCTACGACGTGCTCGTACTCGGACCGAACGGCTTCCTGCGCCGGTGCCGGGGCGCGGCGGAGTCACCGGCGCCCGCGCCGATGTCCACGCCGATGTCCACGCCGGTGGAGGTGAAGGTGACCGTCGGCGGTTCGGTGGCCGACCCGCACCTCGAGTGGACGGCGACCCACCTCGGCCTGGCCGGCAGCGCACCGACCCTGGTGCACGTGACCGACCACCTCGCCGCCCGGGCCGCCGTGGAGGAGGGCGCGGACTCCGGGCGCGACATCGCGCTGCGGCCCGGCGGGACGCACACCGAGCGCAGCAACCCGTTCGCCGGCGCCCACGGCTGGTACGACGTGACCTGGACCGTGGAGCACGACCCGACGTTCGCCCGCCGGTTCGCCGGGCACCTGGAGAACGGCGCGGCCAGCCTCAGCCAGCCGTACTGACGCCGGTCGGCTCAGCGGTTCGGTTCGCCGGCCTGCTCAGCGGCCGGGTCGGGGCGGTACGCCTCGAGGGCGAGTGCGACGAACTCTTCGATCAGAGCGTCGCGCCTGCCGGCCTCCCAGGCGAGCGCCACCTGGTTCGGGCCGATGTCCTCGATGAGCGCGCTGGTCACATCGGGACGCCGGTAGAAGGTGGCGGTCGACTCGGGCAGCACCACGATGCCCCGGCCGGTGGCGACCAGCTCCAGCTTCTCCTCCACGGTGTGCACGACCTTGCCCTCCTGCGCGACCCCGCCCCTGCAGCGCAGCTCGGCGGCGATGTCGCGCCACTCCGGCACCACCTCGGCGGGCTGCAGCAGGTGCTCGTCGACGAGGTCGGTGATGCTCACCGTCTCCTTGCCGGCCAGCCGGTGCTCGACGGGCACGACGACGACCCTCGACTCGCTGAACAGCGGGCGCAGCGCGAGCCCCTGCTGGTCGATCGGCAGCCGGACGAAGCTGACGTCGATCCGGCCGTCGTGCAGCGCCTGGACCTGCTCGTCCCAGCCGGTGCGCAGCACCTCGACGGACAGGTCGGGATGGCGAGCGGTCAGCGCGCGCACCGGGCCGGTCACGATCAGGCCGGGCATGAAGCCGACGGCGAACGTCCTGGTACCGCGTGCCGCCCTGCGCAGCCGCCGGTGCGCCGCGTCGGCCTCGTTGAGCAGTGCGGCCCCGTCGATCCGCAGCTGCTCGCCGGCGGGCGTGAGGGCGGTGCCGCGCTTGTCCCTGGCGAACAGCTGCACCTTCAGCTCGTCCTCGAAGGCGCGGATCTGCCGGGACAGCACAGGCTGCGCAATGTGCAGGGCATCGGCCGCCCTGCCGAAGTTGAGGTGCTCGGCGACTGCCATGAAGTAGCGCAGCTTGCGGAGGTCCAGATCCACCGGTGAGCTCCTCGCTCGAGGCGCCCGGGTAACTCGGCGCCCCTCATACCTTACCGGTATCAACGTCCGACTACCCTGTGATCCGCCCTGCAGGTGGAAGGAGTAGCGGTCATGGGTCTCGCTCGCTATCCATTATGTGCGCTCGTGACCATTGCTCTGGCGCTCGGAGCAACGGCGTGTGGGAATTCAGACACCGAGCCACCACCTCCGGCCGCCGCGCAGTCCCAGGCACCGGTGGCCTCTCCCGGCCCCTCGGCCGTACCGCCCGCGGATATTGGTATCGGCTCCGGTCCGTCCGATGTGCGAGCCGTGAACTGGACACAGCAGGCACTGCCCGGGTCATTTTGTCACATACCGGGACTGGTGCATTATCTCAATGGCGCTGCGACCGGGACCTCAGAGAAGTGGGGCCCCGTGCACCTGACGGTCGACCCGCGTTCGACCAGGTACGGCGACTTCTTCGGCGATGGGGACGAGGTGGCCGCGGTCCATGTCGGTTGTGACAACGGCGGCGGAACCGCGGACGGGCAACTGGTCGACTCCTATGTCGTCGTGCGGAGCTCGGCGGGCACCCTGCATGCCATTGGCGTCATTGTTCCGCAAATGGCCGCCGTCCCCGGCGTGCATGTGCCGCTGCTCTCCGGCGCGGACTTCGCCGCCGGCAAGATAACCGTGCACGAAGTGTGGTACCGACATTATGACGGAACCTGCTGCCCGAGCGGGCGCGCCATTACGGTGTGGGCCTTGCAGAATGGCGCGTTGGTAGCGGGCCACCCTTCCGTGACGTCCTGATCAGTACCCGCGCCGGCCGGCAGACGCGAGCAGGCCGGGTCCCTCGGCCACCACGAAGTCGCGGAACCGCCGCGCCACGGGGAGCGCGCTCCGCTCCCGGCTCCACACGGCGCTCACCGTGCGCACCGCGCGGGGTGAGCGGATCGGCAACTCGACCACGCCGGGGGTCGGCTCGGACATCAGCACGGCCACCCCGAGGCCGGCCGAGACGAGCCCACGCAGCGTCGCCACGTCCTCGCCCTCGAACCCGATGGCCGGGCTGATCCCCGCCGTCTCGAACAGCCGGTCGGTCACCTCGCGCAGCCCGTGCCCCGGGGTGAGCAGCACGAACGCCTCGCCGGCCGCGTCCACCAGGTCGACCCGGCCGTGCCCGGCCAACCGGTGGCCGAGCGGCACGGCCAGCCGCAGGGTGTCCGACCGCAGCGGCTTCGTGGCGAGCTCCTCGTCGCTCGGGGTCGGCGCAACCAGCGCCAGGTCCAGCTCACCGGCGCGGACGCCCGCCAGCAGCCCACCCGCGGCGCCCTGCCGCAGCCGGAACCGGACCGCCGGGTGGCGCTCTCGGAACGTGCTGACCAGCGCGGGGACGTCCCGGGGACCGAGCGAGTGCAGGAAGCCCAGCCGCACCTCACCGGTCTCCGGGTCGAGCTGGTCGACGACCGCCGCGCGGGCCGCCGCCACCCCTTCGGTGGCCCGGCGGATCTCCGGCAGCAGCGCGCGCCCCGCCGAGGTGGGCTCGATGCCGCGACCGACGCGGTCCACGAGTGCGACCCCGAGCCTGCGCTGGATCCGGGCGAACATCCGGGTGACCGTCGACTGCGGCATGCCGAGCCGCTCGGCGGCCCTGGTCACGTTGCCCGCCTCCAGCACCGCGGTGACGACGGCCGCGCCCTCGGCAAGGGTCAGCAACCAATCCGTTTCGTCATCGTTCACAATGATCAATCGTATTTGATGCATCGGTTCCTGGCGACCAGGCTGGAGGTAGACCAACAGGACGGAGCAAGCCATGAACGAACGGGACACCCGGGTCGTGCCGGGTTGGGACGGTCGTTACTTCGAGGACTTCACGGTGGGTGACGTGTACCGGCACCCACTGGGTCGCACGGTGCTGCCCACCGACAACTCCTGGTTCACCCTGCTCACGCAGAACACCGCGCCGCTGCACTTCGACGCGAACTACGCGGCGCAGACCAGCTGGCGGCGCCCGCTCGTCGACTCGACCTTCACGTTGGCGCTGGTCACCGGACAGTCGGTGACGGACGTCAGCCAGCACGTGTTCGCCAACCTCGGCTGGGACGCGGTGCGCATGCCGGCCCCGGTGTTCGAGGGCGACACGATCTACTCAGCCTCCGAGGTGCTCGAGGCGCGGCCCAGCCGGTCGCACCCGGACGCCGGCATCGTCACCGTGCGTACCACCGGCGTCAACCAGGACGGCGTCACCGTGATCAGCTTCCGGCGCACCGTGATGGTCTACCGCCGTGGCCTCGGCCCGGTCACCCGCCCGGTCGTCGAGGAGCGGGCCGCCGGGGGTGTGGCGTGATCACCGTGGCCGGCGCGCGCTCCTGGCTGTTCACCCCCGGCGACCGGGCGGACCGGTTCGGCGGCGGCGCGGTGCACGGCGCCGACGTGACGCTCCTGGACCTCGAGGACGCCGTGGCGCCCGAGCAGAAGGCGCTGGCACGGGCCACCGTGGCGGGATACCTCGCCGGCACCGGCGTCGCCTGGGTCCGCGTGAACGGCACCGACACCGCCGAATGGGCCGACGACCTGACGGCACTCGCCGCCACACCCACCGGGCTCGCCGGTGTCGTACTCCCCAAGACCGAGACGCCCGATCAGCTCGCCGCGACCGCCGCCCGGCTGCCCGCCGGCACCCCGGTCCTCGCGCTGGTGGAGACGGCGCTCGGGGTGCAGCGCGCAGCCGAGCTGGCCGCCGCCCCGGCCACCGCCCGGCTGGCCTTCGGCAGCGTGGACTTCTGCCGCGACACCGGGATCCCCGGCGCGAGCACAGCCCTGCTCTACGCGCGTTCTCAGCTGGTCATCGCCAGCGCCGCGGCGGGCCGGCCGGGCCCCGTGGACGGGCCGACGGTGGCCCTGGACGACCTCGAGCTGCTGGAGACCGACCTCGCGCACGCGGCGTCCCTGGGCTTCACCGGCAGGTTCTGCCTGCACCCGCGCCAGGTCGCGCCGACAAACCGCGCCTTCTCCCCCACCGAGGCCCAGCTCGCCTGGGCACGCCGCGTGGTCGCCGTCGCCGGTGACTCGGGCGGCGCGGCGGTCCGGGTGCACGGGGAGATGATCGACCGCCCGCGCCTCGCCGCCGCGCGCCAGATCCTCGACCGCGGCAGGCTCTACCGCGAGGAGGCCCAGTCATGACGCCGCTGAGCATGTCCGACGCGCCGGCCCGGCTGCTGGAGCTCGTCCCGCCCGGCGCCGACCTGATCGTGCCGATCGGGCAGGGCGAACCGCAGACCGTGCTGGACCTGCTCGAGGAGCACGCCGACCAGTTGCACGGCGTGCGGATCCACCGGATGGACCCGTTCGTCGAGCGGCGCTACATCCGGGGGGAGTTCGGCTCGCACCTGCGGCACGTCGACTACTACCTCGGGCCGGCGTCGCGGCAGGCGTACTGGGACGGGCAGTGCGACCTGGTGCCCAACCACTTCAGCGAGATGCCGCTCCTGCTGCGAGAGGCGACGAAGCGGACGCTGGTGCTGGCCGCGGCGGCGGGGCCGGACGAGCACGGCTACTTCAGCCTCGGCATGAACGCCGACTACGTGGCCTCCATGATCGGCGAGGTGCCGTTCTTCCTGGAGGTGTCCTCGGCGGTGCCGTTCACCTACGGCCAGAACCTGGTGCACGCCAGCCAGGTGGCCGGCTGGATCCGAACGGACCGGGCGCTGCCGCCGCTGCGCCACCGCACACCGAGCGAGCTCGACCACCGGATCGCCCGGCACGTCGCCGAGCTGATCCCGGACGGCGCCTGCCTGCAGGTCGGCGTCGGCGGCACCCCGGACGCACTGCTGCAGGCCCTCGACGGCCACCGCGACCTCGGCATCCACACCGAGTGCCTGGCAGCCGGGCTGATGCGACTGGTGGAGAAGGGCGTGGTCACCGGGGCGCGGAAGAAGCAGCTGCCCGGCAAGCACGTCACCACCTTCTGCCTCGGCGACGAGGAGATGGTCTGCTGGCTGCACCACAACTCCGCCGTGCAGCTGATGCCGGTGAACTGGACGAACGACCCCCGCGTCGTGGCCGAGGAGCCGAACTTCGTCTCGATCAACGCCACCACCGAGGTCGACCTGATGGGCCAGGCGGCCAGCGAGACCATCGCGGGGCGCTACTACTCCTCCTCGGGCGGGCAGGCCGACTTCGCCAGGGGCGCGATGTACTCCCCGGGTGGCAAGGCTTTCCTGGTGCTGCACTCCGCGACCAGCTCCGGCCGGGGTCGGATCCGCGCCCATCTCACCGAGGGCAGCGTCGTGACCACCCTGAAGAACACCGTGGACCACGTCGTCACCGAGTACGGCGTAGCGTCCCTGCGGGGCCGTTCGCTCGCCGAGCGGGCCCGTGAGCTGATCGCCATCGCCCATCCCGACCACCGCGACGAGCTCCGGTTCGATGCCCGCCGCGCAGGCCTGCTGCCCTGAGCCGGGGCCACCCGTCAGCACCGAGATCCCTCCGGACCGCACACACCAGAACTAAGAAGGAGCCATGGCCTACACCGTTGCCGATCAGATGATCGAGGTGCTCGTCCAAGCCGGGGTCCGCAGGGTCTACGGGCTGGTCGGTGACAGCCTCAACCCGCTGGCCGACGCGATCCGCCGCACCCCGGCCATCGAGTGGGTGCACGTGCACAATGAAGAGGCGGCCGCGCTGGCCGCCGCCGCCGAGGCGCAGCTCACCGGGAAGCTCGCCGTCTGTGCCGGCAGCTGCGGGCCCGGCAACACCCACCTCGTGCAGGGCCTCTACGACGCCCACCGCAGCAGCGCGCCGGTGCTCGCGATCGCCTCGCACATCCCGTCCACCCAGATCGGTACGAACTACTTCCAGGAGACCCACCCGCAGCACCTGTTCCTGGAGTGCAGCTCCTACTGCGAGCTGGTCAGCAGGCCGGAGCAGTTGCCCCGCATGCAGCGCATCGCCATGCAGACCGCGATCGCGCAGAACGGGGTGGCGGTGCTCGTGCTGCCCGGCGACATCTCGGGCGAGGCGGCGCCGTACCCCACCGGAACCAGTGACCTGGTGGCACCCACGGCGATCGCGCAGCCCGACCCGGCCAAGGTGCAGGAGCTCGCCGACAAGATCAACGCGGCCGGCACGGTGACGCTGTTCGTCGGTGCCGGGGTGCGGTACGCCCGCGACGAGGTGCTGGAGCTGGCCGGCAAGGTGTACTCGCCGATCGGGCACTCGCTCGGAGGCAAGGAGTGGATCCAGTACGACAACCCCTACGAGGTCGGCATGAGCGGGCTGCTCGGCTACGGGGCCTGCTACGAGGCCACCAACGAGGCCGACCTGCTGATCCTGCTCGGTACCGACTTCCCGTACGACACGTTCCTGCCGCAGGCCCACACGGTGCAGGTCGACCGAGACGCCTCCCATCTCGGCCGGCGCACCCGCCTCGACCTCGGCGTGCAGGGCGACGTCGGTGCCACCCTGCGTGCCGTACTGCCGCTGCTGGCGCAGAAGACCGACCGGACGTTCCTCGACAAGATGCTGCGCAAGCACGCCGCCGCGCTGGAGAAGGTCGTCTCTGCGTACACCGACAAGGTGGAGAAGCTGCGCCCGGTCCACCCCGAGTACGTGGCGGCTCTGCTGGACGAGGCGATCGACGACGACGCGATCGTCACCGTGGACACCGGCATGTGCAACGTCTGGGCCGCCCGATACCTCAGCCCCACCGGCCGGCGCAGGATCATCGGCTCGTTCCGCCACGGCACCATGGCCAACGCCTTGCCGCACGCCATCGGCGCCGCCTACGCCCACCCCGGCCGCCAGGTCGTGTCCATGTCCGGCGACGGAGGCCTGACCATGCTGCTCGGCGAGCTGCTCACCGTCGCCGAGCACAACCTGCCTATCAAGATCGTGGCGTTCAACAACGGCTCGCTCGGCATGATCCGGCTCGAGATGATGGTCGCCGGCTACCCGTCCTTCCAGACCGACCACGGCGTCGCCGACCTCGCCGGCGTGGCCCGCTCGTGCGGGGTGCCCTCGGTCATGGTGGACGACCCCGCCGACCTGCCGAAGGCCCTGCGTACCGCGCTGGAGAGCTCCGGGCCGTACCTCGTCGACGTGCACACCGACCCCAACGCCCTGTCCATCCCGCCGCACATCACGGCCAACCAGGTACGCGGCTTCGCCCTCGCGGCCACCCGCACCGTGCTCGACGGCGGAGTCGGCAAGATGATCAACCTGGCCCGCAGCAACCTGCGCTCCATCCCGCGCCCGTAGGCGGCGCCCCCTGAATGGTGAGTTGGGCCAGGACCCAACTCACCGCTCACGGGTCTGCCCGGTCGGTCCGCATTCGGGGGCAGGCCGCGTCGAGGGCCGAGCCGGACTGTCGGGGGTGTCGGGTTAGATCACGGCGTGCCGACCGCTGATGAACTGCTGAGTGCCGACGCCGTCCTGGGGCTGATCGACTGCCTCGACGTGGCCGCCCCGGGCGCCGAACCCACCGCGCTGCGCCGCGCGGTGGCGGAACTGCCCGGCCAGGCGCTCGCGGAGCGGGCCCGCGCGGTGCGGGACGCGCTGCTGGCCGACCTGCCGGGTGGGTTCGGGCCGTTCGCCGCTGTGGTGGACCGGGCTCTCGACGACCCGGCGTTCACCGGCTGGATGATCTGGCCGGTCAGCGAGGCGGTCGCGGTGCTCGCGGTGGCTGCCGGCCCTGCAAGTGTGGCGGGCGTCGACTTCGAGACCGGGCTGGCCCTGCTCGCCCGCCTGACCGGCCGGCTGACCGGCGAGTTCGCCATCCGGACGTTCCTGGACGCCGACCTCGACCGCACGCTCGCCGTCGTGCGGGGCTGGCCGGCGCACCCCGACGAGCACGTCCGCCGGCTGGCCAGCGAGGGCACCCGGCCTCGGCTGCCGTGGGCACGGCGGGTACGCGCGATCACGGACCGGCCGGACGCCGCGCTCGGGCTGCTCGACGCGCTGTACCGCGACGAGTCGGACTACGTGCGGCGTTCGGTGGCCAACCACCTCAACGACGTCAGCCGGATCGACCCCGCCCTGGCCATCGCCATGACCCGGCGCTGGCTCGCCCGGCCGGACGGGCACACCGCTGCCGTGGTCCGCCACGCGCTGCGCAGCCTGGTCAAGGCCGGTGACTCGGACGCGCTCGCGCTGCTCGGATTCGAGCCGCCCGCGGGTGTCGTGCTGAGCGGCTTCGCGCTCACGGGGTCGACGGTCGAGCTGGGCGGCGGGCTGGGCTTCGCGTTCTCGGTGGCCAACCAGGGCACAGAGCCGGTCCGGCTGGCCATCGACTATGTCATCCACCACCGCAGGGCCAACGGCACGCTCGCCCCGAAGGTCTTCAAGCTGACCACCCGCACGCTCGACCCCGGCACGGCGGCCACCATCGAACGCACCCACTCGTTCCGGCCGATCAGCACGCGCCGGTACTACCCAGGCGAGCATGCCCTGGAGATCCAGGTCAACGGCACGCGGCTCGGCCGCCATGAGTTCCTGCTGGCCAGCCCGTAGTCGCACTCTCGGCTTGATCAGAACTCGTTCGGGTCGGGCGCCTCGCCGAGGTGGGAGCGCAGCAGCACGGACGGCCAGGACGACTTCGGGGCCTTCCCCGGGCGGCGCAGTGCCTGGGCGACGACCAGCGCCTTCAGCTCCCGCTCGACGCCCAGCCGGGGGTAGCGATCCTCGATCACGGGCCGCAGGTCGTGGGTGTCGAGCGTCGGGTCGCCGAAGTCGCGGAGCACGCCGAGACGGGTCAGCATCGTCACCGGCCCGCGCCGCTCGGCGATCTGCGGCGAGGTGTGGAGTGCGATCGCCTCCCACACCTGGTCCACGCCGGCCGCGTCGACGCCCGCCTCCCTGAGCAGCCCGGCCGCCGCGTCCGCGCCCTCCACCTCGAACCGGCTCGGCCCGTCGTAGGCGTCCGCCGTGCCGATGTCGTGCAGCACGCACGCGTAGAACAGCAGGTCAGGGTCATAGTCGGTGCCGACATGGAGATCGCGGCCCTCGGCGATCCGGGCGGCGTGCAGGTAGGTCCGGACGCTGTGGTTGAGCACGGCCGGGTGCTCATGCCGGCGGGCGGCGTCCAGCACCGTCGTGGCAAGGCCGCCGTCGGGCAACGTGAGCG
>DATAYB010000345.1:0-2813 GCA_036272795.1 Pseudonocardia sp.
CCCACATCCGGTCCAGACCGTCAGCTGCGTGGCGTGCGCGCGCAGTGCGGCCACCTTCGCGGCCAGCTGGGCGGACACGTCCAGCCGGGTCGTCACGGTGTCGTCGGGTACCGAGGGCAGCTGGTCGGCGGTGGGCAGCGCCCACGGCAGCCCGTGCCCGGGGGCATCGGCCAGCTCGGCGAGCCCCGCGACCAGGTCGGCCCGGGGCAGCACCGTCCAGTACACCTTGCGCACGCTGGGCACGCCGGCGGCGGCCGCCATGGTGATCTCGTGTGCGCGCACATGGTCAGGATGCCCGTAGCTGCCGCCGGGGTCGTAGCCGACCACCACGTGCGGCGCCACCTCGGTCATGATCTCGGTTAGCGCGGCGACCTGGGCGGCCCGTTGGCCGGGTGCACAGAACGCCCTCGGGTGCAGTGTCTCGGCGGGAGGCGGCGCCGCGCGGCCACCCTCGACGACGACCATGCCGCTGTCGCGCCAGCGGCCGACGCCGCCGAGCCAGCGGTGCTCGGTCAGCCCGAGGGCCGCGCCGGCACGGGCCAGCTCGCCGATCCGGTACCCGCCCAGCTGGTCGGCGTGCTCGGCGGCCAGCCCGGCCAGCTCCCGCACCATCACCTCACCCTGCTCGCCGAGCGTGCAGGTGACGACCGTGACGTCGGTGTCCGGGGCGGCGGAGTAGTGCGCGATGGTGCCGCCGGTGGCGATCGTCTCGTCGTCCGGGTGGGCGTGCACCAGCAGGAGCCGGCGGCGGGCTCGGCGGGTGGACGGCGGCACCGGCGCAGCCTACGTGCCGGACCCCGCCATGCTGCCGCCGGCCGCCAGCGCGACGGCGGCGGGCTCCGGGAAGTGGCAGGCCGCCAGGTGGACCGGCGAGCCCTGCGGCAGCATCGGCGGCTCCTCGGCGGCGCAGATGTCCTGGGCCTTCCAGCACCGGGTGCGGAACCGGCAGCCGGACGGCGGGTTGACCGGGCTCGGCACGTCACCGGTGAGCACGATCCGCCTGCGGGCGCGCTCGGCGATCGGGTCCGGCAGCGGCGCGGCCGAGAGCAGTGCCTGCGTGTACGGGTGCCGCGCCTCGGTGTAGATCTCCTCGCGGGTACCGGTCTCGACGATCTTGCCGAGGTACATCACCGCGACCCGGTCGGAGATGTGGCGGACCACCGACAGGTTGTGCGCGATGAACAGGTACGCCACGCCGAGCCGTTCCCGCAGCTCGGCGAGCAGGTTCACGACGCCGGCCTGCACCGAGACGTCCAGCGCGGACACCGGCTCGTCCAGCACCACCAGCCGGGGCCGCAGCGCGAGCGCGCGCGCGATGCCGATCCGCTGGCGCTGGCCGCCGGAGAACTCGTGCGGGTAGCGGTTGCGGTGCTCCGGGTTCAGCCCGACGGTCTCCAGCAGCTCGTCGACCCGGCGCCGGACGTCGTGCATGCCCTGCTGGCGGTGGATCTCGAACGGCTCGGTGACGATCTGGTTGACCGTCCAGCGCGGGTTCAGCGAGGCGTACGGGTCCTGGAAGACGATCTGGATCTCCCGGCGCAGCGCCCGCATCCGGCGCGGCGAGGCGGTGGTGAGCTCCTCGCCCCCGAACCGCACCGAGCCCGACGTCGGCTCGTGCAGCCGCAGCAGGCAGCGCCCCACGGTGGACTTGCCGCAGCCGGACTCGCCGACCAGCCCCAGGGTCTCCCCCGGTCGCAGGTCCAGCGAGACGCCCGCGACCGCGCGCACCTGCCCGACGGTGCGCGGCAGGATCCCGCCTCCGCGCACCGGGAAGTCCTTGACCAGGTCCCGCACCGCGAGCAGGGGTTCGGTGATGCCGTTCACTGCTCCTCCACCAGGTCGGCCGCCGGGTCCTCGTGGAGCCCGATCTCGGCGTGTTCGAACATCCGCCGCTCCTCCTGGCCACCGCGCAGCTCGCCCGACCGGTGACAGCGCGCGGTGTGCTCCTCCTCCGCCGCGCCGACGGCGACCAGCTCCGGCTCGGACTCCAGGCACGGGTCGGCCACCAGCGGGCAGCGCGGCCCGAACGTGCAGCCGCTCGGCAGGTGCAGCGGGGAAGGTGGCGCCCCGTGGATCGGCGTGAGCGGACGGCCGACCAGCTCCGGGTGCGGCACCGAGCCGAGCAGGCCGACGGTGTACGGCATCCGGGGATGCGCGAACAGGTCATTGACCCCGGCCGCCTCGACCACCGTGCCGCCGTACATCACCTGCACCCGGTCCGCCATGCCGGCCACCACGCCGAGGTCGTGCGTGATCAGCATGATCGCCGCGCCCGCCTCGTTGGAGATCCGCACCAGGGTCTCCAGGATCTGCGCCTGCACGGTCACGTCCAGCGCCGTGGTCGGCTCGTCGGCGATGATCAGCTCGGGCTCGTTGATGATGGCCATCCCGATCATGGCCCGCTGCCGCATGCCGCCGGAGAACTCGTGCGGGTACTGCTTCGCCCGCCGCGCCGGCTCCGGGATGCCCACCTGTTCCAGCACCTCGACGGCCTTCGCGCCCGCGGCCTTGGCCGACACCTTGTGGTGCGCCCCGTACGCCTCGGCCAGCTGCCAGCCGACCGGGTACACCGGGTTCAACGAGGTCATCGGGTCCTGGAAGATCATCGCGATCCGGCTCCCGCGCAGCGCGCGCAGCACCTCCGGGGCGGCCCCGACCAGCTCGGTGCCACCGAACCGGATCGAGCCGTGCAGCCGGGCGTTGCGCGGCAGCAGCCCCATCATGGCCGCCGCGGTCACCGACTTGCCGCAGCCCGACTCACCCACGATGCCGAGCACCTCGCCGGCCGCCAGCTCGAACGACACACCCCGCAC
>DATAYB010000346.1:0-17087 GCA_036272795.1 Pseudonocardia sp.
GGCGGACAGCTACCTCGTCGTCGCCGCGGACAAGGGCACCGCGACGTTCTCCGACATCGCGAACGAGCTCGCCGTGCAGCGTGGGTTCTGGCTGGGTGACGCGTTCGCGAGCGGCGGTTCGGTGGGTTACGACCACAAGGCCATGGGCATCACGGCCAAGGGCGCCTGGGAGAGCGTGAAGCGGCACTTCCGGGAGCTCGGCCTGGATACCCAGTCGGAGTCGTTCACGGTGGTGGGCATCGGGGACATGTCCGGGGACGTGTTCGGCAACGGCATGCTGCTCTCCGAGCACATCAAGCTGGTCGCGGCGTTCGACCACCGGCACATCTTCGTGGACCCGAACCCCGACCCGGCCCGCTCGTTCGCCGAGCGCACCCGGATGTTCGCGCTGCCGCGCTCGTCGTGGGAGGACTACGACCGGTCGCTGATCAGCACCGGCGGCGGGGTGTGGTCGCGCACCACGAAGTCGATCCCGGTGTCGGCGCAGATGCGCGCGGCGCTCGGGCTGGACTCCAAGGTCCGCAAGATGACCCCGCCGGACCTGATGCGCGCGATCCTGCTCGCGCCGGCGGACCTGCTGTGGAACGGCGGCGTCGGCACGTATGTGAAGGCCGCCGCCGAGGCCAACAGCGAGGTGGGGGACAAGGCCAACGACCCGGTGCGGGTGAACGGCGCCCAGCTTCGGGTGCGGGTGGTCGGCGAGGGCGGCAACCTGGGGCTGACCCAGCTGGGCCGGATCGAGTTCGCCCGCGCGGGCGGCAAGGTCAACACCGACGCACTCGACAACTCCGCCGGCGTGGACTGCTCCGACCACGAGGTCAACATCAAGATCCCGCTCGGGCGGCTCGTCACGTCCGGCAAGCTCACCGAGCAGGGTCGCCGCGAGCTGCTGGCTGAGATGACCGACGACGTGTCCGAGCTGGTGCTGGCCGACAACCGCAGCCAGAACGAGCTGCTCGGGGTGTCCCGGTCGCACGCATCGAAGATGATCTCGGTGTCGGGGCGGCTGGTCGCCGACCTGGAGTCCCGCGCGGGGCTGGACCGGGCGCTGGACGTGCTGCCCACCCCGGCCGGGTTCACCGCGCTCGAGCGCGCCGGCCGTGGGCTGACCTCGCCCGAGCTGGCCACCCTGCTGGCGCACGTCAAGCTGGACCTCAAGGCGTCCATCCTCGACAGCGACCTGCCCGACGCCGCGGTCTTCGCCGACCGGGTGCACGAGTACTTCCCGGCGCCGCTGCGGGAGCGGTTCCCCGACGCGGTGGCCGCGCACCCGCTGCGCCGGGAGATCGTGACCACCCTGCTGGTCAACGAGATGGTCGACGGCGGGGGCATCACCTTCGCGTACCGGCTGTCCGAGGAGATGTCGGCCGGAGCGTCGGACGCGCTGCGCGCCTACGCGATCACCACCCAGGTGTTCGGGCTGCCGGCGCTGTGGGCGGAGATCGAACGGCTCAGCGGAGGCACCGGGCTCGACACCGGGCTGGCCGACGAGCTGGTGCTGGAGTCACGGCGGCTGCTGGACCGCTCCGCGCGCTGGTTCCTCACCAACCGGCCGCAGCCACTCGCGGTGGCCGCGGAGATCAACCGGTTCGCCCCCACGGTCGCCGCACTGCGTGACGCGGTGCCCAGGATGCTCGTCGGCAGGGAGGCCGACTCCCAGGCCGCCCGGGTCGCCGAGATGGTCAAGCGCGGCGTGCCCACCGAGCTGGCAGAACGGGTCGCGTCGCTGCTCAACGTCTACGCGCTGCTCGACATCGTCGACGTCACCGAGCTCGCCGAGCGGGAGCAGGACGAGCACGACCCCCGCGAGGTGGCCGCGCTCTACTACGGGCTGTCCGACCACCTCGGCGTGGACCTCGGGCTGACCTCGGTGAGCAACCTCGAACGCGGCAACCGCTGGCACGCGCTCGCCCGCCTCGCGCTGCGCGACGACCTGTACGGCTCACTGCGGGCGATCACCCTGGACGTGCTGCGCGACAGCACCCGAGGCGACAGCGTGCCCGACAAGATCGCCGTCTGGGAGCGGCTGAACGCCTCCAAGCTGAGCAGGGCGCGGTCCGCGCTGCTCGCCGTCGGGCAGGCCGGCCAGCTCGACCTGGCCACCCTGTCCGTGGTGTCCCGGCAGCTGCGAGGGCTGACGCGGTGAGCCGTTTCCACGTCGAGATTCCGCTGCGCTGGGCCGACCAGGACGCCTACCGGCACGTCAACCACGCGCGCACGGTGACGCTGATGGAGGAGGCGCGAGTGGAGCTGGTGTTCCACCGGGCCTCCGAAGACGGTGCTGCCGGCGCAGGCGGCGCCGGCTCCTGGGCGGACGGCCTGCTGGTGGCCAGCCTGCAGGTCGACTACAAGGTGCAGATCCCGTACCAGGGCCAGTCGGTGCGGGTCACCATGTGGACCGACCAGGTGCGCGCCGCCTCGTTCCTGATCCACTACGAGCTGCGCACCGGCCCGGCGGAGAGCGACCCCGTCGCGGTCACCGCGCGGACCCAGATGGTGCCCTACGACCTGGCCGCCGGCCGCCCGCGCCGGCTCACCGACGCCGAGCGCGCCTTCCTGGCCCGCTGGGCGGACACCCCGGACGAGCAGCCGCCGGCGGGCCTGGACAACGGCGTGGCCGAGTCCGGGGGCGAGGCCGCCACGGGCTCGGTGGACCGCTCGATGGTCGCGCGCCGGGCCGCCGCCGCGCTGCGCCCGCCCGGCTCCGGATGAGCGCGCAGGTGGAGCGGGTCACCGGGCCGGCGCCGCTGCTCTACATCCCGGAGCCGGCGCAGCGGGACGACCTGGCCGCGTTCACCGCCCGGGTGGTTCAGCTGGACGGCGCCTCGGTGGTCCGGCTGCGCGGCGAGCCAGGGCAGCCGGGCCCCGACGGGCAGGCGCGGGTGGTGGCATGGGCGAGCACGCCGTTCGAGGTGGTGGCCACGCGGGCGGTGCGCGGCGAGGTCCGGCCGGCCGACCTGACCGTGCAGGCCGGTGACCTGCTCGCCGCCCTCGCGGTGGTGCGGCACGCCGAGGTCGACCCGGGCGGCCGCGCGGACGCCAGGTGGCGTGCCGAGCTGCCGCCGTCGGGCGGCTGGCGGACCGTGGCCGACCTGCCGGCGGCCGAGCTGGCGGAGCTCGCCGACGCGGGGCTCGCCGAGGCACGGGACCAGGCCGCCCACGGGCACGGGCACGGCGGTGGCTCGCCGGTGCCGGCCGCCGAGCTGCTGGACCGCACGGTGCGCACCGCCGAGGGCAACGGCCTGCGCGCGCCCGTCCCGCTGCGGTGCCTGTTCGCGCTCTCCGGGCTGGGGTACCTGGTCGGTGGTGACTCCGGTGCGGTGCGCGTGTCGGCCACCGGGGACCGCGACTGGGTACGGCTGGACACCCCGGACGGCGCGGTCGTCCGGCGCCGCAGGGCCTTGCTGCCGCTGCTGGTCTGAGCCCTGTACCGGGGACTCAGGCCAGCCAGGCCGCGGTGTCCGGCGGCAGCTGGCCGTCCTCGGTGAGGGGTGCGCTGGCCAGCAGTGGGTCGCCGGGCGGCAGCGGCACCGGCACGGACGACGTGTTCAGGGCGCAGACGAGCGTGGTGCCGGGGCGGCGGTAGGCGAAGCAGCCGTCCGGCGCGCCGTACCACTCCAGCTCGTCGCCGGAGAAGCCCGGATGGCTGCGCCGGATCTCCAGCGCGTGCCGGTACAGCGACAGCGTGGAGCTGGCGTCCTCGAGCTGGGCCTCCACGGTCAGGCTCTGCCATTCGTCGGGCATCGGCAGCCACGTCTTGTCGCCGTCGGTGAAGCCGTAGCCGGGTGCCTCACCCTCCCAGGGCACCGGTACGCGGTGGGCATCGCGGCCGCGCCTGGTGTGCCCGGAGCGCTCCCAGACGGGGTCCTGCAGCGCCTCGTCGGGCAGCTCGACGCTGGGCAGCCCGAGCTCCTCGCCGTTGTAGAGGAAGATCGTGCCGGGCAGCCCGAGCTCGACCAGCGCGATGGCCCTGGCCCGGCGCAGCCCCAGCTCGCCGCCGCCGAACCGGGTCACCGGCCGGGGCACATCGTGGTTGGACAGGGTCCAGGTGGGCGGCGAGCCGACCGACGAGACCGAGGCCATCGAATGCTCGATCGCCGCCCTGATCTCCTCGGCGTCGAACTTCGCGCTGGTCAGCCGGAAGTTGAAGCCGAGGTGCAGCTCGTCTGGGCGCATGTACCTGGCGAACCGCTCGTCGTCGGCCACCCAGATCTCGCCGACCAGCACGCGGTCGGGGTACTCGTTGACCACGCCGCGCAGCATCCGGTGCACCTCGTGCACGCCGTCGTGGTCGAACCGGACGTCCGGCTTGGCGCCGCCATCGATCAGGCCGAACGCATCGGGCGGCGCGTTCGGCAGGCCGTGCGGCTTGGCCATGCCGTGGGCCACGTCGATCCGGAACCCGTCGACGCCCCGGTCCAGCCAGAACCGCACCGTCTTCTCCAGGTCGGCCCAGACGTCCGGGTTGGACCAGTTCAGGTCGGGCTGCTCGGGGGCGAACAGGTGCAGGTACCACTGGCCGGGCTGGCCGTGCGGCTCGGTGACGCGACTCCAGGCCGGCCCGCCGAACTGGCTCGGCCAGTTGTTCGGCGGCGTGGCCCCGTCGTCGCCCTGGCCGTAGCGGAAGATGTAGCGGTCGCGCTCCGGGCTGCCCGGCGCCGAGGTGAGCGCCGTCTGGAACCACTCGTGCTGCTCCGACGTGTGGTTCGGGACCAGGTCGATGATCAGCCGGATTCCGTGCTCGTGGCTCGCGGCGACCAGCGCGTCGAAGGCGGCGAGGTCGCCGAACAGCGGCTCGATGTCGCGCGGGTCGGCCACGTCGTAGCCGTGGTCGGCCATCGGGGAGGGGTAGCACGGGGTGATCCACAGCGCGTCCACGCCGAGCAGCTCGAGATAGCCCAGCCGGCTGCGCACGCCGCTCAGGTCACCGACCCCGTCCGCGTCCGAGTCGGCGAACGAGCGGAGATAGACCTGGTAGCAGATGGCATCCGACCACCACGGCCGGTTCGCCGCGCGGCCCGCGCCTTGGCTGGGTTGCACGGGGGTTCATCCTGCCAACAAAACCGTCGGTACGCCCGACTGCGGGACTGGCTTACCTACGAACGGTCGAGTTCGGTTGCCCTGAACGCCACCGCGCGGTAATGGCGGTTCACGTTCGGGGCCTGCGCGTTCCCCCGGGGCCCCGCCCGATCGTGGCACAGCGCGCCGGGCCGCGCGTGACATTTATCGCCCGGGCCCGGTTCCCCGGCTCGGCCCGGCGGCCGGAATTCCATCGTCTCGAGACCGGTTCGGCGCACTTCTGTTCGGATTGGCAAATGTTGTGAACTACCCGAACCCCGAATTACAACGAGGGCACGGATGGTCACGGATGGTAGAGCGGGCCGTCGATTTCGCCTTGTCGATGGCCCGCCGCCCACGCCGCGCGCGCGATGATGCGCAACGCGGACTCCACGTCGAGGCGACCTTCCTCGAGATCGTCCAGGGCGTGCGTGACCAGGGTATTGATGAACTCAGTGGCATCCCCACCGTCCTCAGGCGCGGCCGAGCCGGAACCGTCAGGGGTGGGCGTCGACGCGGGCACGACGGGAAACGCTACCCGCGGTGTTGACCCTCCGCGTCGATAGTTTTGACGTAAATGGAGGCTGTTTATCGAATCGCGCGGCGTACCTCAGTAGGCCGTCCGGGGGCCGCCGCGAGGCCGTCCAGAATGTGTTGGAGGGCCGGATCGTCTCGCATCAGCACGGCGGCCTCGAGTTGGGAGCCGACCTCGAGCGTGGCCAGGATGGCGCGGATCTCGGCGCGCACCGTGCTCTCCGGCAGGCCCGCCCGCTCGGCGATGGCCGCCGCGCCGTGCCCGTCGGCGAGCAGTCGGAGGATCTCGTGCTCGCGCGAGCTCAGGCGCCGCGTCAGCTCGGCGAAGCGGCGCTGCCGGTCCATGATGTGCCGGTGCCGGGTCAGCCAGTGGCGGCGCTCGACCTCGGTCATCACCGGTTCCCCGTCGGTCGCCCTGGCCACGAGCCGCAGCAGTACCTCGAACGGTGTCGACCTCGTCACCGACCCGATCGCGCCGCCCGCCACGGCCTTCGCCATCTCGGCATCGTCGTGGCTGCCCCGGAGCACGACCGTGTGATGGCCCAGTTGGCGCAGGGCGGGCACGAGGTCCACCGCCCGGTCGGGCCGGTCGCCATGGCCCAGCGTGAGGCTCAGCGCGAGCACCACCACGGCGGTGTCGAGCCGCGCCGCGTCGGCCAGCACGGCGTCCCGGTCGGTCAGCGGAGCCTCGTGGGCGTCCAGCCCCCTGGCGCGCAGTGCCGCGTACAGCGTCGTGCGGAACAGCTCGTGACTGTCGACGATCAGTACCGGGTGCGCCCGCCGCTCGGACATCGCCACAGACCTCCACAGCCGGCTATTACGAACAGCCGGCACACCGGCCGGCCCGCCGGGGTCCAGGGCGGCACACCTTAATAGCCTGACCCGTCACAACACACAAGCCTCGTCAACCACAATTAACCTGGTGGGCGCGCCCGGCGGTAGCTCAGAAACCGCTGTTGACCATGCTTGCGGCGGCCATCTCCAGGTACTGCCACAGCTGGTTGCGGTGGGCGTCGTCCAGACCGGCCTCGTCCACGGCGATCCGCATGCAGCGCAGCCACGCGTCGTGCTCGATCGGGCCGATCCGGAAGGGCGCGTGCCGCATCCGCAGCCGGGGGTGACCACGCTGGTCGGAGTACGTGCGCGGGCCGCCCCAGTACTGCTCGAGGAACATCCGCAGCCGCACCTCGGCCGGGCCGAGGTCCTCCTCCGGGTAGAGCGGGCGCAGCACCGGGTCCTCGGCGACCTCGGCGTAGAACCTCGCGATCAGCTTGTGGAAGGTGTCGGCGCCGCCGACCTCGGCGAAGAACTGCTGCGGGCTGCTCACGGTTGGCTCCGGCCACTCGGTGGGGCGCTGGCGTAGGGACGCGGGAGGTCGGCGGCCTCGAAAGCGTCGGCGATCGCGGCGTTCAGCGCCCGCTGCACCAACCACTGCTGGCCCGGCTGGGTCTTTGCCGTCACGCGCAGCGTGACGCCTTCCACGGTCACCGTCTCCACTCCCAACACCTCCGGCGGCGCGAGCAGCAGCCCCGCCACATCCTCGGTGGCCGCCACCTCGGCCGCCACCCGGCCGGCGATCTCGATGGCACGCGTGATGTCCGCCGTGTGCGCGAGCGGCAGGTCGACCACCGCGACCGCGAAACCCTGGCTCTTGTTGCCGACGCGCTGGATCGCCCCGTTGCGCACGTGCCACACGGTGCCCCGCACATCGCGCACGGTGGTGATCCGCAGCCCTACGGCCTCCACCGTACCGGTGGCCTCCCCGAGGTCGACGACGTCACCGACCCCGTACTGGTCCTCGAGCAGCATGAACATGCCGGACAGGAAGTCCCGCACCAGGTTCTGCGCGCCGAAGCCCAGCGCCACCCCGGCGATACCCGCCGAGGCGAGGATCGGCGCGAGGTTGAGCCCGAACTCCGCCATCACCATGATCGACGCGATCACCAGCACGACCGTCGAGGTGATCGAGCGCAGCACCGAGCCGACGGTATTGGCCCGCTGCACCCGCCGCTCGGACAGCAGCGGCGCGGCGATCTCGCGAAGCCCGGCGGGCGCTCGCCTCCGCAGCGCCTTGGGCACCCGGGGGACCGTGCCGTTCGTCGCGCCCCGCACCAGCCGGGTGATCGTCCGGTGCAGCAGCGCCCTGGTCAGTACGGCGAGCGCGACGATCAGTGCGATGGACAGCACCCGGTCCACCAAGATGTCGGCCGAGCGGGCCAGGAAGTCGCTGTGGGTCCATCCGTACACGCGTGCGCACCACGAGCCGGTGTCCGAGGCGCAGGCCGGCGCCCACGGGAACATGTGCAACGCGTCCGCGTCCGACAGGGCGGGACCGGCGGGCGGGTAGTCGGCTGGGGTGTTCAGCACGAAGTTCGGCTCGGCCACGCCCGTCGAGGCTACGGACGGGTGCCGGCGCGATGACGATGGGGTGTCGACCTGGGCGCCCGCTGAGCCACCGGCGCGACACGACGAGGTTCACAGGTGCGTTTGGTGCCGGAGTGTGGTCGACTATGCGCGAGCAGCCTTTACGGAGGTGGTCACGTGCCGGAACGACAACCTCGGACCTCTGGTGCCGTCCCGTCCCGCGGGGCGGCGCCCCGGTTCTCAGCGCCCTTCGGCGCCGGCCGGTAAGGGGTGCGAGGGTGACGTCCCGGGTGCTGTTGCTCAATGCGACATTTGAGCCGCTCGCGGTCGTCACCGCGAAACGTGCCGTGTTGCTCATGCTCAGCGGCAAGGCAGAGCTCGTCCAGGCCGCCCTCGAAGGCGGCTCGTTTCGTTCCGAGAACCTCTCGATCACCGCGCCGTCGGTGATGCGGCTGTCGCGCTATGTGCGGGTGCCGTACCGGCCGACCGTGCCGATGACGAGGGCCGGCGTGCTCCGCCGGGACAGTCGGATCTGTGCCTACTGCGGCAAGCGCGCCGACACCATCGACCACGTCATCCCGCGCAGCCGGGGCGGCGTGCACTCTTGGGACAACTGCGTGGCGGCCTGCCGGAGCTGCAACTCGCGCAAAGCGGACCGGTTACTCGCTGAGCTCGGTTGGTCGCTTCGGGTGAAGCCCGGACCCCCCAGACGTGGGCACGGCGGAGTGCTGCTGTTGACCGTGGAGCCGCACCCCACCTGGGAACCGTGGCTTGCGGCCGCCTGAAGGGCCATAACCCGCAGTAACCAAATGCCGTCCCCCCGTTGCGCCAATTAGGCCATTCGGAGTGCGTTACGCATCCTTAATTTCTATCGACTTGTGGGATTCTCAGGCCCCTCGTAATCTGCTCACCGTTATAACCACTCGATTGGGTGGTCACGTACCGCTGACGGGGATGGATGCGGGACGCGTGAGTGAGTTGTCGGGGCGACCTCACGCACGAGGGAACTACGGGGCTCGCTGATGCGACGGATCCTGGGTTGGTTCGTGCTGTCTACACGGGGCATGCTTGATCTTTTTGTGGTCGGAGGATCACTTGCGTTACTGACCGTCGTCACAACCTCGCCGGCCGTGCTTCAGGTGCTGCCGGTGCCGGAGATCACCACCGTGCTGGGGCTCGCCTCGATGGCTGCCGGCGGGATGAGCGCGGTGCTCGGCTGCGCGATCGGGCGGCTCACCGGGGACAAGCGGGCGACCTGGATGGCCGTCGCGCTGGCGCTCTACAGCGTGGCGGGGGTGCCGGCGACCGCGATCGGGACGACCTCGGAGCCCGAGGAGGCCGCGCTCGGCAACGTCCGGCTCTGCGTGGGTGTCGCCGTGGTCGGTGCGCTGGTCGTGGCCGTGAGCCCTGGTGGCCTGCACGAGCGCTGGAAGTGCCGGTCGGTGTTCGTCCTCGGGCTGCTCGGCGCGGCGGTGTGCGCGCTGCTCGGGGCCCTGCTTCCGCAGGAGAGCCTGACCTTGCTCGGGTACTCCTGGCTGCGGGTGGGCATCGCGCTCCTCGGCGTGCTGGTCGGGCTGGTCGTCGCTGCCGCGGGCTGGGCCTCGAGTTCCCGCTTCCGCTCCTGGGTCGGCCTCGGCTTCGCCATGATCGCGCTGACCCATCTCGACCCCATGCAGGTGGGTCTGGTCGCCGCCCCGTTCGGGTTCAGCTCCTCGGTGATCAGGTTGTTCGGCATGTTGCTCGTCGTCGCCGGCCTCGGCCAGGTGGCGCTGCAGGCGCTGGTGGCCTTCAGCCAGCGGCAGAGCCAGCAGCAGCAGGAGCTGTTGCTGGCGAAGCAGGACCTGCGCAAGGCCGCCGAGCAGGGCCACGAGCTCCGCAACGGGCTGGCCGGCCTTGCCGGCGCCGCCGGGCTGCTGGTGGACCGTCCGGACGCGGTGCTGAACCAGGCCATGGCCTCGGAGCTGGCGAGGCTGAACGCCCTGCTGCGGGCCGACCAGGACTGCCCGGCGGCGGTGCGCGGCGAGTACTCGGTCGTGTCCGTGCTGCGCGACCAGGTGGCACTGCGCCGCTCCGCGGGGATGGACGTGCGGCTGGACGCGGACGTGCGGCTCAGCGCCGAGGGTTCGGCGTCGACGCTGGCGCAGGTCGTCGCCAACGTGCTGACCAACTCCGCGGTGCACGCGCCGGGTAGCCCGGTGCGGGTGCAGGCGAGCCGGCGGGCCGACCGGATCACGATCCGGATCTCCGACTTCGGGCCGGGAGTGCCGCAGGGCGCCGAGGTCCGCGTGCTCGAGGCGGGCACCCGAGGGGCCCGCTCCCCGGGGCAGGGCCTCGGGCTGAACATCTGCCAGCGCCTGCTGTGCGGCGAGAACGGCACCATCTCGATCACGGCGAGGCGCGGTGATGCACCGGGCTGCACGGTGCGCATCGAGGTGCAGGCCGCGCAGGTGGACGACCGCGCCCGGCGAGTAGCGGCCTCGGCGCAATGGTGACCGACGCATTTCAGGGAGCCGCCGGAACCGGGCAACCCCCGGCGGGATATCCCGTGCTGATCATTGATGACCACGAGCTATTCAGCACCTCTTTGACGATGGCACTGCGCGGGCATGGATTTGACGCGCACCAAATCCCGGTGGCCCGATTGGCGGACTTCGTACGCCAGGCCTCGAACGGCCCTACCGGCCTGGTGGTGCTCGACCTCGACCTCGGCAGGGACACCGAGGGCCGCTGGGTGCACGGCGCCGACCTGGTCGGCTCGCTGCGGGAGCGCGGCTGGCAGGTGCTGGTCGTGAGCGGCAGCGTGGACCAGCCCGGTGTGGCGGCCGCGATCGCGGGCGGGGCCATCGGCTCGGTGCCCAAGTCCAGCTCATTCGACACGCTGGTCCGCACGGTGGGGATGGCCGCCGAGGGCGAACCGATCATGACCGAGACCGAGCGCTACCACTGGCTCGCCCGTCACCGCAGCTACCAGGCCAAGGAGATCGAGCTGGCGCGCAGGCTGGACCGGCTGAGCACCCGCGAGCGCGAGGTGCTGGAACTGCTCGCGGAGGGGCATCGGGCGGGCGTCATCGCGGAGCGGTTCGTGGTCTCCATGGCCACGGTTCGCACGCAGATCCGGGCAATCCTGATCAAGCTCGAGGTGAACTCCCAGCTGGAGGCCGTTGCGTTGGTCAGGCAGTCGCCGACGCGATAGGGCGCTCCGTTATATGCAATAGCGCCTGCTTTCAATGGACGCGAACTGGTGTTTTGGCGAGTGTGAACTAACAGATTTACTGGCGTCTGCTGTCGTCAATTTCGCGCTGTTCCGCGCGGTTTTCGGCGTAAATATTCGGACGTCCTGACCCTCTCTCGTAACGTATTCAGCACGTGTTCCCGATGTGTCATTATCGCCATTGATCGGGCTGTCGGGTGCGGTCCGATCCGGATCTCGGCCCCGGCGCGGGACTGGAGAAATCAGGGTTCGGGCCCTGCCGGGGAAGACCTGGCTGGCCGGCGCCTGGAGGTCGTGACCGCCGGCCTCTCGCGCCAGCCACCGGTGGTGAGCCGCTGGTCAAGCCCCCGACCTGAGGTCAGGGCACACGAACTGTAGAGATTCAAGCATAACGGCGGCCAAAGGCGCCTCGTAAAACATGAGTAGATTATCGTTCAATTCTGAAAATCTTTCCGTAGCTCATCCGAGCATTCACTCGGTGTGAAGAGATTGTGGCGTGGGTTACCTTACATGGGGCTGTTAGATCAGTTCTTGATTGCACAGCGCCACCATTGCTACGCTCGGTCGAGTAAGGCTGCACCCGAAAGGGGTAACGGGGGTTCGGCTCGGGGGAGCCGGGGGTGCTGGCTCGACGAACCACCGCTGTTGGGTCGGGCTGGTACGCGGGGGGCGTGTGGGGCTCGGATTGCTCCTAATGCTCCGCAATGCTGTCGAATTGTTGGTTGAAAGAGCCTCACAGCGCCGTCGGGCTCCATGCCGGACAAGATCGTTCTCATTGTGACGCCGAATTGTCTTTCCGGTCGGCGACCCAGTCTATTGCGGTTACGTGAAGTCATTCCTGTGGAGCACGCCGCGCCGCGGCTCTGGGTGCGGCATCGGCGTTCACCGGTCCAGGCCGGTGATCGAGCTAGGTAATACGTCGGGGGGCGGGATGCGGAACGGGAGTTCCACTGCACTGGTCAGCGGCACCACACGGGTGATCGGGGGGCCGATACGACCTCGCCGCACCGTCCGGCCGCGCTGGGAGGCCCGGTACGCCAGGGCGGTGGTCCTCGGCGACCTGCTGAGCCTGTCGTTGGCGCTGGCCATCGGGGTGTCGGCCGGTTTCGGCAACAGCGCCACCGACGTCTACCTCGCACCGTTGATCGCGGCCGGCACCGCGCCCTGCTTCGTGGCCTGCATGATCGCCACGCGGGCCTGGGAGCCGGGCATTCTCGGCCGGGGCTCCGAGGAGTTCAGCCGGCTGCTGCGGTCCATCGCCAGTACGTCGGTGCTCGTCGGGCTGGTCGGGCTGGCCTTCCAGGTGAGCGCGACCCGGCCATGGGTGTTCGGCGTGATCCCGGGCCTCGGTGTGCTCGCCGCCTTCAGCCGCTACGTGCTGCGGCAGTTCCTCTACCGGCAGCGGGCGAACGGTCGCTGCGTGCACGAGGTACTCGCGGTCGGCGGCGCCGAGTGGGTCAACGACCTGGTCGTTCGCACCCGCCGCGCGGCCTACCACGGCTGGCGCGTCACCGGTGCCTGCACGCCGGACGGCACCGGCCCGAACGGGGACGGCGAGGTCGCCGGTGTGCCGGTGATCGGGGACCTGGACGCCACGGCCTCCACGGTGCTCGGCGGCGACTACCGCGTGGTCGCGGTGGCGCCCGCCGATGGCTGGTCCGCCCGCCGGCTGCACCAGCTGGCCTGGGACCTGGAAGGACAGGGCGTCGAGCTGGTGGTGCACCCGGGGCTGATGGAGGTGCAGGGGCCCCGGCTGCACGTCGCGCCCGTGGACGGCCTGCCGCTGCTGCGCCTGACCGAACCCCGGTTCACCGGGGCGCCGTGGGTGCTCAAGGGCATCATGGACAAGATCGGCGCGGCGCTGTTGCTGCTCATCCTGGCGCCGCTGCTGATCGCCATCTACTACGCCGTGCGCTCCGACGGTGGGCCCGGCTTCTTCCGGCAGACCCGGGTCGGCCTCGGCGGGCGGCAGTTCCGGATGTGGAAGTTCCGCTCGATGGTGGTGGACGCCGAGCAGCGCAAGGCCAGGCTGGCCGCCACCAACGAGGCTGCCGGGCCGCTGTTCAAGATGAAGTCCGACCCCCGGATCACGCCGGTCGGAGCCCTGCTGCGCAAGTACTCCCTGGACGAGCTGCCCCAGCTGTTCAACGTGCTCACCGGCTCGATGTCCCTGGTCGGACCCCGCCCGCCGCTGCCCAGCGAGGTGGCCACCTACGACCGCGACGCCCGACGCAAGCTGCTGGTCAAGCCGGGGTTGACCGGACTGTGGCAGATCAGCGGGCGCAGCGACCTGTCGTGGGAGGAAGCCGTACGCCTCGACCTGCGCTACGTGGAGAACTGGACGCTCGCCCTCGACGGTCTGATCCTGTGGAAGACGATCCGAGCGGTGATCAGTAGTGACGGCGCTTACTGACCCCCAGGAGGTGGCGGCCGGCCCGGTGTACCGGGCCGGCTGTCGCCTGTGCGGCTCGGTCCGGCTGCGCAGCTTCCTGGACCTCGGGGCCACGCCGCCGTGCGAGTCGTTCCTCGGCGGCGAGCAGCTGGACGCCCCGGAGCCCACGTACCCGCTGCACGCCAGGGTGTGCGAGCGCTGCCTGCTCGTCCAGCTGCCGCCGATGATCAGCCCGGAGCAGACGTTCCGGGAGTACGCCTACTTCTCCTCCTACTCCACATCCTGGGTGGCGCACGCCGAGCGGTTCGTGGCCGAGGCCGTGCACCGGCTCGACCTCGGGCCGGACTCGTTCGTCGTCGAGGTGGCCAGCAACGACGGCTACCTGCTGCAGCACGTGGTGGACCGGGGCATCCGCTGCCTCGGCGTCGAGCCGGCTCGGAACGTGGCGCTGGCCGCCGTCGAGCGCGGCGTACCCACCCGCACCGAGTTCCTCGGCCCGGAGGTCGGCGCCCGGATCAGGGCCGAGCGTGGGCCGGCCGACCTCGTGGTGGCCAACAACGTGTACGCCCACGTGCCCGACCTGGTCGGCTTCACCGAGGGGCTGCGCGCGCTGGTGGCCGACGACGGCTGGGTCACCATCGAGGTGGCGCACCTGTTGGCGCTGGTCCGGGGTACGCAGTTCGACACGATCTACCACGAGCACTTCCAGTACTTCTCGCTGCACACCGCCCGCCAGGCGCTGGCCTGCGGTGGGTTGGCCGTGCTGGACGTGCAGCGCCTCGACACCCACGGCGGCTCGCTCCGGCTGTGGGCGCGGCCGATCGAGCTGGGTGGTACGCCGTCGAGGGCCGTCACCGAGCTGCTCGCCGAGGAACGCGCGGCCGGCCTGGGCAGCCTGGACGGTCACCGGAGCTTCGCGCCGTCGGTCGCCGAGGTGCGCACCGAGCTGCTGCGGTTCCTGATGGACGCGGCGGCCGCCGGTGCCACCGTGGTCGGCTACGGGGCGCCTGGCAAGGGCAACACGCTGCTCAACTACTGCGGTATCCGCCCCGACCTGCTCGCCTACACAGTCGACCGCAACCCCTACAAGCACGGCCGGTTCACCCCGGGTACCCGGATCCCGATCCATGCCCCGGAGCGGATCGAGATGGACCGGCCCGACTACGTGCTCGTGCTGCCATGGAACCTGCGTACCGAGCTGCTCGAGCAGCTGGCCTACGTCGGGGAGTGGGGCGGCCGGCTGGTGTTCCCGATCCCCCGGCTCGAGGTGGTCACACCGTGAAGGTCGTGCTGTTCTGCGGCGGCTACGGGATGCGGATGCGGGACGGTACGACCGACCTGCCGAAACCCATGCACATGGTGGGTCCCCGGCCGCTGCTGTGGCACGTGATGCGCTACTACGCGCACTTCGGCCACACCGAGTTCGTCCTCTGCCTCGGCTACGGCGGCCACCACATCAAGGACTACTTCCTGAACTACGCGGAGACGGCGAGCAACGACTTCGTGCTGCGCGGCGGCAAGGTCGAGCTGCTGACCAGCGACATCTCCGACTGGACGATCACGTTCGTGAACACCGGGCTCGACTCGCCGATCGGGGAGCGGCTGCGCCGGGTGCGCCACCTCGTCGAGGGCGAGGAGATGTTCCTTGCCAACTACGCCGACGTGCTCACCGACCTGCCACTGGACGCGATGATCGCCCGGTTCCGGGGCAGCGATGCGGCCGCCGCCCTGCTCGCCGTCCCGCCGCAGCCGGCGTTCCACTGCGTCGAGCTCGGCCCGGACGACTCGATCACCGGGATCAGCGCGTTGCGGGACCTGCCGCTCTGGGAGAACGGCGGCTACTTCGTGCTGCGGCCCGAGATCTTCGAGCACCTGCCGCCGGGTGGGGACCTGATCGCTGACGCCTGCGCGGCGCTGGTCACGGAGGGCCGGATGCTCGCCTACCCGTACCAGGGCTGGTGGCAGCCGGCGGACACCGCGAAGGAGCGGCACGCGCTCGAGCTGGCCTACCACGCCGGCACCCGGCCGTGGGTGCTCTGGGACGCGACCGCCGGCCTGGCCCCGGACCCCGGGCCGGTCAGTGCCGGGCCGGTCGCCGCGCCGGTGCTGGAGCGGTGATGCTGCGCCTTCGCCCGGAGCGGTTGGGGGAGCTGGTCCTGCTCGGCGCACACTGCGACGACATCGCGATCGGCGCCGGCGGCACCCTGCTGGAGCTCTGCCGCGAGTACCCGGGGCTGCGGGTCACCGCGCTGGTGCTCAGCGGCGCCGGCACGCCGAGGGAGGCCGAGGAGCGCGCCGCGCTGGCCACCCTGTGCCCCGGCGCCGACCTGCTCGTCTCGGTGCTCGGTCTGACCGACAGCCGGCTCCCCAACCACTGGCGCGAGGTCAAGGAGGCCCTCAGCGGGCTGCGCGGGGCCACCGAGCCGGACCTGGTGCTGGCGCCCGCGCCGCACGACGCGCACCAGGACCACCGGCTGCTCGCCGAGCTGGTACCCACCGCGTTCCGGGACCACCTGACGCTGGGCTACGAGATCCTCAAGTGGGAGGCCGACCTGGTCCAGCCCGGGGTGTACCTGCCGCTGGCGGAGACGTCGCTGCGGGCCAAGGTGGCGGCCCTGACCACGCACTACGCCTCGCAGCGGACCCGACCGTGGTTCGACGTCGAGGCGTTCACCGGGCTCGCGCGGATCCGGGGCGTGCAGTGCCAGACCCGCTACGCCGAGGCCTTCCACCTGGACAAGCTCGTGATCGGGGCCGGCCCGGTCGGGACGTCGAGGGACACCACGGCGGCGCGCCCGACGGCGCTAGGGGCGGGGAGGAACTAGGCGTGCACGTGCTACTCACCGGCCACCAGGGCTACCTGGGCACCGTGCTGGCCCCGGTGCTCGCCTCCGCGGGGCACCGGGTCACCGGCCTGGACTCCGGGCTGTTCGCCGACTGCGTGCTCGGCCCGGCCCCCGCCGACCCGCCCGGCCTCGCCGTGGACCTGCGGGACGTCACGGCCGACCAGCTGGCCGGGTTCGACGCGGTGGTGCACCTCGCCGCGCTGTCCAACGACCCGCTCGGCGCGCTGGATCCCGAGCTCGCCCACGCGATCAACCACCGCGCCTCCACCCGGTTGGCCCGCCTGGCGAAGGAGGCGGGGGTCGGCCGGTTCGTGTACGCGTCCACCTGTGCGGTGTATGGCAGCCGGGGCGGGGACGAGCTGGTCGGCGAGGACGTGCCGCTCAAGCCGGTCACGCCTTACGCGGTGTCGAAGGTACGGGTCGAGGACAATCTCTGGGACCTGGCCGACGGGGCGTTCAGTCCGACCGCCCTGCGCAACGCCACCGCGTTCGGCTTCTCACCACGGTCGGCCCCGACCTGCGCCCGTCCGGTGGACAGCTTCGCGGTCCGGCCGACAGCGTGACCGGCCGGCTGATCGAGCGGGAGTCCGCGTGACCGCGCCGCCGGCCGCCGCCCTACAGCCGGGCGCGCACCTCTCGCCAGCCGCCCGCGGAGCTGTCCCGAGCGCTGATGAAGCTCACC
>DATAYB010000347.1:0-10631 GCA_036272795.1 Pseudonocardia sp.
CCGCCACCGGCGGCTGGTCCGCCGCGCTCCGCTTGGCCGCGGTCTTCGTGGCGGTCTTACCGGCGGCGCCCCGGCGGGTGGTCCCGTTCGGGGTGCTCGGCGGGTTGCCGATCTGTTCGGCCAGTTCCGTCATCGGTAGGTCAGTCCTCTGCGTTGATGGCTGGGGGGTCGCTCAGCTGGTGCCGGGGTTGGTGTCGGGGTCGGAGCCGTCGAGCGGGTGGCCGTCGGTGAAGTAGGGGGCGATCCGGTTGTCGAACATGGTCAGCGCGGAGCCGATCGCCATGTGCATGTCCAGGTACTTGTAGGTACCCAGCCGGCCACCGAACAGCACCTTGCGGTTCGCGGTCTCCTTGCGGGCCAGCTCGCGGTAGCGCTCCAGCTTGACCCGGTCGTCGGCGGTGTTGATCGGGTAGTACGGCTCGTCGCCGGACTCCGCGAACCGCGAGTACTCCCGGACGATGACGGTCTTGTCGGTCGGGTAGTCCCGCTCCGGGTGGAAGTGCCGGAACTCGTGGATCCGGGTGTAGGGCACGTCCGCGTCGTTGTAGTTCATCACCGAGGTGCCCTGGAAGTCACCGGTGTCGGTGAGGACCTCCTGTTCGAAGTCCAGGGTGCGCCAGCCCAGCTCGCCCTCGGCGTAGTCGAAGTAGCGGTCCAGCGGGCCCGTGTAGACGACCGGCACCTCGGGCAGCTCCTGGCGCACGTCGAAGTAGTCGACGTCCGTCCTGACCTCGATGTTCGGGTGCGCCGCCATCTTCTCGAGCCACGCGGTGAAGCCGTCGACCGGCAGGCCCTCGTACGTGTCGTTGAAGTACCGGTTGTTGAACGTGTAGCGCACCGGGAGCCGGGTGATGATCGCGGCGTCCAGCTCGGTCGGGTCGGTCTGCCACTGCTTGGCGGTGTAGCCCTTCACGAACGCCTCGTACAGCGGGCGGCCGATCAGCGAGATCGCCTTCTCCTCGAGGTTCTTGGCGTCCGCGGTGTCGACCTCGCTGGCCTGCTCGGCAATCAGCGCCCGCGCCTGGTCGGGGGTGTGCGAGCGGCCGAAGAAGGAGTTGATCAGCGCCAGGTTCATCGGGAAGGCGTAGACCTGGTCGGCCACCCTGGCGAAGACCCGGTGCTGGTAGTTGGTGAACGAGGTGAACCGGTTGACGTAGTCCCACACCCGCTGGTTGGACGTGTGGAACAGGTGCGCGCCGTAGCGGTGGATCTCGATGCCGGTCTCGGGCTCCGCCTCGGAGTAGGCGTTGCCTCCCAGGTGCGTGCGCCGCTCCAGCACTAACACCCGCTTGCCCAGCTCGGTCGCGGCCCGCTCTGCCACGGTCAGCCCGAAGAAGCCCGACCCGACCACCACGAGGTCGACGTCGGACGAGCTGGCCTGGCCACTGGTTCGGTCGCTGCGCTCGCTCACGACGACCGAGGGTAGTGGCGCGGGGTATCGGGACCGAAGTCGGCACCGACCGCCCACCGACTGTCGGACGCACGACAGCGCCCCGCACCCGCCAACCGGCCGGTTCTCCCCGACCGCCCGTCGCACGGTGGATGGGCTACCTGGCTGCGTTCACGGGGACCGGGGCGGCGGCCGTCGGGCGGTCGGCAACGTCCATCATCCGGATCCGGTCCAGGTCGACCTGGTAGATCCGTACCGAGCCGACGACGTGCGCCAGGATCAGGCCCGGCGTGTCGTCCAGGTGGTCGAGGCCGGGCACGGTGGTCATCACGCCGCCGCCGGTCCAGTTGCCGGGCGCGCCGTCCGCCCCGATGATCGGCGCCCGCGAGTCCACGTACACCCAGGCGATGTTCAGCTCGAGCACCCAGTGCCGGATCTGAGGGTCGATGTCGAGGTACCTGAAGCCGCGCATCAGGTCGTACGTGTACGGGAAGCCCGGTACGCCGAGCGTGCTGATGTTGACCACCGGCAGGTTGTCGTGCACGTAGAGGTACGTGGAGCCGTCGTTCGGGCTGTTCATGATCCGCTGACCCGGCTTGACCCTCGGCTTGAGCCACTCGGCCGCCTCGATGTCCTCCTCGTCGACCCGGTACAGCTGCGGCTGCGACCAGCGCTGGGCCAGTGCGTCGGCCGTGGTGTTGAGGTACTTGTCGGTCGGACCTGCCAGATAACCGAGCGTGAGCAGCAGCAGGAGCAGCACGCCGAACCCGCCGACCAGCCGGGGCGCGAGCCGGCGGGACCCCTCCGGGGCCGGCAGCCGCACGGCGCTGGCCGCCACCAGCAGCGCGATCAGCAGCCCGAACGCGCCCAGGGTGGCCAGCGCGGGTGCGAACAGTGCGACGTGGCTCTGCACCCGGCCGGCGCTGTTGTAGAAGAAGCCGAGGATCGGGGCGGTCAGCCCGGTGGGGTTGCGGTAGGCGAGCAGCACGATGGTCACCCAGGCCGCCCACGCCACCACCAGCGGCAGCGCCCTGGACAGCGCGAGCGCGGTGCCCACCCCGATGACCAGCAGCAACGTCGGCCAGACCTGCACCATGGACTTGTCGTCGAACATGCCGCCGTACGTCAGCGGCAGCACCGCGCCAAGGGTGCGCACGACCGGCAGGTGTGACGTGTCCGGCGGGAACGCCTCGATCCGGCCGGACACCGCGAGCGCGCCGCGCAGTACCGGCAGCGCAACCAGCCCACCCGCCACCACGAGCGCGACGAGCACGGACAGCTGCGCGCGCAGTGTGGCCCTGCCGTCCCGGGTGCACAGCAGCGCCAGCCAGCAGACCAGCACGCTCAGCCCGACCGACAGCCCCGAGCTCGGGTGCACCGTGACGATGCCGGCGCAGGCCACCCCGACACCGATCGCGGCGCCCCACGCCTTCGGTCGCACCAGCAGGATCGCCGCCACCACCCCCGGCACGAGTACCAGCGCGCAGGAGTTCGGGAACAGCCCGTTGTCCCTGGCCAGCTGCGCGCCGGGGCGGTACAGGCTGGCGGCGATCACCGCGCCGACCCCGGCCCCCATGGCCATCCAGCCGGCGTCGTTGCGCAGCCACCGCACGGCCACCGCCGCCAGCGCCGCCGCGCTCGTCGTCCAGGCGGCGCCGGCCACCATGGCGAGGGCCGCGTTCATGCCGACGACCGGGTCGTCGAACACCGACCCGATGGTCGCCGCGAGCAGGTGGAACCCGTCGGGGTAGTACACCGTGCGGCCGCCGACCAGCACGTCGGCCGGCATGATCTGCCAGGGCGCGCCACGGCCGGTGCGCTCGATGTACGCGGTCAGCACGGCGTGCAGGATCGGGTCGTGATCCTGGTTGTACGTGCTCCAGGTACCCAGCCCCCAGTACCAGGACTGCAGCGAGAGCCCCGCCCCGACCAGCACCAACACCCCGCCGACCAGCTGCGCGAACCGCCGGGACAACCCTCCGAGCGGCGGTAGCAACGGCCGGGCGGTCGGCTCGGGCAGCTCACCGGGCGGGCAGCCGAACCGCCACCTCGTCAGCTTCCAGCGGTGCGCGCCGCCTGCCGCCCTGGCCAGCCGCGAGGCCAGCTCGGTCAGTCTGGCGGACGAAGTGGACGAAGTCGTCGAACTGGTCGTGGTCGTCGAAGTCGTCGACCCGACAGACCCGGCGGCAGCGGCCAGCCTGATCCGCCGCGCCACCAGGCGCGCCGGCGCGACCAGGCCCAGCCGCCTGCCGCGCAGCCGCCAGCCGATCACCCCGCCGCAGACCGAGAGCAGCAGCGTGCCGTAGACCAGGGTCCTCGGCGCGAACGGCACGTCGAGCAGCGCGCAGCCGCACGCGGTGAGCAGTGCGACGCCCACCGAGGCCGCCGGCGTGGCGCCGAGCAGCACCACCCCCGGCCGGACCCCGAGCGCGAGCAGCAGCACGAGGCCGGGACCGTAGACGGTGGCGGCGGCGACGAAGACCACATCCAGCCCGCTGACGTCCCTCGCCTCCTCCGTGTGCCGAGCCCCGAAAGGGTAACCGGGCAGTGTGTCGTCCCCCGGTCAGCCCAACCCCGGAGTTATCGAATTGGCGCACTGGTTGACCGGGCAACGAGCGTGCGGCCGCGCTGGCAACGGGGTCGTTACCGGAGATGTCGCGGCCCGAAACCAGGCGTTCTTAGCGTGGGCACCCATGCAGCTGCTCACGTATACAGTGTCCCGAATCGTGGCCGTCCGATGACCGCCACCGCCGAGAACGCCGTGGCGACCGAAGAGCACGGGCTGACCTCGGAGTTCGAGCACGAGCCGGTCCCGGCCACACACCGGCGGTCGTGGCTGTCCGTCGCGGCCGTCTGGTTCGGCTTCCCGATGATCCTGACCAACGCGGTATTCGGTGGGGTGATCGTCTACGGGCTGGGCTTCGTGCGCGGCCTGCTGGCCATCCTGCTCGGCAACCTCGTACTGATGCTCTACGTCGGCGTGCTCAGCCATCTCGCCGGCACGACGGGGCGCAACTTCGCCATCATGGCCAAGTCCACCTTCGGCAGCCGGGGCTACGCCGTCGCGTCCGGGTTCCTGTCCACCATCGTGATCGGCTGGTTCGCGTTCCAGACCGGGCTCACGGGCGCCACCCTGCACACCACACTGGGCTGGAACGAGCCGGGCACGATCCTGCTGGCCGGCGTGCTGTACATCGCGGTCACCTTCGTCGGGATCCGCGCGCTGGCCATCCTGGGCGCGGTGGCCGCCCCCCTGTTCCTCGTGCTGGCCACCGTCGCTATCGGCTTCGTCGCGGCTGGTCACGGGCTCGGTGGCGTGCTGTCGTACGGCGGGCAGCCGGGGGCGACCGTGCTGAGCATCGGTGCCGCGGTGACCATGACCGTCGCCGGGTTCGCCGACTCCGGCACCATGACCGCCGACTTCACCCGGTGGGCACGCAGCGGCCGGCACGCGGTGGGCGCGGCGGCCACGGCGTTCCCGCTGGCCAACTTCGTCTCGATGGCGGTCGGCGGGCTGATCGTGGCGGCCGGCGCGGCCACGGACCCCAACCGGGACGGCGGCGACTTCCTGAGCATCCTGGTCGGGCACCACCCGGTGCTCACCGCGCTCGCGGTCGTCTTCGTGTTCATCAACCTCGGCTCGGTGTGCACCCACTGCCTGTACAACGGCGCCGTCGGCTGGAGCCACATCACGGCCAGCAAGATGCGGCTGCTCACGGTCGTGCTCGGGGTGATCGGGGTGGTCGCCGCGGTGGCCGGCGTGTGGACCCTGTTCGCGGACTGGCTGAACATCCTCGGCGTCTTCGTACCGCCGATCGGCGCCGTGCTGATCGCCGACCAGGTGCTGCTGCGCCGCCGCGCCGCCGGCCGCCCGATCGGCACGTTCCGCGCAGGCGCGTTCGCCGCCTGGGCAATCGGCGCGCTGGTCGCCGCGGTCGTGCACTTCACCGCGCCGCAGTACGCCGAGGCGGTGGCCGGCATCCTCGCCGGCGGCCTCGCCTACCTGGCCATCGCGGCGCTCTCCGACCGGGCGCCGGCACCCACGCCGGACGCCGCCGAGCCGGTGCCGGCCGGCGACGTCGCCCCGTGAGCGCGAGCACCGACGAGATCTGCCGGCTCTCGGCCACCGAGCTCGTCGCACAGATCGGCGCCGGCCAGCTCTCGCCGCTCGAGGTGACCGACGCCGTGCTGGCGCGCATGGAGCGCCTCGACCCGCTGCTGCACGCGTTCTGCACGCCGACCCCGGAGCTGGCCCGCGCCCAGGCCACCCGGGTCGGCGAGAAGATCACCCGGGGCGAGCCGGTCGGGCCGCTGGCCGGCGTGCCGATCGGCGTGAAGGACCTGATCGCCACCAAGGGCGTGCGCACCGCGATGGGCTCGCCGGCGTACCGGGACTTCGTGCCGGACGAGGACGACGTCGCGGTGGAGCGGATCCTGGCGGCCGACGCCGTCATGCTCGGCAAGACGAACGTGCCTGAGCTGGGCTACAGCGGCGTGGGGCACAGCCCGATCTCGGCGACCACCCGCAACCCGTGGCACCTCGAGATGACCTCGGGCGGCTCCAGCGCCGGGTCGGGGGCGGCGGTGGCCAGCGGAATGGGGCCGGCCGCGCTGGGCAGCGACGGCGGTGGGTCGGTGCGTATCCCGGCCGCCCACTGCGGGATCTACGGTTTCAAGGGGTCCATGGGCCGGATCCCGCTGTACCCGGGCTGCCGCGACGAGCGCTACCCGGGCGTGTCCAGCTGGGAGAGCCTTGAGCACCTCGGGCCGATGACCAGGACGGTGGCCGACGCCGCGCTGCTGATGTCGGTGCTGGCCGGGCCCGACCCGCGCGATCGGCACTCGCTGCCCGCCGGCGACGTGGACTGGCTGGGCTCGGTGACCGAAACCGGGCTCGCCGGGCTGCGGGTCGCGTTCAGCCCCGACCTCGGCTACCTGGCGGTGGACCCCGAGGTGCGGGAGATCGCGGCACGCGCGGCGGCGGTGTTCGAGAAGGACCTCGGCTGCGTGGTCGAGCTGGCTGACCCGGGCTGGTCGGACCCGTTCGACGCGTTCTGGAGCCTCGTCGTCGCGGACACCGACCTGGTCGGCATGCGCGGGCTGACCGAGGTGCACGGGCCGACCATGTCACCGCACCTCGTGGACATGGTGCGGCGGCCGTGGACGGCGGAGCAGCTCACCACGGCAGGCATGACCCGCAAGGCGGTGGTGAACCGGATGTGGCGGTTCATGGCCGGCTACGACCTGTTCCTCACGCCGACCCTCGCGGTACCGCCGTTCCCCGTGTACATGCAGGGCCCGGAGATCATCGACGGGCGGTTCGTGCCGAACACGTCCTGGCTGGGCTTCACGTTCCCGATCAACATGACGGGCCAGCCGGCGGCGACCGTGCCCGCCGGGTTCACCTCGGCCGGCCTGCCGGTGGGGCTGCAGATCGTCGGGCGGCACCTGGCCGACGGCGCGGTGCTACGTGCCTCGGCGGCGTTCGAGGCGGCCGCCCCGTGGGCACAGCACTGGCCGGAGCTGCCCTGACCCGCGCGTGAAGGGCTAGTCCTCGCCGATGCGGGTGAGCGCGAGCGTGAAGCTCACGATGACCACCTGGAAGCCGGTCACCGTGAGCACCATGCCGATGATCGGTACCTGCATGGTGTCCGTGGCGTCCAGCGCGCCGAACCCGGTCGCGCCCCAGGAGCTCAGCGCGGCCAGGAAGCAGCCGGTACCCAGCAGGCCGAGGGCACCGCCGACCAGCAGCCCGCGCTCCAGGGAGAACCGCGACACCACCTTCGCCAGCCGCGCGGACGGGGACAGCAGCCCGAGGTGGCCGGCGTAGGAACGGGCGATCACGGCCAGCCCGAGCCCCTGCACGCCGAGCATGAACATCGTGGCGCACGCCAACATGCTGTGGGGCCCGAACCCGACGTCACCGACCACGCGTGTGCCGACGGCCAGCCAGACCAACCCGGCCAGCCCGATGCCCTGCAGCGCCAGCGACGGGTAGAACAGCAGCCAGCGCGGGCTGAACGCGAGCAGGAAGCGCAGGTGCCGCCAGCCGTCCCGCCAGGTGCGCAGGTGCGGTGAGCGGCTGCGGCCGTCCGGGCGCAGCGTCGTCGGCACCTCGCAGATGCGCAGCTGCGCCAGCGATGCCCGCACGACCATCTCGCTGGCGAACTCCATGCCGGAGGTACGCAGCCCGAGCTCCATCATCCGGTCGCGCCGGAACGCCCGGATACCGCAGTGGAAGTCCCGCACGGGGATCCGGAACAGCAGCCGGCCCATCTGCGACAGCACCGGGTTGCCCAGGTAGCGGTGCAGGAACGGCATCGCGCCGGCCTCGATGCCGCCCTTGAACCGGTTGCCCATCACGAGGTCGGCACCGGAGCGCAGCGCGGCGACGAACTCGCCGAGGTCGTCCAACGCGTAGCTGTCGTCGGCGTCGGCCATCAGCACGTACTCGCCGTGCGCCGCGCCGATGCCGGCGATCAGGGCGGCGCCGTAGCCGCGCCGGGGCACGTCCACCACGCGCGCGCCGTGGGCCCTCGCGATCTCCTGGGAGCCGTCGGTGGAGCCGTTGTCGGCCACCACCACCTCGCCGACCACCCCGAGCCGCAGCAGCGACTCCTGCGCCTTGCGCACGCAGGTGGCCAGCGTCTCGGCCTCGTTCAGGCAGGGCAGCACGACGGAGAGCTCGATCAGCCCGGCGGCCGGGGCCGTGGGCTCACCGGGGCTGGTCAGGCCTGGGGTCGGCGTGGTGGCGAGGGCCGGCGCGAGCCCCGGGTTCCCCGTCTCTTCGGCCGCTTCGGTCGTCATCGAGTGCGCACTCCTTCGCCGGGCCCGGAGCCGTCCGCCACCGTGACCCGGGGGCCGACGGGGACGGAACTGAGTGCGCCGCGCAGCATGGTCCGCGCGCCGCCGAGTTCGCCGGCCGCGAGCAGGCCGGGCAGCTTGCACAGCACGTGCAGCCGAGAGGTGAGGTGCCAGCGGGCCGCGCGGGCCGCCTTCGGCCAGCCCATGGCGGCCAGCTCGGCGGCGGCCTCGGCGAAGAAGGCCCGCTCCTCGGCGAACCGGGAGCCGTCGCCCGCCCCCGCCGAGGACAGGCTGCCGGGGTGCCTGCGGTACTCGATGCCCGGCTGCTGCACCAGCACGGCGGACCCGCCCGCTCGCAGGATGCGCAGGTAGAGGTCGAGGTCGAGCACGATGTCGTAGCCGGGCCGGAAGCCGTGGCGCAGCAGCACGTCCCTGCGGAACACCACGCTCGGGAAGTACATCCAGTTGCCACGCAGCAGGGAGGAGGCCAGCCGCTCGCCGCCGACCTGCGCGCTGCCGCGCACCCGGATCGAGGTGGCGGCCTTGACGCGGTCCACCAGCGGCGCGGTCGGCCGGCCCTCGGCGTCCACGATCCGTGCGCCGGTGTGCAGGAAGGCGGCGTCGGGGTAGTCCGCGGCCAGCCTGAGCACCCGCGCCACGAAGTCCGGCAGCAGGCGGTCATCGGAGCCGAGGATGACCACGAGGTCGGCGGTGGCCAGCTCGGCGCAGCGCTGGAAGTTGCGGTTGATGCCGAGGCGCTCGGGGTTGGCCACGTAGCGCACCCGCTCGTCGGCGAGCCCGGCCAGCCACGGTTCGAGGCCCGGGTCCCGCCCGAGCGCCACGCCGTCGTCGACTACGGTGAGCCGCCAGTTCGGGTCGGTCTGGGCGAGCACGCTGGCCACGGTCTCGCGAACGTGCACACCGTCCCCGAAAGCGGGCACCAGCACGTCAACCGACACGGCCGCAGAATAGTCAGTCACTTCTAGGTGCTCCGGTCGACCCTCCGCAAACTGATCACGGTTTGGCATCGGCGATCGCGGCCGGCTGCCTGATCCGGAGCGTGCGGACGGTGCGGCGTACTGTCTGGCCCGTGGTGACCAGGGCCCAGCTGCGCGGCCGGCTGGCCAGCATCGCCCCCGTGGGCGGCGGGCTGGCCCTGGTGGGGCTGGCCGCGTACGTGGTGCTCGCACTCGCTGGGCATACCCTCAATCCCCGGGATTACGCAGCCGCGGCCTCGATGTTCCTGTTCACCGCGATCGTCGGCCCCGGTGTGTTCGCCGCCGTCGAGCAGCAGACCAACCACGAGGTGAGCGCGCGGCTGGCCGGTGGGCTCGACCCGGTGCCGGCCGTGCGCGCCGCCACCGTGGTCACCGCCGGGTTCGCGGTGCTGGTGTCCCTGCTCGTCCTGGCGCTGGGGCCGGTGCTGGTGCCCCGTGCGTTCGCCGGGCACACCGCGCTGCTGGCCGCCACGGTCCTCGCGGTGCTGGGGGCGGCGGCCGCCTACCTGCTGCGCGGGGTGTTCGCCGGTCAGCGGCGGTTCCAGTGGTACGGCATCTCCCTTGCCGGCGAGGGGCTCGGCCGGCTGCTGCCGTGCGTCGCGCTGGCGGTGTTCGGCTGGGCCAGCGCGGACCGCTTCGGCTTCGTGTTCGCGCTGGGCTGCGCGGTGGCGGCCGCTCTGACGCTGCCGGGGCTGCGCCGCTCGCGTGCCGCCACGGTCGCGAGCCCGGGCGCCGGGGAGCCGGTCCGGCTGCGGCGGCTGGCCGGTGCGGTGGGCCTGCTGGCGGGCGCGTCCAGCCTCACGCTGCTCGTGGTCAATCTCGGCCCGGTGGTGCTGACGTCACGGCTGGGTACCGACCACGCGGACGCCGAGCTCGCCGCGAGCTTCGTCTCGCTGTTCCTGCTGGCCCGGATCCCGCTGTTCCTGTTCGCGCCGGTGCAGGCGTTCCTGCTGCCCGCGCTGACCGCCGCCGCCGCGCGCGACGACCTCGCCATGGTCCGGCGCCAGGTGCGCACCGCGCTGCTCGCGGTGGCCGCCGTCGGTTTACCCGGGGTGCTGGCCGCCGGGCTGCTCGGCCCGTGGGCGTCGCGCGTGCTCTTCAGCGCGCCGCTGGAGCTGTCCCGCCTCGTCGCCGGGCTGCTCGGGGTGAGCACGGTGGCCATGATGGCCGCGCAGATCCTGCAGCCCGCGTTGGTCGCGCTCGGCCGCAACCGCGCCGCCATGCTCGCGTGGGTCGTGTCCTCGGCGCTGTTCGTCGGGCTGCTGTTCGCGCCGGTCGCGCCGCTCGGGGCGGCGGTAACCGCGCAGCTGGTCGCGCCGACGCTGGTCTGCCTGCTGATGGCGGTGACCCTGCGCCGGGAGCTCCGGACGCGCGCGGCGGCGCCCCGGTCCCGGCCCGAAGACCCGGAGCCGACCGCCGGTGGTCAGCCGATCGAGCCC
>DATAYB010000348.1:0-11667 GCA_036272795.1 Pseudonocardia sp.
CTCGTCACTGCCGGCCACTCCCGCTGGGACTCCGGCGCGGGCGGCGCCTTCCAGGATGACCGTTACCGGGCTGGTCAGCGCGCCGGAGTGGAGGGCGGCGGTGAGGGCGGCGACCAGTCGGGCGGCGGCGCCGGGCCGGTCGCGCCACCAGCCGTCCGGGCGTGAGCCGACCACGTTCGCCGCGTCCACCACCAACACCGCCACCAACTCTGCCGGCTCCACGCGGGACATCTTGGCGCACCGGTCTACCCTGGTACGGCGTGAGTGTGGAATCGGTCTTTCCGGCGCTGGAGTTGCTGCTGCCCCGCGTGTCCAAACCGGTGCAGTACATCGGTGGCGAGCTCAACAGCACCGTCAAGGACTGGGACGGCGCGGCCGTGCACTGGGCGCTGATGTACCCGGATGCGTACGAGGTCGGCCTGCCCAACCAGGGTGTCATGATCCTCTACGAGCTCCTGAACGAGCAGCCCGACGTGCTCGCCGAGCGCGCCTACGCGGTGTGGCCCGACCTCGAGGCATTGATGCGCGAGCACGGCGTGCCGCACTTCACCGTCGACAGCCACCGGCCGCTCAGCGCCTACGACGTGCTCGGGGTGAGCTTCTCAACCGAGCTCGGCTACACCAACCTGCTCACCGCGCTCGATCTCGCCGGCATCCCGCTCCTGGCCGCCGACCGCACCGACGAGCACCCGATCGTCCTGGCCGGCGGGCACGCCGCGTTCAACCCGGAGCCGATCGCCGACTTCATCGACGCCGCCGTGCTCGGCGACGGTGAGCAGGCCGTCCTCGATGTCACCGAGGTGCTGCGCGGAGGCACCCAGAAGCAGCTCGGCCGCGCCGAGGTCCTGCGCAGGCTGGCCGAGACCGACGGCGTCTACGTGCCGGGCCTCTACGACGTGCACTACGCCGAGGACGGCCGCATCACCAAGGTCATCCCGAACGACCCGCGCGCCCCGAAGCGCGTCATCAAGCGCACCACCACCGATCTTGACGAGTGGCCCTACCCGAAGCAGCCGCTGGTGCCGCTCGCCGAGACGGTGCACGAGCGGATGAGCGTGGAGATCTTCAGGGGGTGCACCCGGGGCTGCCGGTTCTGCCAGGCCGGCATGATCACCCGGCCGGTGCGGGAACGGTCGCTCCAGGGCATCGGCGAGATGGTCGAGCGAGGCCTCAAGGCCAGCGGGTTCAGCGAGGTCGGACTGCTGAGCCTGTCCAGCGCGGACCACTCGGAGATCGCCGACATCACCAAGGGCCTCGCCGACCGCTACGAGGGCACGAACACCACGCTGAGCCTGCCGTCCACGCGGGTGGACGCTTTCAACATCGACCTGGCCAACGAGATCTCCCGCAACGGCCGTCGCTCGGGGCTCACGTTCGCCCCGGAGGGCGGCTCGGAGCGGATCCGCCGGGTGATCAACAAGATGGTGTCGGAGGAGGACCTGATCCGCACGGTCAGCGCGGCATTCGCGCAGGGCTGGCGGCAGGTGAAGCTGTACTTCATGTGCGGGCTGCCCACCGAGACCGACGAGGACGTGCTGGAGATCGCCGGCATGGCGCACCGGGTGATCAAGGCCGGCCGCGAGGCCAGCGGGCAGAACGACGTGCGCTGCACCATCTCCATCGGTGGGTTCGTGCCCAAGCCGCACACGCCGTTCCAGTGGGCCGCCCAGTGCGACCCGGATACGATCGACGACCGGCTGCGCAAGCTCCGCACCGAGGTGAACAGGGTCGCCGGGCGCAGCGCCCGCAACATCGGCATGCGCTACCACGACGGCAAGCCCTCGCTGATCGAAGGGCTGCTGTCCCGGGGTGACCGCCGCGTCGGCCGGGTGATCGAGCGGGTCTGGCGCGACGGTGGCCGCTTCGACGGCTGGACCGAGCACTTCTCCTACGAGCGCTGGGTGTCTGCCGCCAAGACCGAGCTCGACCAGTTCGGTGTCGACCTGGACTGGTTCACCACGCGGGAGCGGTTCCGTGACGAGGTGCTGCCCTGGGAGCACCTGGACTCGGGGCTGGACCCGGACTGGCTCTGGGACGACTGGCAGGATGCGCTGAGCTCGCGGGAGCAGGACGACTGCCGGTGGACGCCGTGCTTCGACTGCGGCGTCTGCCCGTCCACCGGCACCGACATCCAGGTCGGCCCGAGCGGTACGGTGCTGCTCCCACTCACGCCGGTCGGGACGACGGCATCGAGTACGGCCGGTCCGAGTACGGCCGGTCCGAGCGCGCCGGTCGCGGCGAACGGTGGTTGACCACGTCCCTCCGGTGACGGTGCGGGTGGCCGACGACCGTGACCTGCCCGCGCTGACCCGGCTGCGCCGGGAGTGGACGGCGGAGCGGACCGGTGCCCCGGTGCAGGACGACAACTTCGACCGGTCCTTCGAGGCGTGGTGGCGCTCCGAGCTGCCGCGCCGGACGTTCTGGCTGGCCGAGGCGGGCACGGACCGCAGTGGCTATACCGCCGTGGGTTCGCTGAACGTCGTCGAGATCGGCAACATGCCCCGCCCGGGGGCCCGCCCGGGGCGCTGGGGCTACGTGGGCAACGCGTTCGTGGTGACCTCGTACGCGGACCGGGGGGTGGCCGCCGCGCTGCTCACCGCCGCCGTCGAGCACGCCCGGTCGCGCCGATACCAACGGCTGGTGCTGCGGCCGACGCCCAGCAGCGCGCCGTTCTACCTGCGGTTCGGGTTCGCCCCGGCCGGAGAGGGGATGTTGATGTTGTTGCCGAACGTGGTGCCGGTCGAGGCCGGCCAGCCGACCGGGTCGGGCTGATGACGACCGGTGCACAGGGCAGTCCCCGGATCAGCGGGGGAGGCAGGGCGCGGGGCATCGCCCCGAACCCGGCGCCGCCTACCCTGTGCAAGGTCCGGGTGCGCTTCGCCAAGCGCGGCCGGCTGCGGTTCAGCTCGCACCGGGACGTGGCGCGGGCCTTCGAGCGTGCGGTGCGCCGGGCGGGGCTGCCGGTGGCACGCTCGCACGGCTTCAGCCCGCACCCGAGGCTGTCCTGGGTCGGCGCGGCGCCCACCGGGACCGCCAGCGAGGCTGAGTACCTGGAGATCGGGCTGACCACGGCGGAGCCCCCGGAGCGACTGGTCGAGGAGCTGGACGCGGCGCTGCCGACCGGCCTGGACGTCCTCGCCGCCGTGCGCACCGTGCCGGGCACACCCGCGCTCGCGGACCTGATCGACGCCAGCCGGTGGCGGATCGAGCTGCCCCAGGTGCCGCACGAGGACCTGGCGGCCGCGCTGAGGACGTTCTTGGCTGAGAATTCGGTGATCGTGGACCGGTCCACCAAGAACGGTCCACGGCCCGTTGACGTGCGCGCGGCCGTCGTCAGCGCTGTCGCCGAGGAGCCCCCACCAGAGAGTGATGATCAAGCCGCCGGCCGTACAGGGCATCCGGCAGTCCCAGCCTGTGCGATAATGACGGCGGTCGTGCGGCAGACGACACCTGCCGTGCGGCCCGACGACGTGTTGGGCGCTCTTCTGGTCGTCGCGGGCTTGAGGCCGCCGGTACCGGCAACGGCAATCCGGCTGGCTCAGGGTCTGCTCGACGACCGAGGCCGCCTGGCCGATCCGTTCGACGCCGAAGGGTGACCACCCCGACGGAGCCGGCCGGGTCCGGTACGCACTGCGTGCCGGCGGTGGGCGATCAGCTCGTCGTTGTTGGTGGGTCGACGCAGGTGCGGGTGACGCTCTCGATGCTTGAGTCGTTTTGTGGTCACAGGATTGCTGTCCCCCCGAACGTCGGGGGAGGCAGACAAAGCTAGGCCCCTGAGCGGCCGCCTTCTGTTGAGGGCGCCCGGGGGCGAAGGAGCTGCATGTCCGAACGCGACGTGCCCGCCGGCCAGGCCGGCGGGCTCAGCAACGTATCCGAAGCACCGGAGCTACCCGAGCGACTGCGGGTGCACGCGCTGGCCAAGCTGATCGAGGTGACCAGCCGGCAGGTGCTCGATGCGCTGGAGGAGCTGGGTGCCCCCGCGAAGGGTGCGCAGTCCAGCATCGAGCGGGCCACCGCGCTGCGGGTGATCGAGTCATTGGCGCCGTCCGGAGCACCGGATGCGCCCGCCGCTCCCGCGGTTGGCGCGTTCGGGATCGGCGCGTTCGAGGTTGGCGATCCGGCCGGCGGGGTATCCCGCGAGGTGATCCCGCCGACGAACCCGGTGCCGGCAGCGCTGGCCCTGAGCAACCCCGAGCCCGACATCGCCGGTGGCGCCGGCCCGGACGGCCCGGGCGGCGCGCTGCCGCTGTTCGCGGCCCCGAGCCCGATGTTCCTGCCCCCGGAGCCTCCGGCGCGCCCCCGGACGGCGGCCCCCGCACCGGCCCTGAGCTCCGACGACGCCGAGGACACCGACGACGGCGAGGACGCCGACTCGGCTGAGGACTCCGCCGACACCAAGCGGCGCCGCCGCCGAGGTCGCCGTGGCCGTGGCCGTGGCAAGGGTTCCGACGACGAGTCGGTGGACGGCGAGGACGACGAGCGCCGCCCCGAAGACGACAGCGCTGACAGGGCCGACGGGTCGGACGACACCGACAGCGAATCCGACCAGGACGACGACGAGTCCGGTGAGGACGCGGGCGCGGAGTCCGACGGTGACGACTCGGACGACGAGGCCTCCGAGGAGTCCGGCGGCAGCTCGCGGCGCCGTCGGCGTCGGCGGCGCCGCCGCGACCCTTCGGACAGCGACGGCGAGACCGAGTCCGAGGATCCCCCGAATACGGTCACCCGGATCCGGGAGACCCGCCCGGCCCGCCCCGACCGGTCGGAGCGGTCGGAGAGCGGCGACGAGCACATCCAGGGCGTCCGCGGTTCGACCAGGCTGGAGGCCAAGCGGCAGCGCCGCCGGGACGGCCGCGACGCCGGCCGGCGCCGCGCCCCGGTGCTGTCGGAGGCAGAGTTCCTGGCGCGCCGGGAGTCGGTCGAGCGCACGATGGTGGTCCGCCAGCACGGCGAGCGTTCCGAGATCGGGGTGCTGGAGGACGGTGTCCTCGTCGAGCACTTCGTGACCAGTTCGGGCGGTTCCTCGCTGGTCGGCAACGTGTACCTGGGCCGAGTGCAGAACGTGCTGCCCAGCATGGAGGCGGCGTTCGTCGACATCGGCAGGGGCCGCAACGCGGTGCTCTACGCCGGTGAGGTCGACTGGGACGCGGCCGGCCTCGCCGGCAAGGCGCGCCGCATCGAGCAGGCGCTGTCCAGCGGCGACAGCATCCTGGTGCAGGTCACCAAGGACCCGATCGGCCACAAGGGCGCCCGGCTGACCACTCAGATCAGCCTGCCCGGCCGGTTCCTCGTCTACGTGCCGTCCGGCGGCACCCACGGGATCAGCCGCAAGCTGCCCGACACGGAGCGCCGCCGACTCAAGGACCTCCTCAAGGAGATCGTGCCGGACGACGCCGGCGTCATCATCCGTACCGCGTCGGAAGGCGTCAGCCAGGAGGCGCTGGAGCGGGACGTGCGCCGGCTGCAGGCCCAGTGGGACGTGGTGAAGACCAAGTCCGAGGCCGCCGCCAAGAGCTCCGGCAAGTCGAAACCGCCGGAGCTGCTCTACGAGGAGCCCGACCTGATGATCAAGGTCGTGCGGGACCAGTTCAACGAGGACTTCGCCAAGCTCGTGGTGCAGGGCGACGACGCGTGGGACACGCTGCACGCCTACGTCAGCCACGTGGCGCCGGAGCTCACCGAGCGGCTCGGCCGGCACGTGGGCACGTCGGACGCGTTCTCCGAGTACCGGATCGACGAGCAGCTGATGAAGGCGCTGGACCGCAAGGTCTGGCTGCCTTCCGGCGGCACGCTGGTGATCGACCGCACCGAGGCCATGACGGTCATCGACGTCAACACCGGCAAGTTCACCGGCTCCGGCGGCAACCTCGAGGAGACCGTCACCAGGAACAACCTGGAGGCGGCCGAGGAGATCGTGCGCCAGCTCCGGCTGCGCGACATCGGCGGCATCATCGTGATCGACTTCATTGACATGGTGCTGGAGTCGAACCGCGACCTGGTGCTGCGCCGGCTGACCGAGTGCCTGGGCCGCGACCGCACCCGCCACCAGGTCGCCGAGGTCACCTCGCTCGGCCTGGTGCAGATGACCCGCAAGCGGGTCGGCGTCGGCCTGCTCGAGGCGTTCTCCACCCCGTGCGAGCACTGCCGGGGCCGGGGCGTCGTGGTGTCCACCGACCCGGTCGAGCCGAAGGGTGACCAGGGCCAGCAGCAGAACGCCGGCAGCGGCACCCGCAGGCGCGGCGGCCGGGGCGACAACCGTCCCGGTGACGGCCGGCCCGCCGACAACCGCTCCGGGGGAGACAACCGGGGTGGCGACAACCGCTCCGGCGACGGTCGCTCCGGAGGAGACAACCGGGGCTCCGACAACCGCTCCGACAACCGCGGCTCCGACAGCCGTGGCGGCGACCACGGGGACGGCAACGGCAACGGGAACGGCAACAACGGGCACAGCCGCCGCAACCGGGGTGGCCATGGCGGTTCGGGCGGCCACGTCGGCGGACCGGCCGACGTCGCCAACGGGCACGACCGGGGCACTGCCGAGCCGGGCGTGCCCAACGGCCGGCCGGTGCCCGGCGCGCCGACCCGCGAACCGGAGCACGCCGAGCACAGCGAGCCTGCGCAGCCCGCCCGACCCACCACCGAGCCGGTCGGGGCGAGCGCCCCGACGGACGCCGGCCACGCCACCGAGCAGAGCCGGCCGGCCGCCGCGTCCGAGGCGTTCGAGGCCCCCGCGCAGGCGGCCCCGGCAGGGGTGGCCGATGTCACTGGACCACCCCCGTCGAGCATCGAGCTCTCGGTGCCGACCGAGCCGTCACTGGTGCCGGACAACGCCTCTTCCGCGATCGACACGAACTCCGTCTCGACCGAAGAAGAGCGCGCTGACCAGGCAGATCAGCACGAAGACTGGGAGCCGATCTCGATCGGCGCCACCCCGGAACGGGCAGCCCGCCCGGCCAGGCGGCGACGTCGCGTGGCGTCCCGTCCGGCCGGCCCACCGGCCGGCGGGGAGGGCAGTCCGGACCCGGTTTGACCCTCTCCGTCAGCGGCCCGTACCCTGGGTTGTAGACAGCCGCGTCAGCGGGGTGCTGACGCAGGCGGTAGACCGCCCGGGGTCATGCCCTGAGTACGTGTCACCGTGAGCCCCACGAAATGTCATAGGAGTCGTGCGTCAACGATGTACGCGATCGTAAAAACCGGCGGCAAGCAGTACAAGGTCGCGGTCGGTGACGTGCTCACCGTCGAGAAGCTGAATGCCGAGCCGGGTGCTGAGGTCAGCCTGCCCGCTCTGCTGGTGGTGGACGGCGCTGAGCTGACCACCGATGCCACCGCGCTGGCCGCCTACTCGGTCACCGGCACGGTGGTCGAGCAGACCAAGGGCCCGAAGATTCGGATCCACAAGTTCAAGAACAAGACCGGGTACCACAAGCGGCAGGGTCACCGTCAGAAGTTGACCCGCGTCGAGGTCACCGGAATCTCGAAGTAGCTGAAGGAGGCGACGAGATATGGCACACAAGAAGGGCGCCTCCAGCTCCCGCAACGGGCGTGATTCCAACGCCCAGCGGCTGGGAGTCAAGCGCTTCGGCGGTCAGAACGTCAGCGCGGGCGAGATCCTGATTCGCCAGCGCGGCACCAAGTTCCACCCGGGCGAGGGCGTCGGCCGCGGCGGCGATGACACGCTGTTTGCACTGGTCGCCGGCGCAGTCGCGTTCGGCAGCAAGCGCGGTCGCAAGACCGTGAACATCGTGCCGGCCGCGGCGGAATAGGCCCGCACCGCACAACGTCTGCGCAAGGGGCGGGTCCGGGGATCTCCGGCCCGCCCCTTGTGCTGTGTCACCGCTGTTTAGAGGAGTTGCCAGTCCGATGTCACGGTTCGTCGACCGCAGTGAGCTGCGGGTGATCGCCGGTCACGGCGGCAATGGGTGTGCCTCGGTGCACCGCGAGAAGTTCAAGCCGCTGGGTGGCCCGGATGGCGGCAACGGGGGGCGCGGCGGCAACATCGTGCTGGTCGTGGACCCCGGCATGCACACGCTGCTGGACTTCCACCACCGCCGGCAGGCCAAGGCGCGCAACGGCAAGCAGGGCCAGGGCGACATGCGCAACGGCGCGGTCGGCGAGGACCTGGTGCTCCCCGTCCCGGACGGCACCGTCGTGCTGGACAAGAACGGCGAGCAGCTGGCCGACCTGGTCGGCGCCGGCACCCAGTTCGTGGTCGCCGCCGGTGGCCGGGGTGGCCTCGGCAATGCCGCGCTGTCCTCCACCGCCCGCAAGGCCCCCGGCTTCGCGCTGCTCGGTGAGGAGGGCGAGGAGCGGGACGTGGTGCTCGAGCTGCGCTCGCTGGCCGACGTCGGGCTGATCGGGTTCCCGTCCGCCGGCAAGTCCTCGCTGGTGGCCGCACTGTCGGAGGCCCGCCCGAAGATCGCCGACTACCCGTTCACCACGCTCGTGCCCCAGCTCGGCGTGGTCAGCGCGGGAGAGCAGACCTTCACCGTCGCCGACGTGCCGGGGCTGATCCCGGGCGCCGCCGACGGGCGTGGGCTGGGGCTGGAGTTCCTGCGGCACATCGAGCGGTGCGCGGTACTGGTGCACGTGATCGACTGCGCGACCATGGAGCCCGGCCGTGACCCGGTGTCCGACCTGGACGCGCTGGAGGCCGAGCTGGCCCAGTACACCCCGGGCCTCGGCGGCGAGCTGGCCGGGCGCCCCAGGCTGATCGCGCTGAACAAGATCGACGTGCCGGAGGCAGCCGAGCTCGCCGAGTTCGTCACCGAGGAGCTCGGCCGGCGGGGCTGGCCCGTCGTCTCCATCTCCACCGCCACCCACGCCGGGCTGCGCGAGCTGACCTTCCTGATGGCGCGCGAGGTCACCAAGTACCGCGCCGCGCTGCCGCCCCTGGAGCCGACCCGGCTGGTGCTGCGGCCGACGCCGGTCGGCGAGACGGGCTTCACCGTCGAGCTGGACCGCGAGGTCGAGGGCGGGTTCGTGGTGCGCGGCGAGCGTCCGGAGCGGTGGGTCCGGCAGACGCAGTTCGACAACGACGAGGCGGTCGGCTACCTGGCGGACCGGCTGGCCAAGCTCGGTGTCGAGGATGCGCTGGCCAAGGCCGGTGCGGTAACCGGCGCCCCGGTGACCATCGGCGACGTGATGTTCGACTGGGAGCCGTCCACGCCGTCCGGCGCGATCGTGGCGATGGGCAACCGGGGCAGCGACCCGCGGCTGGCACGCTCCACCCGGATGTCGGCCGCCGCGCGCAAGTCGGCCAAGCTGGCCCGCCGCGACGGCACGGACGACGAGCTGGAGGACGAGCTCGCGCCACACCTGGCGGAGCCCGAGTGGTGAGTACTGACGCCTCGCTGCCGGAGGGAGCGGGCGCCCCGGCAGTGGTGAGCACTGGGGCGGCGGCGACCACGCGCGCGCAGGTGGCGGCCGCCGCTCGGCTCGTCGTGAAGGTGGGCTCCTCGGCGCTGACCAGCCTCGGCGGCGGGCTCGACCACGCCAGGTTGGACGCACTGGTCGATGCGCTCGCCGCCCGCCGCGCGACCGGCAGCCAGGTCATCCTGGTGTCCTCCGGGGCGATCGCGGCGGGGCTGGCGCCGTTGGGGCTGTCCCGTCGGCCCCGTGACCTCGCCAGCCAGCAGGCGGCGGCCAGCGTCGGACAGCTGCTGCTCGCGCACGCCTATGCGTCGTCGTTCGCCCGGCACGGTGTCACGGTCGGCCAGGTGCTGCTCACCGCCGACGACGTGATCCGCCGCTCGCACTACCGCAACGCGCAGCGCACGCTGGTCCGGCTGCTCTCGCTGCGCACCCTGCCGGTGGTGAACGAGAACGACACGGTGGCCACGGACGAGATCCGGGTCGGCGACAACGACCGGCTCGCGGCGCTGGTCGCGCACCTGGTCGGGGCCGAGGCGCTGGTGCTGCTGTCGGACGTCGACGGGCTGTACGACGGCGACCCCCGTGCTCCCGGTGCGACGCTGCTGCCCGAGGTGGAGGATCTCGCGGACCTGGATTCTGTCGACGTCGCCAGGGCCGGCTCCTCCGGGTTGGGCCGGGGCGGCATGGCCACCAAGATCGAGGCGGCCAGCATGGCGGCCAGCGCGGGCATCCCGGTGCTGCTCGCCGCCGCCGATGATGCGGCCCTCGCCCTGGACACCTCCGCCGACGGGCCGAAGCTCGGTACGGCGTTCCGCGCCGGCGGCCAGCGGCTGTCCGCCCGCCGGTTCTGGCTGCGGCACGCCGCGGACGTGCGTGGCCAGCTCGACCTCGACGCTGGCGCCGTCGCCGCCGTGCTGCGCCGGCGCCGCTCGTTGCTGGCCGCCGGGGTCACCGGGGTGCGGGGCGACTTCGTGGCCGGCGACGTGGTCGACCTCGTCGGCCCGAACGGCGCCGTGGTGGCCCGCGGTGTGGTCGCCTTCGACGCCGGCGAGCTGCCCGGGCTCGTCGGGCGCCGCACCCGCGACCTGCCGCCGGAGTACCGCCGCGAGCTCGTGCACGCCGACGACCTCGTGCCACTGCGCTAGCTGACTGCCCGGCGGTGCTGGCTTTGCCCGTGCGCGCCTGGACCGGCCACTGGGCCCGCTCAGCTCGGGCGTTCGCCGTGCAGCCGGGCGATGTAGCGGTCGGCCGAGCGCCGGACCGCGGCCGCCCCGTCCCGCACCACCACCCGCCCCCACCAACCGCCGTAGATCCGGTCGAAGCGGAACCGGGCCACGCGGCGGGCGATGTCGGCGATGGTGTGCTCGTCGAGCGGGATGAGGTTCGGGTAGCTCCACATGAAGCTCACCCACTCCCGGTCCTGCACCACGGTGATGGTGTCGCCGGTGAGCAGGGCGCCCCGGCCCTCGGCCCCGCCCGGCCAGTGCAGCACGGCGGCGCCGTCGAAGTGGCCGCCGATCCGGGCGACGGTCAGCCCGGGCACCGGCTCGACCTCGTCGTCGAACAGCTCGATCCGGGGCGACTGACGCTGCACCCACGCCCGGTCGGCGCTCGGGATGAGGATGCGGGCGTCGAAAGTGTCGGCGAGGTCGACCTGCGCGCCGTAGAAGTGCGGGTGCGACATCACGATCGCGCTGATGCCGCCGAGCTCGCCGATCCTGGCCAGTGCGTCGTCGTCCAGCACGGGCACGCAGTCCCACAGCAGGTTGCCGCCCGGCGTCCGCACCAGGAGCGCGCGCTGGCCGATCCCCACCGCCGGCTCCACGCCGACCCCGACCAGGCCGGGCTCCTCCTCACGCAGCACCCCCCTGTGCCCGTTGCGGAGCAGCTCCTCACGGGTCGTCCAGTGCTGCCCCTCCCAGCCGACGTACTGGCGCTCGTCCGCGCAGATCGGGCAGCTCTGCGGCGCCGCCGCGCTCTCCGTGCACTGCACCCCACACGTCCCGCAGATCCACGCAACCATCGGTCCCCTTTCCGCTGGTCTGAGCTTGCATTACGTGCACCTCGGCTAGCGCATGAGGACGCCGATGCCTTCGGTGGACAGGGCGTCCTCGATGCCGAGCACGGTGGCGCCGGCGACTCCTGCGTACTCGCCGAGCACGCTGTTGGCCAGCACCAGGTTGCGGGTGGCCAAAGGTAGTGCCCGCTGGTAGACGACCGCACGGATGCCGGCCAGCAGCTCGTCGCTCGCCGCCGCCACCGAGCCGCCGATGGTCACCCGCGCCGGGTTGTAGA
>DATAYB010000349.1:0-4489 GCA_036272795.1 Pseudonocardia sp.
GGGGCAGGCGTCGACCGGTCGCCGCGCACCAGACCAGAGAAAGGCATGGCCACCCGCCCATGGACTTCCGCTCCGCGTACCGCCACGGTTTCGTCCGGGTGGCCGCCTGCACGCTGCGCACCGCGATCGGCGACCCGGCCGCCAACGCCGAGTCCGTGATCGCCTCGGCGCGGGCCTGCCACGACGAGGGCGTCGGGCTGGCGGTGTTCCCCGAGCTGACCCTGAGCGGTTACTCGATCGAGGACGTGCTGATGCAGGACGCGCTGCTCGACGAGGTGCAGCGGGCGCTCGGCACGGTGGTCGAGGCGTCCGTGGGGCTGCTGCCGGTGCTGGTGGTCGGTGCGCCGCTGCGGTTGCGGCACCGGATCTACAACTGCGCCGTAGTGATCCACCGGGGGCGGGTGCTCGGGGTGGCGCCGAAGTCGTACCTGCCGACGTACCGGGAGTTCTATGAGCGGCGCCAGGTCGCGCCAGGCGACGACGTCAGCGGCACGATCCGGCTTCCCGGGGTGCCTGACCCCGCGGCCCCGGACACAGGTACCGAGGTGCCGATCGGGCCGGACCTGCTGTTCAGCGCGGCCGACCTGCCCGGTTTCGTGCTGCACGTGGAGATCTGCGAGGACATGTGGGTGCCGATCCCGCCGAGCTCGGAGGCGGCATTGGCCGGGGCGACCGTGCTGGCCAACCTGTCCGGCAGCCCCATCACCGTCGGCCGCGCCGAGGACCGCAAGCTGCTGTGCCGCTCGGCGTCTTCGCGCTGCCTGGCCGCCTACGTGTACGCGGCGGCCGGCGAGGGCGAGTCGTCCACCGACCTGTCGTGGGACGGCCAGACGATGATCTACGAGAACGGTGTGCTGCTGGCGGAGACGGAGCGGTTCCCGCAGGGTGAGCGGCACTCGGTGGCCGACGTGGACCTGGAGCTGCTGCGGGCGGAGCGGCTGCGGATGGGCACCTTCGACGACAACCGCCGCCACCACGCACCGCGCATCGACGGCTACCGCACGGTCGAGTTCCGGCTGGAACCGCCGGAAGGGGACCTGGGGCTGCGCCGCGAGGTGGAGCGGTTCCCGTTCGTGCCGGCGGACCTGACCCGGCTGGAGCAGGACTGTTACGAGGCGTACAGCATCCAGGTGGCCGGCCTGGAGCAGCGGCTGCGCGCGATCGGCCAGCCCAAGATCGTGATCGGGGTGTCCGGCGGGCTGGACTCCACCCACGCGCTCATCGTGGCGGCCCGCGCGATGGACCGGCAGCAGCGGCCACGCACCGACATCCTCGCGTTCACCCTGCCCGGCTTCGCCACCGGCGACCACACCAAGGGCAACGCGATGCGGCTGGCCGAGGCGCTCGGCGTGACGTTCGAGGAGATCGACATCACGCCGACGGCGCGGCTGATGCTCTCCGAGCTGGGCCACCCGTTCTCGGCCGGCGAACCGGTCTACGACGTCACCTTCGAGAACGTGCAGGCCGGGCTGCGCACCGACTACCTGTTCCGGGCGGCCAACCAGCGCGGCGGCATCGTGCTCGGCACCGGGGACCTGTCGGAGCTGGCGCTGGGCTGGTCCACGTACGGGGTCGGCGACCAGATGTCGCACTACAACGTCAACGGCGGGGTGCCGAAGACGCTGATCCAGCACCTGATCCGCTGGGTGATCTCGTCGGCGCAGTTCGAGGACGAGGTCAGCGCGGTGCTGCGGTCGGTGCTGGACACCGAGATCACCCCGGAGCTCGTACCCGCGTCGGCGGACGCTCCGGTACAGAGCAGCGAGGCGAAGGTCGGGCCGTACCCGCTGCAGGACTTCTCGCTGTTCCAGGTGCTGCGCTACGGGTTCCGGCCCTCCAAGGTGGCCTTCCTGGCATGGCACGCCTGGCACGATCCGAAGGCAGGGGACTGGCCGGCCGGCTTCCCGGAGGACCGGCGTGTCGGCTACTCGCTCGCCGAGATCCGGCACTGGCTGGAGGTTTTTGTGCAGCGGTTCTACAGCTTCAGCCAGTTCAAGCGGTCCGCACTGCCGAACGGCCCGAAGGTCTCCGCGGGTGGCTCCCTGTCCCCCCGGGGTGACTGGCGGGCTCCCTCGGACCTGTCTGCCCGGACCTGGCTCGACGAGCTGCGCCGCGAGGTCCCCGAGGAGTAGCCACGAGGTCCCGGAGGAGTAGCCGCGAGGTCCCGGGGGTTTGCCCTACCTCGGATCCGGGGGTTGAGCCGATCTTTCGGCGGGTTGGCTCCATCGCCGCGCGGGCGTGGCGGCGGCACCCTGGTGTCATGCAGACGACACAGGGCACCCACCCGGGCAGCACCCCTCGGATCGAGGCGGATGACCTGCTCGAGCTCACCCTGGACCGTGCGCGGGACTACGACCGCCCGGACCTGGTCAACCGGCTGAACAAGATGCGCGGTCAGCTCGAGGAGCTCCCCGGTCAGGTCGGCGACCGCGAGGCCGGCGAGATCGTCGCGCGCGCTGCCCTGCGCGCCCTGGACTCGCTGGACACGGACTTGGAGGCGCGGCACGCCACGCTCTCCGACCCGGCCTACTCCGCCCGGCTGCGCGCCGAGCTGGCCGACGTGCGGGCCCGTTCCGAGCACCTCGCCGGCGGAATGCGCACCTGGCGCGCGGCCTTCGACCACGCCGCCGCCGCGCTGGAGTCCAACCTGCAGTTCCAGCTGCGGACCCGCCCCGGGACCGTGCTCGCGGACGCCGAGCAGGCGATCAACAGCCACGACCCGGCCAAGGACGAGGCCGTGCTCGCCGGCTGGCTGCGTGAGCGCCTGACCTTCGAGGCCGATGCGGCGTACCGGCTGCTGCACACCGAGGTCCACCGGCTGGCCGCCGAGATGGCCGGCCAGCTCGGGCTGCCGGCTCCGTACCAGGTCGCGCCGGCCCGGGTGCTCCCGCCGGACGTGCTGGTCGGGGCCCTCGCGCAGCGCCCGCTCCGTGCGCAGGGCGGCGGCCGGCGGCTCAGCGCCCGCCGGGCCGATGCGCTCGCCGCCGTGCGCGCCACCGTCGACGAGTTCCTGCACATGCTGCACGGCCAGCTGACCGGCGCCCGGTACGCGCTGCTCAGCGAGCTGCACGGGGCCACAGCTGCCGAGTCCGCCGCGCGGTTCGCCGCCGTCGCCGCCGAGCTGACCTCCATCGGGGCCGCTACCGGGCTGGCCGCCGACGGTCCGGCCGCGATTGCCGAGCAGCGGGCCGCGATCGCCGCGCTCCGCGCGCGGGCCGTGGCGCTGCTGCCGGAGGACCCGCGCGAGCGGGCGCCGCGCGTGCTCGGCTTCCGGACGATCATGCCGGCCAGCTCGACCGGCGTCGAGGGCTACCGGGCCGAGCGCCACCCGGCCGCCGCCTGACCGGTGACCGGCTCCTCACCGAGCCCAGCCCGGTTGGCATCGGCCTCGGGGTCGGCCTCGGGCGCGGCCTCGAGGTCGCCGGAACCGTCCGCGTTACCCCTCGGCAGGGCCAGGCTGAGCCCGGCCGCGACCAGTGCCAGCCCTGCGCCCAACCACCAGCCCTTGATGAACGCCTCGCGCAGCCCGGCGGGGTCGACGGTCGTGCCCAGCAGCGTGACCAGCGCGGCGACGCCGAGGTTCGCGGCGACCTGGCGGCCCGCGTTGACCACGGCCGAGCCGGTGGCGACCCGGTGCGCCGGCAGTGCGGTGGCGCCGGCGCCGATCAGCGTCGAGATCGCCAGGCCGACGCCGGCGCCGGAGAGCAGCATGCTGGGCAGCAGGTCACGCAGGTAGTCCGGTTCCGGGCCGGCGAGGAAGACCCGCCAGAGCATGGCCGCGAGGAACAGCAGCGAACCGACGCACGCCACCGGGCCTCCGCCGAACCGGCGCACCGCCCGTGCCGAGCCCACGGTGACCAGCGGCACCAGAGCGGGCCCCGGTGTCATGGCGAGCCCGGTCTGCAGCGCCGAGTAGTGCCACACGTCCTGGCACCACAGCGCGTTGGACACAAGCATGATCGAAAAGCTGATGCTGAACACGAAGGCCGCCACGTTGGCGATCGCGAAGCGGCGGATCCGCAGCAGCGGCAGCTCCAGCAGCGGCGCCGGGTGGATGGCGCAGCGTCGCACGAACAGCACCGAGGCGAGCACCGCCAGAGCGAGCAGGCCCAGCGTTGCCGTGCTCGCCCAGCCCCAGTGCGGTGCCTGCACGAGCGAGCCGGTGAGCGCCCCGATGGCCACCGTGAGCAGGGCGGCGCCGATCAGGTCGGGCCGCCGCTCGGTGCCGCGCGGGGCCGGCCGGGGCAGCACGAGCGCGCCGGCGACCAGCGTGGCGATGCCGACCGGGATGTTGATCAGGAACACCCAGCGCCAGTCCACCTGGACCAGCAGCCCGCCGAGCACCGGTCCCATCGCGGCGGCCAGCCCGCCGACCGCCGACCAGTTCCGGGCGGCCTCGGTCCGCCGGTTCGCCGGGGCGGCGGCCAGCAGCAGTGCGAGCGAGGCCGGCAGCTGCGCGGCCGCGCCGCCGGCCTGCAGTGCCCTGGCG
>DATAYB010000350.1:0-5576 GCA_036272795.1 Pseudonocardia sp.
GTGCCGGCCCGGGCCGAGGCGGCGGACCTCGATGGGTCCGGCCGGCCCGGTGCCGGGCAGCCCATGCGGGTCGGGCAGCTCGGGCGGCTCGGCCGCCTGGTAGCTGGGGCCGGTGCCCCGCCTCGGCACCTGGAACGACACAGTGACGGTGGCCAGCGCGGTGTCACCTCGCGTGACGTGCACCAGGCGGGTGGACAGGTGTGCGTCGTCGCGTACCCGGTCGACCCGGTAGTCGGCGCCGGTCAGGTGGTCGGCGTCGGTCAGGTGGTCGGCGTCGGTCAGGTGGTCGGCCGCCGCGAGCTGGCTGAGGTGCACCGAGTGCACCCACCGCCAGTCGGTGTCCACGGTGCAACCGGCGGCGACCATGGCGCGGGCGCCCAGCAGCCCGAGGCCGAACCCCGGGCTGGCTCGACCGGCCGCGTGCCAGCGGTCGGCGCTGGCCGGGTCGGCGCTGGCCCGGGCCAGTCGCAGCAGCTCGAGGAAACCGGCGGCGGTGCTCTGCTCGCTCACGGTCTCCTCTCCCTGGCCGGGGTCATCGGAATTAATCTAACAGCATTTGGCTAGCGCAACAACGGCCGCCCGCCGCCTCTCGACTTCGCGTACCGCTCCGCCACTTCGCACGCCGTCCAGGCGCACTTCGCATACCGCGCTCTCACTTCGCATACTCCGCACACTGTGCGAAGTGACAGCACGCCGTGCGAAGTGCAGGCACCCGGGCTGTGTGCGGGTCGGCGTGCGTGGCTTCGCTCGCGCGTACGACTTGTCGTGGCAAATAGGCACGACAACACCGACTTGTCACAGGCAATTGCCACGACAAGTCGGACGACCTGCGCGACCGCCCCCTCGGCCGGCACCGCGTTCTCCGCACCGCGGCGACCCCCCGGAGCGGCCGGAGCCGGGTCAGCTCGGCGCGGCCGGAGCCGGGTCAGCGGCGGAGCCGGGTCAGCCGCGGAGCGGGGTCAGCGGTGGCTGAAGCCGTTCAGACCGTTCGCGGCCAGCGCCAGGCTCGGCACGCCCTTGCCGTTGCGCGCGTTGTTGCTGATCTCGAAGTCGCACACGCCGACCTTGCCCTGGTACTCCGTGCGGCACAGCGCGTCGACGTACTTCGCCGAGTGCAGCGCCGCGACCACGCCGTCGATCAGGTGGCACTCCAGCCGCAGCTCCTCGCCGCCGGGCAGGAACCACGTGACCACGCCGCCCCGGTGCGTGTAGCCGTCCGCCTCCATCCAGGTGACCACGTCGACGTCCTCGGCCATGGTGATCTCGCCGTCCCGGACCACGTAGCCGACCTTGACGAACGAGTCGTCGGCGGCGTGCCACACCGTGGAGCCGAACGACAGCGCGGGACCGAACGTGCCGGACACCCAGCGGTGGGTCAGCAGCGTGGCAGTCTTGCGGATGCCCCAGGAGTGGTCGCGGTGGTAGGTGGCATCAATCGGCACGGTCCGGCCGTCGATCGTCGCGGTGCCCACGGCCCGCCCCGACGACTCATAGTGGTGCGCCGCGAACTCCTCCACCAGGCTGCCGCTGGACGGGAAGAAGCTGGTGATCGGGTAGAAGTCGTGCAGCTCGAGCTCGAGATCTAGGCCGGGCTCGTGCACCTCGACGCGCGGCACCTCGCCGTCCACGTGCCAGTTGCTGCCGCCGGCCCGGAAGCCACGCTCACTGGTCGGCTCCTCCAGCGGCAGGTCGTCGTCGGCGCGCCGGTAGCGCAGCCCGTCCGCCCGGAACAGCGCGCACTGCAGCGCCGCGCGACCGCCTTCCCGGTTGGGTTCGTGCCCAAGCCGGTGCACCCCGCCGAGGCCGGCCGCGAGGTCGTACCAGTGCACGAACACGCTCTCCTGCCAGTGCGGGTCGTCGGTGTCGACATGGTGGGTGCCCTCGTCCTTGTAGTCGTACGTCGCCGACATGCCGTCCCTCTCGGTCGGTGTGCGCTCGGTGCGATTGGATCAGTCGGTGTGCTCGGTCAGTGCCCGTGCTTCCAGGAAGACCTCGCCGGTGGAGCCGTCGACGGTGACCGTGCTGCCGTCACGGATCGCCGTGGTGCCCGCCTTGACGTTCACCACGCACGGGATGCCCAGCTCGCGGGCCACCACCGCGCCGTGTGAGAGCCCGCCGCCGATGTCCAGGACCACCGCGCCCGCGCAGGACAGTGCGGCCGACCAGCCGGGGTCGACGGTCTTGGCAATGAGCACGTCGCCGGGGTCGAAGTCGTCGAGCGGGTCGCCGAGCACCCTGGCGACGCCGGTGACCCGGCCGGCCGAGGCACCGGTGCCGGTGAGCACCGTGGTCCGCTCGTCGACCGGTGCGGCGGGCAGCAGGCCGCGCTCGCGCACGTGCCGCTCGGTGATCGGCACGGCGTAGCCGGGACCTGCCTCGACCAGCTCCGGCAGCTCCAGCCGCAGGCACCGCTCGTGCTCGGCGGCGCGCCGCTCCAGCTCGGCGGCGGCAGGCGCGCCGGCCCCGGCCAGCACGCCCTTGAGCTCGTCGTAGCGCAGGTAGACGGCGTCGGCCGGCGCGACCAGGGCACCCCGGGCGACCAGCGAAGGAGCCGCCGCCTCGAGCACCCTGCGCACCTCGTCGAAGATCAGCACGATCGGCACCTTGGCGTTCTCCCGCAGCGCCATCTGGCTGCGCGAGAGCCGCAGTACTCTGCCGACCAGCGGGCGCAGCGGCCGGCGCACCCCCTCGGCCAGCTCGGCCTCCGCCGCCCTGCGCACCTCGGCGGCGCGGTCGTCGGCGGCGCGCTCCTCGACGGGGCGCTGCAGCTCGCGGGCGACCATGGCGAGCAGCTGGCCGGGCTGCTGGCGCCAGGTGGGTTGGGCGATCTCCAGCTCGGGCGCGGTGTGGAAGCCGAACCGCTCCAGCCCGACCGCCAGCTCGTGGCCGAACACCGGGTCCAGCTGGCGGATCCGGGCCACCGGGGCATCCGCGGCGACCGCCTCGGCCACCGCCGGGTTCGCCCTGGCCAGCGCGGCCAGCCGCCCGACCATCCGGCCCGCCTCGGCGCTCTCGTTGCCGCCGAGGCCCACGTGCAGCCGGTTGTTCAGGTCGGCCGAGGGGCGCCCGGTGGCCTTGGCGATGACCTTCTCGCACACCTCGAAGGTGGCGCTCGCGATGCCGGGGCCGATCATCAGGCTCTCCCAGGCCGCCGTCATCAGCGACTCCAGCCCGAGCAGCCAGGCCAGGCACTCCCGCTCCCCCGGCTCCCCCACCGGTCGCAGCGCGCGCGCCTGGGCGGCCTGCGCGGCGAACCGCTCGCGCGCCGTCCGGGCGGCCGAGAGCATGCCGGTCAGCACCGGGCCGGCCGTGCGCAGCGCACCCAGCCGGGCGCCGACCGATGGGCTCGCGGGCCGGAAGTCCGGGTCCGGGTTGAGGCCCATGTACTGCTGGTAGATCGACTGCCGGGAGCTGCCGGGCAGCACCGCGCCCAGGTTCGCCAGCTGGTCGGCGTTGATGTAGACGTGCCCCCACAGCGCGCACAGGTACGGCAGCGGCGCGTCGGACGGGCTCATCGCGCCCAGCGTCTCCTCGAAGAACCGCCGCACACCGGCGTCCTCGAAGGGCAGGATCAGGTCCTGGCTCAGCGGGGTGAGCGCGCGCGGGTAGCCGTCGGCGGCATTGGCCCGGGTCAGCAGGACCGGTTCGGCCGGCCAGGTGGTGAGCCAGTAGTTCCAGTCGAAGAGGTTCTCGGGGTGGCGCACGCGCATAAACTAACACCGCTTGATATAGGGCGTCCACGGCCCTAGATTCAGGGCCGTTCCGCCGACATAGAGGAGCGTGCCCCGGTGTCTTCTTCGGTATCCACTTCAGGGCCCGCCCCGGTATCCACTTCAGGGCCCGCCCTGGTGTCCACTTCGGTGTCCTCCCCGACCGAGGAGCCTGATCCCGCCGCCGTCCTGGACCACTACAACATGTGGGACCCGGAGCACGAGAAGATCAAGTGGGCGGTCTTCGAGCACTCCCGCGCACGCTGCCCGGTGGCGCACACGGCCGGGGACGGCGGCGGGCAGTACGTCGTGACCAGGTACGAGGACGTGCGCCGCGTGCTGGAGGACCCGGAGACCTTCTCCTCCGCCGGTGTGGCGCCCCGGCCGGCCCCGGTCACCCTGAACCCGCTGGACGCCGACCCGCCGTTCCAGCCGGACCTGCGCAAGATCCTCAACCCGCTGTTCTCGCGCACGTTCCTACTGAAGTTCGAGCCGCAGCTGCGCGCGATCGCCTCGGACCTGGTGGACGGCTGGGTCGAGCGCGGCCGGGTGGAGCTGATCAGCGAGTTCGCGGCGCCCTTCGTCGGCAACGCGCTGGCCCAGATCGTGTTCGACGAGCAGGACAGCACCAAGATGCAGCGGGCCATCGACATCGTGACCGCCGTGGCGCTGGAAGGCGGCGACCAGGAGTACTTCAACCTGGCCATGCTCGCCGGCCAGTACCTGGCGGAGCGCGCGGCCAACCCCGTCGACCGCAACGACGTGCTCAACGCGATCACCACCGGCACCGTGCTCGACGGCCGGCCGCTGACCGACAACGAGCGGCTCGGCGTGGTGACCGTGCTGTTCCTCGGTGGGCTGGACACCACCCGGGGAGCCATCGGCGCGATCGCCTACCACCTGGCCCGCGACCCGGAGCTGGAGCAACGGGTGCGCGACCCGCGCTGGATCCGGCAGGACATGGACGAGTTCCTGCGGCTGGAGTCGCCGGTCGGCTGCCTTGGCAGGACGGCCACGCGTGACGTCGAGCTCGGCGGGGTGCGGATCAGCGCGGGCCAGCAGCTGCTGGTGCGCTTCGACTCGGCCAACCGGGACGACGCCAAGTTCGAGCGCGCCGGCGAGCTCGTGTTCGGCGTTCCGCGCGGTGGCAACGCCGCGTTCGGCCTCGGCATCCACCGCTGCCTGGGCGCGCACCTGGCCCGGATCCAGCTCACGGTCGCGTTCGACGAGCTGTTCAAGCGGGTCACGGGGCTGCGCTTCGCCGAGGGCACCGCCGGGGACGTGCCATGGTCACCCGGCATCGCCAACGGCCCTGAGCACCTCCACCTGGCGTTCGACCGGCTCTGAGGGCCCGATGACCGAGACGGCGACCGGCTTCGAGCTCCTCGACCCCGCGCGGGACGTGATCCAGCGCATCCGCGAGCAGCCCAACTGGAGCGAGAACCTGCTGTTCGTCATGTACGCCGCAGCCGCCTCGGACGGCCTCGCCGGCTGGGCGCACTGGAGCCGGATCCCGGCCAGCCCGCACCTGTGGGAGGGCATCCTCGCGCTGTACCTGCCCGGCGGCGAGCTGCTGCTGCACCGCTCGTTCGGCCCCGGCCCTCTGGCGGTGACCGATGGGGACGGTGGCGCGGCCAGCACGGGGCCGCTGAGCTTCCGCTGCGTGGAACCACTCCGCCGCTGGTCGGTGCGGCTGGACGGGATGATGCGCCGGACCAGCACCGTCGAGGTCACCGCGGGGCCGCTGGCGGACGGACCGTGGGAGCCGGTGCGGTTCGCCGCCGACTTCGAGGGCATGGCGCCGACCTGGAGCGCCCGGGGCCTGGACGACCAGGAGTGGGCCGACGGGCACCTTGAGCAGCCCGG
>DATAYB010000351.1:0-6194 GCA_036272795.1 Pseudonocardia sp.
TGCACGTCCGCCTCGAAGCCCCGGGCCCCGTCTCGGCGTACGGGATCGCGCGGCTCAGGGCGCTGCTCACCGACGGCGGCGGCCCGCTCTACCACGGTTCGAACCGGGACGACCTGGCCGACCGGCTGCGCGATGTGCTCACCGCACTCGACGAGCTGCCTCCGTCGGCCCTGTGACGGCGGCCGACCCTGTGACGGGGCAGGAGTTGCGACGCCACGGGGTTCAGGTCAGCTCGTACCGGGCCTGCGGGACGCCGGCACGTTGAACCTCCTCGGCGAGCGTGAAGCCGACCTTCTCCAGCACGCGCCGACTCGCGCCGTTCTCGGCGAACGCGTAGGCGCACAGCTCGGGGATCAGCCGCGGGTCCGGGTGTTCGCGGTGCCAGCCGACGAGCGCGCCGGCGATCTCGGTGGCGAGCCCGAGGTCGACGTAGTCGCCCGGCAGCCAGGTCGTCACGCGGAGCCGGCCGGTCGACAACACCTCGACACGGTCCCCCGCACCCCGACCTGAGGACATCTACAGCGTCCGGCCGAGTACCCCGACGAGCTCGGCGATGCGCTGCTCGTCACGCCGGTAGTGCGTCCACTTGCCGACCCGGGTGGCGTGCACCAACCCGGCCCGCTGCAGCTCTGCCATGTAAGCCGACACCGTCGACTGGGCCAGCCCCGCCTTGGCCTGGATGTGGCTGACACACACCCCGACCTCGATCGGGTCGGCGATCGCGGCCTCCGCCGGGAAGTGCCGCGCCGGCTCGCGCAGCCACAGCAGCAGTTGCAACCGCATCGGGTTCGACAGCGCCCGCAGCGCGCGGACCAGCTCCGGGTCCGGTGCGTCGGCCACGTCCGCCATAGCAGCCGAGTATAGATCGGCACCTCGATCGGCACCGACGTTTCGAAGGACGTCGATGCGACTGCGCGACGCCCGACCCCGACCCCCGCTGGCATACATATCGAGATTCTGCGATAGTACGATTTGAAAGCGCGGCCGACGAGGGGACCTTCCATGGGGAGCATCGCTGGGCTGGATCTCGGACAGTTCGGGATCTGGACGTTCGACTTCGAGGACCAGCCCGCCGCACTCATGCGCGAGTCGATCGAGGACCTGGAGGAGCAGGGTTGGCGTGCGTTCTGGATCCCCGAGCGCGACGGGCGGGAGGCACTGACCCACGCCGGCTACCTGCTGTCCTGCACCGAGCGGATGCACGTGGTCAACGGCATCGCGGGGATCTGGTCGCGCGGGGCGCGGTGGACGTACGGCGCGAGCCTGCTGCTGGCCGACGCCTACCCGAATCGGCACGTGCTCGGGCTCGGCGGGGGCGGCGAGCGGCCCGGGGTCAAGCCGCTGGCCGCGATGACGGAGTACCTCGACGAGCTGGACTCGCTCGCCACACCCAACCCGACGCCCGCCGCGCCGATGCGCCGCATCCTCGCCGCGTACGGGCCGAGGATGCTCGAGCTGGCGCGGGACCGCTCCGCCGGCGCGCACACCTACCACGTCAACGTGGCACACACCGCCCAGGCACGCGACATCCTCGGCCCCGATGCGTTCCTCGGCGTCGAGCACGCGGTGCTGTTCGAGTCGGACCCCGACAGGGCCAGAGCGATCGCCCGCGAGCACCTGCACGTGTACCTGACCACCCGGTACAACGTGGCGAAGTTCCGCCGCCTCGGTTACTCGCAGGAGGACATCGCGGGTGGCGGCAGCGACCGCATCGTCGACGACCTCGTCTTCTGGGGCGACCTCGACACGATCGTCGAGAAGCTGCGCCGACACCTGCAAGCGGGCGCGGACCACGTCGGCGTGCAGGTCATCGGCATCGAGCCGGGCCGGTCGGCGATGCAGCACTGGCGCCGGCTCGGCGAGGCACTGCTGCCCCAGCGGGTCAGCGCCTGACCCCGAGCGGGTCAGCAACCCGGGGCGGGTCAGCCGCCGACCCGCGCCGCACCCACCTCCCGCCAGCAGAACTCGTGCACGAGCGCCCACTGGAACGCCCGCTGCGCGTTGTCCGCGGCGCCGCCGTGCCCGCCCTCGATGTTCTCGTAGTAGTCGACGCGGTAGCCGTACTCCCGCATCCGGGCCACCATCTTGCGGGCGTGCCCGGGGTGTACCCGATCATCCCTGGTCGACGTCGTGACCAGCACCGGCGGCAACGCGGCGTCCCGGCGCAGGTTCTGGTACGGCGAGTACTTCGAGATCCACTCCCACTCGGCCGGCACGTCGGGGTCGCCGTACTCCGCCATCCAGGACGCCCCGGCGAGCAGCAGGTGGTACCGGCGCATGTCGAGCAGCGGCACCTGGATGACGATCGCGCCGAACAGCTCGGGGTACCGGGTCAGCATCACGCCCATCAGCAGCCCGCCGTTGCTGCCGCCCCGGATGGCGAGCTGCTCGGGCGTGGTGATGCCCCGGGCGACGAGGTCGCGGGCGACGGCGGCGAAGTCCTCGTAGGCGCGATACCGGTGCTCGCCGAGGGCACTGGTGTGCCAGGCCGGGCCGTACTCGCCGCCGCCCCTGATGTTGGCAACCACGTGCCGCCCGCCCCTGGTCAGCCACGCGCGGCCGATGATTCCGCTGTAGGACGGGGTCAGCGCGATCTCGAAGCCGCCGTAGCCGGTCATCAGGACGGGGCCCGGCGCGTCCGACTCGTCGCCGACCACGAAGTACGGGATCCGGGTGCCGTCGTCGGACACCGCGAAGTACTGGCGGGTGGTCATGCCGGTGGCGTCGAAACGCTCCGGCGAGCGCCGCAGCGTCTCCACCTCGCCCGTCGCCAGGTCGCCCCGCAGCAGGGTCGACGGGTCGGTGAACCCGCTGACGTCGAGCAGGTACTCGTCGCTGTTGTGCGAGTCGACGCCGATGAGATTGCTCTCACCGAGCTCAGTCGCGCCGGGTAGCGCGGAGCGCGCCCACTCCCGGTCCGGGCTCAGCACCTCGATGCGCGTCGCCACGTCCTGCAGGATCACGAGGATCAGCTGGTGGCGGGTCCACGTGTGATGGCGCAGCGACCGGTCCGGCGTCGGCGCGAACAGCACCGTGGCCTCCCGCCCGCCGGCCAGGTAGTCGTCGAACCCGAACGCCAGCAGCGACCCCTCCGGATACGTCGTGTCGCCGAGCGTCCATGGGGAGCGCGGTCGCACGAGCAGCCACCCGCGGTGCACGTCGGCCTCGGCGTCCGGTGGCACGTCGATCAGCTCGAGTGAGCCGTCGGGCCGCAGCAGGTACTCGATGTTGGTGTGGAAGTCGGGGCTGCGGCCGACGAGGTCCCGCTCGAAGCCCTCGGTGCTGTCGTGCACGGCGTAGGCGGACACGTCGGTCTCCGGTGCCTCGAACACCACCGGCGCCTCGGCCACCGGCGTGCCTCGCCGCCACCGGCGCATCACCCTCGGGTAGCCGGAGGTGGTCATCGAGCCGGGCCCGGTGTCGGTGCCGGCGAACACGGTGTCGGCGTCGACCCAGGTCAGCCGGCTCTTCGCCTCGGGCAGCTCGAAGCCACCTTCGGCCGCCGGCACGAACGCCCTGGTCGGAAGGTCGAACTCGCGCACCACGCCGGCGTCCGCCCCACCCCGCGACAGGTTGACCAGGGCACGCACGTACTCCGGCCGGTGCACCGTGGCGCCCTGCCAGACCCAGCTCTCCCCCTCGGCCTCGGCCAGCGCATCGACGTCGAGCAGCAGCTCCCAGTCGGGCTCGCCGGTGCGGTAGCTCTCCAGCGTGGTGCGCCGCCACAGGCCGCGCGGGTGCTCGGCGTCCTGCCAGAAGTTGTAGAACAGCTCGCCCCGGCGGCTGATGTAGGGAATGCGGTCGGTCGCGTCGAGCACCTCGCGGATCCCGTCGCGCAGCTCACCGAACCGCTCCCCGCCCGCGAGCTCGGCCAGCGTCTCGGCGTTGCGGGCCCGGACCCACGTCAGCGCCTCGTCACCTCCGACGTCCTCCAGCCACAGGTACGGGTCGTCGAGCTGATCAGATGCCGTCACCGGACCAGTTTGACCGCCGGCTGGAGCAGCCGCCGAGGGACCCGCCGGAGCGGGCTGGTTCACACGCTCGTGGCGACCGACATGGAGTAAGTTCGATAACGCAACTTTGCACGTAATAAGCCGATTCGATCACCCCGAAACCGAAGGAGCCCGACCGATGGCCGCCAGCAACCTCGTCCTGATCACCGGCGCGAGCGGCGTGGCCCGCACCGTGTTCGACCGGCTGCGGGCGTGGGACGTCCCGGTGCGTGTGCTGGCCCGCCGCGAGGACGAGCGCACGGCGGAGCTGCGCAGGCTCGGCGGGGAGGTCGTGCTCGGCGACCTGACGCGGCCCGAGACGGTCGCCGCCGCGCTGGACGGCGTCCGGCGGATGTACTTCGGCATGACCGTGTCCCCGGACTACCTGCTGGCCGCGACCGTGGTGGCCAGCGTCGCGCGCGAGCACGGCACGCTCGACGGGCTCGTCGACATGTCGCAGATGACGGTGTCCCAGATGACCGCCACCAGCACCTCGGAGTCGCACCAGCAGCGGCTGCACTGGCTCTCCGAGCAGGTGCTGAACTGGTCAGGCCTACCGGTCGTGCACGTGCGGCCGACGACATTCCTGGACAACCCGCTGTTCACCGCACTGGCGGCCCGCTCGATCCGGGCCAACGGCACCATCGCGCTGCCGTTCGGCACGGGGCGCACGTCCCCGGTCGCCGCGTCGGACGTGGCGCAGGTTGTCGCCACCATCCTGCGCGACCCGGCAGCGCACGTGGGCAAGGTCTACGAGCTGACGGGGCCGCGCACGCTCGACCTCGTCGGTGTGGCCGAGGAGTTCTCCCGGGCACTCGGGCGCCAGGTGACCTACGTCGACGTGCCGCTGGAGCAGTGGCTCACCGAAGCGCTGCCGAAGACCGGCCTGCCCCCGCACGTTCAGCAGCACATCGGCACCATGGCGCGGCTGCACCACGAGAACCGCTACGACCGCTCGACCCACGACGTGGAGCGTGTCACCGGCGTGCCGGCCCAGACGATCGAGGAGTTCGTGGCTGTCCGCAAGGACTTCTATCTCGGCTGAGACTGCCGGTTCGAGCCGGGGTCACGAGCTCCAGTCGCCCGCGTCCCACATGGCCTGCAGCCGCGGGTAGATCGCCGTCAGATCCTCGGGGAGGCTGGCCTTCGTCCGTCGCGTGTGATCGTCGACGAGCACCTCCTCCGCGCCACGCTCGACACCGTCGAAGGACTGGGCGGCCACGTCCTGAGGGCTGATCTTCGCCCCGGGGACGGCCGAGGCCATATCGGTGTCGATGAAACCGGCATAGACCCCGACCACCAGCGTGCCCTGCGCGCGCAGCTCAGTTCGTACCGCGTTCGTCAATGCCCATTCCGCGGACTTGGACGCGCAGTACGAACCATTGAAAGGAGCCGCATACCAACTGACCACGGACAACATATTGACAATGGCGCCACCACCGTTCTTTGCCAGCACCGGCGCAAATGCCCGACACATGGCAAGCGTGCCGAAATAGTTGGTTTCCATCTCTGCCCTGGCCGCCTCGATGTCCGGCGCGGCGAGCACCGGGCGACCGTGCATGACCCCGGCGTTGTTCACCAGCACCGTCACGTCGTCGCACCTCAGCGCCGCCTTCGCCACAGCATCCGGGTCCGTGATGTCGAGGCGGACAGGGACGACCGCATCACCCTCGACCTCGAGAGGCGCACGGCTGGCCGCGTACACCTTTGCGGCACCGCGATCGAGCGCGGCCTGCACAAATTCATTACCGAGCCCCCGGGCAGCTCCGGTGACAAGGACCGTCGCTCCGCTCAGCCTCATGGTCTTCCCCCGTCGAATCCGCCACGAACAAGAATCCACCCGAACATTCGCGACCAACTGTCGCACGGATTCGAAAATGCCGTCCAATACCTAGACCGTCGGCAGCGATACCGGTTAGGTATCAGAATTCTTCGAATGGAACTCGCCGCACCATTCATCCCCGACACGCGCAGGGCAACCGCGGGCGATGGCTCGGCCACGCGCAGCCCGGCCACGCGCAGCCCGGCGACATCTTGACACTGTCCTGTTTTACAGGTTTTATGTCCTTAAATACAGGACATGGAGGTCACCTTGTCGACGACGACCACCGCGGCTGTCGCGGAGCCGGGAACGGGCGAGTTCGCGTGGCGCACGGTCGTGCTGGACGACCCCCGGCCGGACGAGGTGCTGGTCCGGATCGT
>DATAYB010000352.1:0-2066 GCA_036272795.1 Pseudonocardia sp.
CGCCGAGTCGCTCCCCGTGTTTTTGCTCCACTTGGCGGTACCGAGTGGGACTGTGATTCCTGGAGGTTCGGTGAGGCCACCGATGAGTACACTGACCAGCTTTCTACCGAGAGGGAATCTGCTCGACGACACTGAGTGGGCGAGTCGTCACCGGTTGCTGCAATGGGTACTGGCGGCACATCCGCCCGCGCTGTTCATCTTCGGCATCGCGCTGGGCTGGCCAGCATTGACGACTGCCGCGATCCTGGCCCCGGCGCTCGTGTTTCTGCTGCTCGGGCACCAGATCTCACTGAGGCGGCCGGCCTCGGTGATGATCACTGCCGGGTTGACCTACTGCTCGGCGGCCCTGGTCGTGCTGTCCAGGGGGTCGATCGAGGCACATTTCCATTTCTTCATCATCATCGGGTTCATTGCCCTCTACCAGGACTGGGTCCCGTTCCTCTGGAATGTCGCGTTCACCGTGGTCAGCCATGCGGCAGGCACCATCTACCAGAGCAACCTGATATTCGACTACCCGGCCGCGCAACGAAATCCATGGCTGTGGTCGGGAATTCACGGCGCCGCTGTGCTCGCCGCCTGTGTCGGCATGGTGCTGTTCTGGCGGGTCACCGAGGATGAACAGCGGGGACGCGCCGACCTGAGCAGGCAGTTGGACGCCGAGGAGCGGCGGCGGTTCACCTCGCAGCTATTGGTCAACCTGGCGCGGCGCAACCAGAGCATGCTGTACCGCCAGCTCGAGATCATCAACCAGCTCGAGGACAAGGAACGCGACCCGGACGCGCTGGCCGAGCTGTTCCAGCTCGATCACCTCGCGACCCGGGTCCGGCGCAACGCGGAGAGCCTGCTGGTGCTCTCCGGCGAGCAGCCGGCGCGGGTCTGGCGGGCCCCGGTGGCGCTGCACGAGGTGATCCGGGCGGCCATCGCGGAGACCGAGGACCTGGACCGGGTCGACATCGCGGTCGACGAGCGGGTCGCCGTCGCCGGGCACTGCGTCACCGACCTGACCCACCTGCTGGCCGAGCTGACGGAGAACGCCGTCCGGTTCTCGCCGCCGCACGCCGGGGTGACCATCCGCAGCCGCGTTGCGCTGGGCGGGGCGGGGGGACACCTGGTGACCATCGAGGACTGGGGCGTCGGCATGCCGACCCAGGTGCTCGCGGCCTGCAACGAGGTGCTGGCCGACCCGGCCGAGGTGGACCTCGCGGTGCCCCAACAGCTCGGCTTCCACGTGGTGGCACGGCTCGCCAAGCGCCACCACATCGAGGTCTCGCTCACCCCGACGCCCGGGGGCGGGCTGACCGCCGCCGTGGTGCTCCCGGCCAGCCTGGTGATCACCCACGCCGCCCCCGAGCCGGTGGCTCGCGCCAGCTGGCAGCGCCGCACCGAGGCTCACCCCGGCAACGGCCGGTGGGAGCATCCGGGCCGGTCCAGGCACGCGGTGGAGCCGCCGGTTGGCGCGGTGCTCGAGGCGACGCCGGCCGACTGGGTGGTCATGACGATGCCGAGGCAGCCGTCGGCGCCCGCGATCGAGGCAGCCTCCGCCCGGCCGCTCGCCGCCGGGGCGTCGTACACCGAGGCACGGCACGCCGAGGCTCCGCTGGTGGTGCCGGCGTCGGTCCCGCTGGCGCCGCCGTCGGCCCCGGGGTGGACCGGCTGGTGGACGCCGAGCGAGCGGGCCGACCGGGCACTGGACGCGATCCGGCACGAGTCGCACGGCGAGCCGGCCGAGCCCCGGGCCGACGCCTGGGCCGAGCCGTCACCCGCGGTCCGCCCGGTCCCGTACCCGAGGTCCAACCCGCCCCGTGCGCGGCCGGCCGACCCCGCGCCGTCGCGGACCACGGTCCGGCAGCCCGAGCGGTCCGGCGGCAACGGAGCCGGCGGAAACGGTGCCCAAGCCAACGGTGCGGGAACCAACAGCGCGGGAGCCAACGGCGCCGGAGCCGACAGCGCGGGCGACAACAGTGAGCCGAGGCTGAACCGCCGGGTGCCGCAGACGCACCTCGCCCCGGAGCTGCGGCTGCCATCGGAGGTGCCGGAGCCCCCGGCGCGGCCGCCCGCCGACGTGA
>DATAYB010000353.1:0-8379 GCA_036272795.1 Pseudonocardia sp.
CCTGCTCGGACTCCGTCGCCGGCTCCAGTCGGACCGGCATGTCCTTGTGGTGCGGGGTACCGGCGATCGGGTCGCGGTCGGCAGCGTCGGTGATCACGTTGATCCGGGGCCCGTTGGTGACCCGCCCGCCCCGGCCGTCCGGGTAGGACATGCCGAAGCCGTGCGGCAGCGCGAGCTGCATCGGGCGCATGCTCTCGTCCGCCTCGGCGCGCACGACGATCCGGCCGATCGGAGTGATCACCGCCGCCCAGTCGCCGGGGTCCACGCCCACCGAGGCGAGGTCCGCCGCCCTGGCGCGCAGCGCGCCCTCCGGGTCGGTCCGACGCCACGCCGGCGCGCGCAGGATCTGGTTGGCGTTGTGCGACCGCCGCTGCCCGTTGACCAGCGAGAACGGGTACTCCGGGTCGGGCCGCTCGGTATCGGGGTCCAGCTCTTGCAGCCATGTCAGCAGCTCCGGCACGGCCAGCTGGATGCGGTCCCGCCGGACCAGGTCCCAGCCCTCTTCGTAGGTGTGCATGCTGAACGCCGTGCCGCTGGGGCTGCCGATGATCCGGTCGAACAGCTCCTCACCGAGGGCGGCCCCGGACGCCGCCGTACCCAGTGCCCGTCGTACCTGCACCGGCATCACCTTCGCAGCGCGGTGGCAGCCGGCCCACAGCGGTGCCATCGGGGCGGCCCTCTCGGGCAGCGTCTCGCCGAGTGTCCGGTAGAGCAGCACCGGAACGATCGCGGCCAGCTCTGGGTTGCTCTTCATCAGCCTGCTGGCGGCCGGCATCAGCTGGGCCCGGTCGGCGCGGGCGAGCTCGGTGAGCGCGGCCAGCTCCTCGGCGCCCGGCAGCACGCCGAGCGCCTCGAACAGCCGGCTGTAGATCTCCGCCTCGACCAGGGTGCCCGGCAGCGGGTCCAGCAGCGGCCGGCGGATCTGGAAGTAGTTCGTCGGGAACTCGAAGCTGAAGAGGGTGTACTCCCACTTCTCGTGCTGCGAGGCGGCGGGGAGCACGTAGTCGGCGAGCGCGGCGGTCTCGGTGTAGGCGATGTCGACCACCACCGACAGCTCGCACTCGGCGATGGCGCGCTCGACCGAGGTGGTGTCGGCGTACGTGTTCGCGGGGTTGGACGACTCGACCCAGAGCACCCGCATGCGGTTGGGGTGGTCGGTCAGGATCTCCTCGGCCAGCGTGTTCGTCGGCAGCATCCCGGCGATGTACTCGAACCCGGTGACGTCGGAGCGCTCGCCGCGCGAGTGGTTGAACAGCGGCACCAGCCAGGAGTGCGGGTTGTTCGTGCCGGCGCGGCCGAAGTTGCCGGTCAGTAGGTAGAGCAGCTTCTCCAGGTAGCTGTTCAGGGTGGAGTGGCGGCCCTGCTGGATGCCGAGCTCCACCCGCACGGTCATTGCCTCCGCGGCCAGGATCATGTCCACCGCGCGGACCACGTCGGCGCGGTCCACCTCGGCGACCGCGATCCACTCGTCCACCGGCACCGCGCGCAGCACCTCGGCGACCTCTGCGTAGCCCTCGGTGTGCGCGGCCAGGAACTCCTCGTCGACCCCGTTGCGTTCGATGACCATTGCCAGGATCGCGGCCAGCAGGTAGGCGTCGGTGCCCGGGCGCAGCGGCAGGTGCAGCTCCGCGACGTCGGCGGTCTCGGTGCGCCGGGGGTCGATCACGATCATCTTGCGGTCGGGGTCGTTCTTGATCTCGTTGATCGCGTGCCGGGCGTTGCTGAAGCCGTGCGCCAGCCACGGGTTGCAACCGAGCACGAGCAGCAGGTCGCACTCCTCGACGCCCTCGGAGGTGTGGCAGCTCTGCGAGCCGAACATCCCGCCGTTGACCCAGAAGTCCCCGGTCTTCTCCTGCGAGAGCGCGCTGAAGTACCGGGTCGCGTTCATCCAGTGCATCAGCGCGAGCCCGTAGGCGCCGCCGGAGTGGTTGCCCTGGCCGCCGCCGCCGACGTAACCGAACGAGCCGGGGCGGCCGGCCTCGGTGTCCGCGTCGCGCACCTCGTGCAGCTTCGCCGCGATCTCGCGCAGCGCGGTGTCCCAGTCCACCGGCTCGTGGCCGCCACCTGGGAGCCGGCGCAGCGGGGTGGTGAGCCGGTCGCCGTGGTTCCCGTACCAGGTCAGCCGCTGCGCCTTCTGGCACAGGTAGCCGGCCGAGCGCGGGTGCGCCTTGTCACCGCGCACCCTGGTGATCGCCCGGCCGTCCAGCTGCACCTCCAGCCCGCAGTTGAGGTAGCACAGGCTGCACGCGGTCTTGTGCCAGTCTGTGCTGTTCTGCTCGGACTTCGGTGCGGTCACCGGTGGCTCCCGTCAGGGTCTCGGTTACAGGGCGCGGAGCAGGTCCAGGGCGCGGCCGAGGGTGGCCAGCTTCGCGTCCACGGTGTCGCCGTTGGGGTAGAGCCGGACGGTGTCCACGCCGGCGTCGCGCCAGACCCGCAGCCGGTCGCGCACCATGTCCTCGGTGCCGATCAGCGTCGTGCCCAGCACCATGTCGTCGGTGACCAGCCCGGCCGCGCCGTCCCGGTCCCCGCTCTGCCAGCGCTCGCGGACGGCGGCGGCGACCTCGGCCCAGCCCTGCCGGCTGTACGCGCCGTTGTAGAAGTTCGTCTGCGCGGAGCCCATGCCGCCGAGGCTGAACGCCAGCTCCTTCTTGCGGCTGGCCACCATGCCGCGCAGCGCGTCCTCATCCTCGGCGAAGGCCACCTCGGCGCCCTGGCAGATGTCCAGGTCGGTGCGCTTGCGGCCGGCCTTGGCGAGTCCGGCGTCCAGCGGGTTGAAGTACGCGGCGGCGCCCTCCGGCACGAAGCTGGTGCCCAGCCAGCCGTCCGCGATCTCGCCGGTCAGCTCCAGCGTCTTCGGCGAGATGGTGGCGAGGTAGATCGGGATGTCCGGGTTGGCGTCCATGGACAGCCGCATCGGCTTGCCCTCGCCGCCCGGCAGCGGGATCTGGAGCTGGCTGCCCGAGTAGTTGACCTTCTCACCGGCGAACACCTGCCGGATGATGTCCACGGTCTCCCGCATCCGGGTCAGTGGCTTGGCGAACGGCACCCCGTGCAGGCCCTCGATCACCTGCGGGCCGGACGCGCCGAGGCCCAGCAGGAAGCGGCCCTGCGACATCTCCGACAGCGTCATCGCGGTCTGCGCGATGGCCACCGGGGTGCGGGTGCCCAGCTGGATGATCCCGGAGCCCAGCAGCATCCGCTCGGTGCGTGCCGCGTAGTAGCCCAGCGCCGACGGCCCGTCGGAGCCCCAGGCCTCGGCGACGAAGCAGATGTCCAGGCCGAGCTTCTCGGCCTCCAGCACGAAGGTCAGCGTGTCCCGCCAGCTGCCCCGGTTGGAGGCCTCGACGGTGGTGGCGGCGCGCATCAGACGTTCGCCGAGCTGGTGGCGTTCGCGCCCTCGACGCGCTCCTTGATCGCGGCCAGGGTGCCGGCCATGTTGGTCTCGAACTCGCGCATCCGGACGAAGACGATCTTCTGTTCCTTCTCCGGCATCCGGTCGATCGCGAAGCTCAGCCCCGAGCGCGCCGGACCCATCTGCATCCACTGGCGCAGCGTCGTGCCGCTGTCCTTCGGCTCCAGGGTGAACCGCCAGATCGCGGTGGGGTGCTCGGGGTCCTCCACCGCCCAGCCGAACACGTGCTCCGGCTCGTACTCGACGACGGTCGACGTGGTGTGCCACTCGCCGAGCGCCTCGTGCTTGCTGTAGCCGATGAAGGTGGCGCCGAGGCTCGGGCCGGTCGCGCCGTCCTGCCACTCGACGCGCTGCAGCTCGGGGCTCATCGACGGCATCAGGGAGACATCGGCGACAAACGCCCAGACGGACGCCGGAGAGGCATCGATGAACGTCTCGACCTCGACGTTCGGCTTGTCGGCGTAGCGCGCTCCGGTCCACTCCATCTGGGCCACATCTCCTCGTCATCGGGGCTCTGAGCACCAGAGTTGCGTAGATAGACCTATAAGTCAACGCGGAGCGGCCGATGCCACTCCGTACCGTCAGACCGGTTGTTTCCCACTACGGGGCGGCCGGCTCCCCGGCGCTTTCGGTGACGTCGTGCTCGACGGGTTGGGCCGCGCGTTCGTCGGACCTGGCGAACCGGCGGGCCACGTCCGGGCGCTCGGCCAGCCGGGGCGGGTAGCCGGGGCCCATCCGGGACACGGTGTCCTCGGCCCGCAGCGGCTCGCCGCAGTGCGCGCACACCACCTCGGCGTGGGTGTCGTGGCCGCAGGTGCGGTGGTACAGGGTGATCGGCGGGCCGGCCTCGCCGGCCAGCCAGCGGTCGCCCCAGGCGGCCATCGCGGCGGTCACACGAAAGAAGTCGCGACCCTTCTCGGTGAGGACGTAGTCGTGGCGCACCGGGTCGGACTGGTAGGCCTGCTTCTCCATCAGTCCCTCGTCGACCAGCCGCCGCAGCCGGTCGGCCAGCGTGTTGCGCGCGATGCCCAGCTCGCGCTGGAACTCGTCGAACCGCCGGAAGCCGTAGAACGCCTCGCGCAGCACCAGCGGGGTCCACCAGTCGCCCAGCAGGTCCATGGTGCGCGCGATGGAGCACGGCCAGTTCGCGAAAGAGGTCCGCCTCATGAGGGGATCATACGGGGTCTCTGCATGAAACTCTGCTGTTGAGCGCGGTGGTGCCTGGCTCGGTCGGGCGATTGGCGGGCGCCGGGGGATGGTGGGGGCCATACTGAAATTGATCCGGGTGCTGCGCGTGGTCGGAGGGGAACAAGACGGTGTACTCAGCGGCCGACTCGCGGCTGGCCGACCTCCTTCCCTCACAGGCCGGCCGGTGACCTCCGGTCGGGGGCGCCTGACCGTCTCCACCACCTCGCCCAGCGGGCTGGCCGAGCAGGCCGCGCCCAGCCGTTTGCTGGTGGTCAGCGCGGCGGTCGGGCCCGGGCGCCACGCTGGTAGCGCCGCGGCCGTCGAGGAGCGCGCCGCCCGGCTGTGGCCGGACTGCGAGATCCGCCGCGTGGACGTGCTGGACGCGATGGGCCGGGTGACCGGGCCCGCGCTGCGCCGGCTGGAGGGGCGCCGCCTGCCGTGGCTGTCCGACCTCGGCTACCGCGAGCTGTGCCGCCGCGTGTGGTTCGCCGACGCGACCCGCCGGGTTACTGGGGCTCTGGCCGGCCGGGCGCTGCGCCCCGTGGTCGACGGGTTCCACCCGGACCTGGTGGTGTCCACCTACCCGCTCGGTACCAGCGGGCTGGACTGGCTGCGCCGCCGGGGCCGGCTCGAGGTGCCGGTCGCGGCGATCGTCGCCGACTTCGCGCCGCACCCGCTCGCCGTGTACGCCGAGATCGACCTGCACTACGTGGCCAGCGAGCCCAGCCTGTTCGCCCTCTGGCGGTCCCGCCCGGACGCACGCGCGGCCGTCGGTGCACCCCCGGTGATCTCCGCGTTCCACCCGGTGGACGGCGCCGAGCGCGCCGCGGCGCGCGCCGCGCTGGGGCTGCCGGTCGGACGCCCCGTGGCGCTGGTGTCCGGGGGCGCGCTCGGCGCCGGCTCGGTGCGGCGGGCGGTGGACGCCGCGCTGGACGCCGACCCCGCGTTCTGCGTCGTCGTGGCCTGCGGGCAGAACGAGGTACTGCGGCACGGGCTGATCGCGCTGGGCGAGCCGGCCGACCGGCTGCTGCCGCTGGGTCGGCCCGACCGGCTGCCCGAGCTGACCTCGGCGGCCGACGTGGTGATCACCGGTGCAGGCGGGGCGACCGCGCTGGAGGCGGTGGCCACCGGGAGGGCGGTGCTGCTGTTCGAGCCGGCCGCCGGGCACGGCAGGGCCAACGCCGCACTGATGGAACGTGCCGGCCTCGGCCGGGTCTGCGCCGACGCCGGCGAGCTCACCGCCACGCTGCGCGAGCTGGTCGGCACGCCCGGGTCCCGGCTCGCCGCCGAACGCCGGGCCGCCGAGCACGCCGGCGCGCTGGACTTCACCGCCGAGGTCGCCGCGTTGCCCACGCTGACCCGCCACCGGGGTAGCCGCCCGCTGGCCGCCGCCGACGCCCTGTACGTGGCCGCCGCCACCGCCGAGGTGCCGCAGCAGGTCGGCGCGGTCGCCCTGCTCAACCCGGCGGAGGCGGCCGCGCTGGACCCGGAGCGGATCGCCGTGGGCCTGCGCGCCCGCCTGGCGGCGAGGGCCGACCAGCTGCCCCTGTTGCGCAGGCGGCTGTGGACGCGGCCGGGCCGGCGACCCCGCTGGCTGGTCGCCGACGAGCTGGACGCGAGCCGGCAGATCACCTCCCGGGTGGTCGGCGCAGGCGACGGGACGAGCTGGGCGGAGGCGGTGCGGGAGTTCTTCGACGCCCCGGTGCCGGTCGACCGGCCGCCCTGGCAGCTGGAGGTACTGCGCGACGTCGGCGATGGGGCCGGCCGGACCGCCGTGCTGGCCAAGCTGCACCACGCGCTCGGCGACGGCCTCGTGGTCACCGCGACGCTGGCCGGGCTGCTGTCCGACCGGCCGGCGCCCGGTCTGCGCGCGGTACCGGAGGCCGGGGGCGGTGCCCGTGCCCGGGCCGGGGCGCGGCTGGCGCGGCGGCTGTCCCGGGGCCTGGTCAGGCTGGTCACCGCCGGTCGCACCGCCCTCGAGGCGCCCCGCGCGAGCAGCTCGCGGCGGCGCTACGCGCTGATCCGGCTGCCGGCGGCCGGGGTCCGTGCGCTCGCCAGGCAGCTCGGCACCAGTACCACCGCCCTGTTGCTGGGCCTGCTCGGCGAGGCGCTGCACCGGCACGGCGGTCTGGTCGGCAACCCGGTGGGTGGCGCGAACGGCCGGCTGCGCACCCTGGTGCCGTCGACCGCAAACCGGGTGCGGCGCGGCCCCGCCGGCTGGGCGGCCGGCCCGGAAGCACCGGGCAACGACCCGGCCGCGGTGCTGCTCGACCTGCCGGTCGGCGAGATGGCGGTGCGCGAGCGGATCGCCGAGGTGGCGGAGGCGCTGGACGGGCTCAGGGCGGGCCACTCGGTGGCCGCCCGGCTCGCCGTGCTGACGATGGGGCGGCTGCAGGGCGCGTTGCCGGCCCGGCTCGGCAGCCTGGTCTACGGCGGCCGGTTCTTCGGTCTGATCGCCTCGGTGCTGCCGAGCTGGCGGCGGGAGCTGCGCGTACTCGGCGCGCAGATCACCTCCGTCTACCCGGTGCTGCCGCTGGCCGACGGTGTCGGGCTCGCCGTGGGCTACCTGAGCTGGGGTGAGGTGCTGGGGGTCGGCGTCACCGCGGACAGCGCGCTGTTCCCCGACGCCGCTGGCTTCGCGGACACGCTGCTCGGTGTCTTCGGTGAGGTGTTCGGCGAGGTCGCCGACCAGCGGCTGGCCGGCCAGTTCGGCGCGGTCGCCGGCCACGTCTAGGGGGTCGAGGCGGGCGGGGTTCGCGCGGGCGGGGTCTGCCCGGGCGGGTACCGGTCGCGCAGGCCGCGCAGGAACAGGTCCAGCCCGTACCCGAAGCGGTCGTCGGCGCCGAGGGTGTCCCAGGCCGCCACCACCGAGGTGATCTCGCCGAACTCCGGCGGGCCCACCGGTGGCGCGACCGGGGGTACAGGCGGTGGCGCGGTGGCGCGCCTGCTCCTCGATGGTCTGGCCGAGGACGTAGTACTGCAGGGAGAACACCGCGACCCCGGCCTCACCGTGCGGCACCCCGGCGGCCAGCGCACCTGTACTTCGACACGATCAGCCAGGTGCACCTCGACCCGCCGTACCAGGGCCGCACCGCGCTCGTCGGGGACGCCGCCCACTGCCAGCCAGGCGCTCGCACACCGGACCAGGTCCTGGTTCCTACCGGCTGCCCAGATCAGCGGCCAGCGGTACGGGCGCGCGCACAAGCCACACCGCACAGACCGTGTACCCACAGCACAGACCGTGCACAGTCTGTGCTGTGGGTACACGGTCTGTGCGGCTGTTGCTGCTGCGGGCGGCGGCGAGCTGCGGCTGCGCTTGCGGTGGCGGGCCGCGGCTGCGGCGGCGGTGAGCCGAGAGGCGCTAGCGGCAGAGCTCCGTGATCAGCTGGTCGAGCACCACGCCGACCCGGCGCCGCTCGTCCTCGGCGACCGCCGCGACCGCCGTGTTCTCGGCCTCCCTGGCGATCGGCGCGGCGCGGCGCAGCGCCTGCTCACCGGCAGGGGTGAGCGTCAGCCCGATCGGCAGGCCGGGACTGCTGGCCGCCCGCTGGATCAGCCCGGCAGCCACCAACCGCTGCACCAGGCCGCCCACCGCCTGTGGCGTGGTGAGCAGCAGGCGCGCGACGTCGGCCCGGCTCAGCCCCGGTGCCCGGCCCACGTGGGCGAGCACGGTGAACTGCCGCAAGGTCAGACCCACCTGGTCCAGGGCATGGTCGAGCCGCTGTTCCAGCAGATGCTCGGCCCTCGCGAGCTGGTACGTCAGATGGTTGACGTCGATC
>DATAYB010000354.1:0-5547 GCA_036272795.1 Pseudonocardia sp.
GGACTGGGTGTGCGTCGCGGTGACCGGGTCGCGCTGCTGATGGGCACCCGCATGGAGTTCCACGTCGTCGACATGGGCGCACTGCTGCTCGGCGCGGTACCGGTGTCGCTGTACGCCACCTCGGCTGTGGGCCAACTCGAGGAGATCCTGGCCAACGCCCAGCCCCGCGTGCTGATCGCCGAGTCGGCGCTGGCCGACAAGGCCCGCCAGCTGCGCGCCCGCTGCGCCGCCCTGGAGCACCTGGTGGTGATCGAGGAGTCCGGGGCGGCGGCCGGTGAGCTGAGCCTTGCCGCCCTGGAGGCGAGCGGGCCGGCCGGTTTCGACGCCTCCACCATCGCCGCCGAGGTGAGGCGCGACGACCTGTGCACGCTGGTCTACACCTCGGGCACCACCGGTCCGCCCAAGGGCGTGCAGTTCCGGCACGGGGCGCTGCTGGCGGCCCTGGACGCGATGCGGCGGCGCTTCGCCACCACCGAGCGTGACCGGGCCATCTCCTACCTGCCGATGGCGCACGTGGCCGAGCGACTGTTCGGGCACTACGCCGCGTTCGTGTACGGCTATGAGGTCACCTCGCTGCGCGACCTCTCCCAACTGCCCTCGGCGCTGCTCGCGGTGCGCCCGACCAGGTTCTTCGGCGTCCCTCGGATCTACGAGAAGATGCTCACCTCGGTGCACGGTGCGATCAGCGACTCACCCGACCGCGACCAGGTCCGCGCCGCGCTCGCCGCCCGCGTGACCGAGATCCGCGGCGGCGCTCCGGCCGGTGCCGAGCACGCGGACCTGTTGCGGCCGTACGCCGAGCTGACCGGGCTGGACCAGGCCCATTTCGTCGCGGTCGCCGGAGCGCCCAGCTCGCCGGAGATGCTGGAGGAGCTCACCGCGATCGGGTTGCCGATCAACGAGTTCTACGGCTGCTCCGAGTCGATCATCGGATCGTGCAGCCCCCCGGAGCGGATCCGGCTGGGCACCGCCGGCCGGCCGTTCCCGACCATGAGGATCCGGCTGGCCGACGACGGCGAGGTCCTGGTAGCGGGTCCGACCGTCACCGCCGGGTACTTCCGCGACCCGGAGCGCACCGCCGAGGCGTTCGACGAGTCAGGGTGGCTGCGCACCGGGGACATCGGCCAGCTGTCGGAGGACGGCTACCTGCGCATCGTCGACCGCAAGAAGGCCCTCATCATCAACAGCGCCGGTAAGAACATGTCCCCGGCCAACATCGAGCAGGCCATCAAGGGCGGCCGGCCGCTGATCTCCCAGGTCATCGCCATTGGTGACCGCCGCCCGTACAACGTCGCACTGATCGTCCTCGACCGCGAGTACCTCAGCGCGTTCGCCCGCGAGCACCGCCTCGCCGCCGGCGACCACGCGGCGTGGACCCGGGCAGCCGAGGTGAGCGAGGCCGTGGCGGCGGCGGTGGCGGCCGGCAATGAACGCCTGGCGCGCGTGGAACAGATCAAGCGCTACGCAGTCCTTGACCACGACTGGCCGGTCGGGGGCGAGTTACTCACCCCCACCGCCAAGCTCAAACGCCGCGAGATCGAGACCCACTACCAGCCCATCATCGAGGATCTCTATGCCTGACGACTCCGTGCCCGCGACCCTGCTGAGCGGCGCGACCACTGCCAGCGCCCTACTGCCGACCGACGACCTGCGACACCGGCCGGTGGCCGACGACAAGGGCCGCGACAGCCTTTACTTCAACCTGATGCTGCCCGATCACGACCTCGGGGTGTTCGTCTATACCTGGGTCGACCACCGCGGGATCGCCGGCCGCCTGGTCACCGCCTGGGGGCCGGGGGAGAAGCCGCTGGTGTTCGAGGTCGAGCACGGCATCGACATGGGCGACGCCGACTTCGACGACTGGACCATCGCCGGGCTGCACCTGGAGCACCTCGAGCCGCTGCGCACCGCCCGGCTGCGGTTCAGCGGCGGACCGCTCGATCTGAGCTATGAGTTCACCGGCAGCCACGGGGCCTTCGACTTCACCCGCAACCCCGCCGGCTGCCCCCGGTTCATGGCCCAGAACCGCTTCGAACAGACCGGACAGGCCCGCGGTGAGCTGCGCCTGGGTGACCGGGTCATCGCCTTCGACCAACCCGCGCACCGCGACCACTCCTGGGGCCGGCGCAACTGGCGGATGCCCCAACACTGGAAGTGGGCGGTGGCGCAGACTCCCGGCGGGGCCGGCCTGAACCTGTTCCAGTGGGTGGTGCGTGGCGAGACCGGCACCAACGGCTACGTGCTGCGCGACGGCGAACCCCGGGCCCTCGTCGACGCCCGGTGCCGCGCCACCTACGACGACGACATGACCAGCCGTACCCTGCACGCCACCCTCGTCGACGACACCGGTGCCACGACCGAGCTGGAGATGCAGCGCTACGGCACCGTGGCGCTCCCGGTCGGCTCGGACACCGTGCTGAACGAGGCGGCCTGCCGTGCCACCATCGACGGCGAACCCGGTTGGGGCCAGTTCGAGACCCAGTGGCCGGCTTCCTATGTCGCGCACCTCGTCGGAACCCGGACATGAACGCCGAGGACACCTGCACGCGGACTCCGACCGACCTGCCGTTCGACAGCGAGAGGCTCCGGAGCTGGCTGCGGAGCGCAGGCATCTGGTCGGGCCCGATGAGCCTGCGGCGGATCGGCGACGGTCACTCCAACCTCACCTACGCGATCACCGGTGACCAGCCCACCCTGGTGTTGCGCCGCCCACCGCCGCCCCCGCTGCCACCGGGCGCCAACGACATGCTGCGCGAGGCGCGGATCCTCACCGCGCTGGCCGGCACCGACGTCCCCGTGCCCGCGGTACTGGCGGTCGCGGAGGCAGGCGAGGTCATGGACGTTCCGTGCTACGTCATGCAGCACCTGGACGGCGTGATCGGCGCGGACGGCCTGCCCCCGGAGCTGGACCGCCCCGCCGTGCGTGGCGAGGTCGCCGAGGCGTTCCTGGATACTCTCGTGGCGATCCACGCCGTCGACTGGCGGGCGGAGGCCCTCCGCAGCCTCGGACGCCCGGACGGATTCCTGCAGCGCCAGCTCGACCGTCTGCCCCGGCTCGTGGCCGAACCGGACGGATCCCTGCCGAAACCGTTCGGCCAGCTGCGTGACCGGTTGCGGGCCACCATGCCGACCGGGGGTGAGCCCGCGCTGCTGCACGGCGACTACCGGCTGGGCAACGTCATGCTCGCCCCACGTCCGCCCGCGCGGATGCTGGGCGTGCTCGACTGGGAACTGGCCGGGATCGGCGACCCGCTCGCCGACCTGGCCTACACCCTGGTCACCTACGCCGTGCCCGACGAGCCCCTGCACGCGCTCACGGCGCTGTCCAAGGCCACCCGCGAGGACGGATTCCCGACGCGCGAGAGCCTCGCACGCCGCTACGCCGACGCGACCGGCCGGGACCTGTCCCCGCTGCCGTGGTACGAGGCGTTCCAGCTGTTCAAGCTTGCCGTGCTCTTCGAGTACAACCGCCGTCGAACCGTCACCGAGGCCGACGCCGACCCCTTCTACGCCGATCCTGAGCTCGTCCGGGGACTGCTGGAGGCCGCGTCAGCATGCTATGACCGGGGTTGAACCGCTGGGAGCGCCGAAAACGCGCACCAGACGGTGGGTGTGTGTCAGATTGAGCGGCGACCGGCCGGGCACAGCAGCGCTTCGTTGATCAAGCGCTCGGGCGGGTGAGCTGGTGGACGTAGTCGGCTGGCCATCCCAGCTCGACATGCACCACCGCGGGTACCCCGTCGAGCGTTCCCGACATGCCGATCTCGTTCAGCAGCAGGTGCTGAATCGGCATCGACCAGCCGGCGGCATAGGTGGAGTTCAGCGCCATGCGTCGACCGGCCTCGTCCACGAATTCGCCGGTGACGGCGCGATGCACGAGGTGGTCGTCCAGCTGAGCGTGGGCCTCCGCCTTGGCGATCGGTGACAGCAGCCCGTCGCGGTTGATGTAGCCGTTGACCAGCCGCTCGCCCTTGACGTCCATGATCATGGCGTGCAGGGAGCTGCCGTCCTCGGACGTGGCGTTGATCCACTTCCAGTGCTGGAGCATGCGCCAGTCCCGCACGCCCCAGGAGTGGTCGCGGTGCCCGCCGCTGCGTGAGACCTCGATCCTCCGCTCGCCCACGGTGACCGTGCCGGAGACCAGACAGCACTGCTCGTAGCGGTTGTCGGCCACCCAGTCGGGGCAGCCGTCGGCGTTGTCGTGCCAGCTGAACGGGTCGTGGATGCCCTCGAAGCGCAGGTCCAGGCTCAGCTCGTCGGAGTCGAAACCCAGCTCGGCCACCCGCAGCGGCTCGGGCTGGCGCAGCCGCAGGCCGCCGGCGGCGCAGTCGTCCAGGTTCTCACCGGAGAACTCGACGTCGTCGGAGAAGGACACGAATTCAGGGGTGGACATGTCCGTCCCGCCGACGAACACGAACCGGCCCCACTTCTCGCCCGCCTCCCGCCACAGGTAGGCGAAGACCAGCAGCTGCTCGTCCGGCAGTGGCGCGGTCCACAGCAGGCTCTCCCGGGCGTGCGGCCCCCGGTGGGACACATCGTGCATGAGGTCGTCGCGGGCGGTGAACCGGTGGTCGAGGGTGGCGGTCATGGCCGGCCTTTCGGTGTGGAGGGCGGGGTGGAGCTCGGGGGATAGGTGCCGCCGTCGACGCCCAGCAGGCCGTCCAGCACGAGGTTGGCGATCTTCGGGCCCTCGGGGGTCATACGGACGAGGGTCACGTGGTCGAAGTTGCCGATGTCGCCGGTGCGGACCCAGGCGCCGCCGGTCGGGCCCAGCCGGATGTGGTCGCGGCCCCGGATGATCCGCCGCTGGTAGTTGTGGATGTGGCCGGCGAAGGCGGTGAACGGGCGCTCACCCAGCGCGGCGTAGAGGCGTTCGAGCGCGGGGTGCCCGTCGCCCTGCCAGGCCGGCATGTGCATGCACAGGAACGTCCAGCGTGCGTCGGAGTGCTCGGCCAGCACCCTCTCGAAGTAGGCGATCTGCTCCTCGGAGATGGCCGCGGGCTGGGTCGACTCCCAGTCGCCGAGCGCCTCGAACTCCTCGCGCACCCCGTCCGGGTCGGTGGCGACGCGGGCGTGCAGTTCGGCCAGCCGCTCGGGGGTGAGGTCGCCGGCGACCTCCTCCAGGGACTGGGGCGGGTCGCAGGTGTCGATGACCAGGAAGAGCGTGTCGGCGTAGCGGAAGTGGTAGTGCAGCAGCCCGTGCCGGCGCAGCCAGTCCTCGCGCATCACCGGGTTGCTGACGTCGTGGTTGCCGACGACGCGGAACAGTGGCCGTTCCAGGCCGTCGACAATCTTGTCGAACTCGGTCCACTGGGCGGCCAGCTCGGACTCGTCGGTGGTGTAGCCCTCGATGCCGTCGCCGATCTGCACGACGAAGTCGGGGTACAGCCAGTTGAGGGTCTCGACCGCTCGCTCGAAGACCCCGGCGCGGGCCAGTCCGGTGCGGTCGGAGAGCAGCGCGAAGGTGAAGTCGTGGGGGTCGGCCGGGAGCGAGTCCTCCCGGGTCCAGGGCCGCGCCGGTCCGTTCACCGGGGGCAGCCACAGCGT
>DATAYB010000355.1:0-2974 GCA_036272795.1 Pseudonocardia sp.
CAGCGCACAGCCCCAGCATCGAGGCGCCCGAACGGACGCTCGAGGTGCTGCTCGACTTCTGGGCGCGCCACCCCGCGCCGGCCCAGCAGACCGTCTCGGAGGTCCGGGCATGAACCCGTCAGCAGTGGCCGTGACCCGGCCCGACGTCCTCGACATCGCGCCCCGACGCGCAACACCGGGCACCGCACGGGCACTCCGGCCGGGCGGCGCCCCTGCCCCGAGGACCGGCACCGACACCGCGCCACGCCCCGAGGCCCTACCCCGGCCAGACCGGACCGAGCCGGCTCAACGAGTCCAGCCGGCGGCCCGCACCGAGGTCCCGACCCGCACCGAGGTCCCGGCCCGCTCGACCAGCAACGAGGCGAAGCGGCTGTTCCTGCGGATGGTCCGGCCGAACCCCGAGCCGAACCCGTACCCGGCCTACGCACGGCTGCGCGAGATCGGCACGGTCGTGCCGGTGGTGTTCCCCGGCGTGGCGCCGCGCTACCTGGTCACCTCGTACGCCGAGTGCGCCGCCATGCTGCGCGACGACAACATCGGGCCGCTCACCGAGGCGCACTTCCACGAGACGAACCCGACCTGGAAGGAGCAGGGCCTGGCCCGCAGCCTGTTCGACTCGATGGCCTTCCACAGCGGGACCGAGCACCGGCTGGACCGGGCCATGTTCGCCAGGCACTTCTCGCCGCGCCGCACGGCACGCCGGCGCGAGGCCATGGTGGAGGTCGCCGAGACCCTGCTCGACCGGCTCGCCGAGCTGGGTGCGGACGGCGCCACGGTGGACATCGAGCGCGACCTCGGGGTGCCCTACTCCGCGCTGGTCATCGGCCGGCTGATGGGCATGCCCGACGACCAGGCCATCCGGCTGGGCTGGCTGGCGCGGCAGAGCGGCGCGACGCTGGAGCTGGCGCCCTCGCCCGCGCAGCGTCAGCAGGCCGCCGAGTACGGCGAGCAGATGCGCAAGGAACTGGCCGAGCTCGGCGCACTGCGCAGGCGCGAGCCACAGGACGACATGATCACCGATCTGGCCGAGGCGTGCGGTGAGGACACCGACCGGCTGCTCAGCAGCCTCGTGCTGCTGTTCAGCGCGGGCTTCGACTCGCCGGTCAGCCTGATCGGGCTCGGCCTGCAGCTGTTCCTGGACAACCCGGACCAGGCGCGGCTGCTGCGGGAGGAGCCCGAGCTCGCCGACCTCGCGACCGAGGAGATCCTGCGCTGCGAGCCGCCGGTCCAGATCATGTTCCGGGCCGCGCGCACCGAGGTCACGGTGGGCGAGGAGACGATCCCCGAGGGCAGCATCCTGCTCGGCCTGGTCGCCTCGGCGCTGCGCGACTCCGCGCTGGTCGAGGACCCGGAGCGGTTCGACATCACACGGCCGCCGAGCAGCGGGCTCAGCTTCGGCGGGGGCGCGCACTACTGCCTCGGAGCGCACCTGGCCCGGCTGTCGGCCACCGTGCTGTTCCCGATGCTTCTGCGGCGGTTCCCGGAGCTCCGGCCGGCTGGCCAGCCGACGTACCGGGCGCCGGGTGTGGCGCTACGCGGGCTGGAGAGCCTGCCGGTGACTCTCACCCGGCCCCTGACCCCGCCCCTGACGTCGAACAGCTCGAGCTGACGGGCGCGGCGGTGGCGCACTCGACTCCCTCGGCGGGTCCGGCAGGGCTCGCGGTACGGGCCGAAGGCCTGGTCAAGACCTTCGGCAGCACCCGTGCCCTGGACGGCGTCGACCTGGAGATCCCGACCGGCACGGTGCTCGGGCTGCTCGGGCCCAACGGCGCCGGCAAGACGACCACGGTCCGCATCCTGACCACCCTGCTGCGGGCCGACGGCGGGCGTGCCTGGGTCGCCGGGCACGACGTGACCGGGGAGCCCGATGCGGTACGTCGGCGCATCGGGCTCTCCGGTCAGTACGCCGCCGTCGACAACAACCTGACCGGCTACGAGAACCTCTACATGGTCGCGCGGCTGTACGGGATGGCCCGGCGTGACGCGAAGGCCAGGGCGAACGCGCTGCTGGAGCGGTTCGAGCTGACGGAGGCGGCGGGCCGGCCGGCGAAGGAGTACTCGGGTGGCATGCGCCGCAGGCTCGACCTGGCCGGCGCCCTGATCGCCGAGCCCGCCGTCGTGGTGCTCGACGAGCCGACCACCGGGCTGGACCCGCGCGGCCGGCAGGACACGTGGGACGTGGTCGGCGAGCTGGTGGCCGAGGGCGCCACGGTGCTGCTCACCACCCAGTACCTCGAGGAGGCCGACCGGCTGGCCGACATGATCGCGGTGATCGACGCCGGCCGGGTGATCGCCAGAGGGACGCCGCACCAGCTCAAGGCGCAGGTCGGCGGTGAACGCCTGGAGCTCGTGGTGGCCGAGGACGACCAGATCGCCACCGCGCGCGCCGTGCTCGCCGAGGTCGGCGTCGGCGAGCCCACCGTGCACCCGCAGCTGCGCAGGCTCTCCATCGCGGTGGACGTCGGGCCGAAGGCGCTGCTGGAGGCGGTGCGCCGGTTCGACGCCGCCGGCCCTGAGCCCGACCTCGCGGTCGGGGCGCCGGTGCAGGTGCTGGACATCGGGCTGCGCCGCCCGACACTGGACGACGTGTTCCTGGCCCTGACCGGGCGCCGGGTCGAAGAGGAGGACGGCGCATGACGGTGCTGCTGGGCGGAGCCCGCGACTCGGGCGTGATGGTCTGGCGCAACCTGGTCACCATCAAGCGCAACCCGGACCTGCTGCTCGGGGCCGTGATCAGCCCGATCGTGTTCGTGCTGGTGTTCGCGTACGTGTTCGCCGGCAGCCTCGGCGGCGACGAGTACCGGCAGTTCCTGATCGCCGGGATCTTCGTGCAGACCGTGGCTTTCAACTCGGCGTTCACCACGCTCGGGCTGACCAACGACCTCACCAAGGGCATGATCGACCGGTTCCGCTCGCTGCCGATGTCGCGGCTCGCCGTGATCCTCGGCCGGACCGCGTCGGACCTGGCGGTCAC
>DATAYB010000356.1:0-8192 GCA_036272795.1 Pseudonocardia sp.
CGGAAGCAGGGGTCGAGCTCCTCCTGCGGCAGGATCAGCGGGCCCGCCGCGAACGAGTCCCCGAGCGCGACGTACTCCTGGGTGATGTCGTCATCGGCGAACGCCAGAGCCGGCGTGGTCGCCCAGAACGCCGTCGTGAACACCAGCGCCAGCACCGTCCCGCCCAGCAGGAACCCACGCCGCCGCCCGGCAACCATTCTGATCTTGCTCACGCCGTCCCCCGCCCTCGCCCACCCGGTGGTAGCCATAACGACCACCGGGCGGCCCCGTTCCGATCACAGCTCACGGATGGGCGTCGTGCCGGGCCGGGCAGGACCGCGGGCACCGGCAGCCCGGTCAGGGGTCCAGGGGGTCGGGTTCGTGGCCGCGCAGTATCCAGTCGCCCTGGAGGCGGCGGCGCAGCAGGTAGTACAGCGCGCTGAGCACGAGGACCACGGCGGTGACGATGAGGCTCGGGCGGCCGAACGCGGGGTCGGCGGCGTTCGCGTAGATCACGTAGCCCAGGGCGACGAGCCCGAGCAGCGGGGGCAGCGGGAACAGCGGCATCCGGTACGAGCCGTGCGCAGTGGTACCGGTGCGCCGGCCGTTGAGCACGGCCACGCACAGCACGCCGTACACCACCACGAGCGCGGTCCCCGTGACGACCAGCAGCACGTTCTCGTCGGCGAAGCACACCGCCGCCGCAACGACCCCGGACACCACCGTGGCGGCCCACGGCGTGCCGAACCGGGGGTGCACCGACTCCAGCGCGCGGCTCACCGGCAGCGGCCAGGCCTGGTCCCGGCCCGTGCTGAACACCAGCCGCGCGGTGAGCAGCAGGATCGCAAGCACCGCGTTGATGATCGCCACCGCGATGCCGAGGCTGAGCACGGTGTTCAGCGTGCCGCCGCCCAGTGAGGTGATCACGTAGGCGAGCATGTTCGGCGCGTTGAACAGGTCGGTCAGGCTGGGGGCGCCGAGCAGCACCGCGGTCACCGGGATCAGCTCGGCCGCCACGGTGATCACCAGCGCCCACAGGATGGCCCTGGCGATGTTGCGGTGCGCGTCGCGGGTCTCCTCGCCGAAGTAGACCGCGCTGCCGTAACCGTTGTAGGCGAACACGGCCACGGCGGTCGCAGTCGCGATGGCCCCGAACCCGGCCGGGTGCAGCCCACCGCCCTCGGCGACCACGGGATGACTGAGCAGCTCGCCGAACGAGCGGTGTGCGTGCAAGAACCCGAGCACGCACAGCACCACCAGGGCGAGCATCTCGATCGCCAGGAAGACGCCGGTCATCCAGGCGTTGACCTTGATATCGAGGATCGCGGCCGCGGCGGCGAGCAGACAGACCACGGCCGCGACCACCGGGCCGGGCAGCCCGGGGAACACCACCTCCAGATACGTGCCGACGCCAAGCGCGATGACCGCGAGGATGAGCAGCTGGGTGACCAGGATGAGCACCATGACCATGAACCCGGGCAGCCGCCCGAGGGTCCGGCCGACGATCGCGTACTCGCCCCCGGTCAGCGGGAACGCCGAAGACAGCTCCGCGTACACGAAGGCCATGAAGACCCCCACCACACCGGCGGCCGCGAAGCTCAGGAACGCGCCCGTACCCGCCTGGGTGATCACCCCCGGCGCGATGATGAACACCGAGGACGCCGGCGTGGTCGCGGAGAGGGTGATCAGCAGGGTGCCCAGTACGAGTAGGCCCCGGTGCAGCCGACGCGGCTGGCCGGGGGTGGTCGGCGCTGCCTGGGTTGAGGGGTTGTCGTGCTCGCTCACGGTGCCTCCCTCGGGGAGTTCTTCGAACAAACATTGAAGAATCAAGGCACCCGGTTCGTCAAGGTGTACTGCGGTGATTGTTGATTTTGTCGAATGCTCTTTGAGATAGTTGGCGGCATGGCGCGGCCCAGGCGACAGGAGCAGCGGCGCGCCGAGCTGGTCGAGGCCGCCCGGCAGATCGTGGTCGAGCAGGGGGTGCTCGCGCTGCGGCTGACCGACGTGGCGAAGCGCGCCGGCCTCGCGCCGGCCTCGGTGCTCTACTACTTCTCCGCGCTCGGCGAGCTGCTGCGCGAGGTGCAGGACCAGGCGGTCGAGCGGTTCTGCGCCGCGCGTGCCGAGGTCGGCCGGGGCGAGACCGACCCCCGGCGGCGGCTGGTCGCGATGATCCGCAGCGGCCTGCCGTCCGGTCCCGGTGACGAGCTGTGCCGGCTGCTCTACGAGCTGGGCACGGTCGCCCGGCAGGACCCGGCGTACGCAGCCCGCTACATCGACCTCTGCCAGCGACAGGTCGCGCTGTATGTCGGGATCCTGGAGGCCGGTGCCGCGCTGGGGTACTTCTCGCTGGCCGACGACCCGACCACGATCGCCCGCAACCTGGTGGTCCTCGAGGACGGATACGGATTGCACATGACGATGGCGGTACCCACCTTCGGTGTTGCCACCGCGAGCCGACAGCTGTTCAGCTACGCCGCCACCGCGACGGGGTGCGACCTGCTCGCCTGCGTTGACGGGGCCAGCCGGTGACGCGGGCTCGTGACCTTGGCATACATCTGGATGGCGAGCCGGGGGCTCTCAACACACTCACCGACGTACCGGGCGTCGAGGTCGGCCACGTGACCCTGGTCGAGGGCGAGGGGCCGCTGCGGGTGGGCCACGGCCCGGTGCGCACCGGGGTCACCGCGGTGCTTCCGCTGGGTCGGGACTGCATCGGCCAGGCGTGCGCGGCCGGCTGGTTCTCGCTCAACGGCAACGGGGAGATGACCGGTACCGCGTGGCTAGAGGAGAGCGGTGGGCTGGCACTGCCGGTGCTGCTCACCAACACGCACGCGGTCGGGGCCTGCCACCGCGGCGTGATCGACTGGCTGGTCGCTCGCCGCCCCGAGCTGGGGCACCGCTGGCACCTGCCGGTGGTCGCGGAGACCTGGGACGGCTACCTCAACGACGTGAACGGCGCGCACGTCCGGCCCAAGCACGCCGTGGCGGCGATCGACGCCGCGACCGGCGGGGCGATCGCGGAGGGCGGGGTCGGCGGCGGTACGGGGATGACCTGCTACGGCTTCAAGGGCGGTAGCGGCACGTCGTCGCGGCGGGTGACCTACGGCGCGGACACCTACCACGTCGGCGCGCTGGTGCAGGCCAACTTCGGCTCGCGCACCGAGCTCGTGGTCGCCGGCGTGCCGGTGGGGCGGCGGCTTGGCGCGGACAACCCCGAGGAGGACGACGTCGGCTGGCTCGCGCCGCCCGGGTCAGGCTCCGTGATCGTGCTGATCGGCACCGACGCGCCGCTGCTGCCCGGTCAGTGCAAGGCACTCGCCCGCCGTGTGCCGCTCGGGCTGGCCCGCACCGGCACCACCGGCTCGCACTTCTCCGGCGACCTGTTCCTGGCCTTCTCCACGGCCAACGCCGGGGCACTGAACAGCGAGTTCCCCAGCGGCGGAGCGTCCGGTTACCAGCAGCTGCAGTTCGTGCCATGGGGCCAGCTGGACGTGTTCTACGCCGCTGTTGTGCAGGCCGTCGAAGAAGCGGTGCTCAACGCGCTCGCCGCCGCGCGGACCATGGTCGGCCGCGACGGGCACCGCACGCCGGGGCTGCCGCACGATCGGTTGCGGGCGCTGCTGGAGCTGCCCGCGAGGTAGCGCCTGGTGGCCGACGTCCGGCCTAGCGTCCGACGGCGCTGGCCAGGGCTGCGACCAGGCGCTCGACGTCGGCGTCGGTGATATGCAGGTGCGGGGCGATGCGTAGGGAATCGCCGCGCACGGAGGCGTGGCAGCCGGCCTCGGCAAGCGCCGGCAGGACGTCCGCGCGCCGCGCCGCCGGCAGCCTCACCCCGAGCAGGTGGGGCCCGCGCCGATCGTCGGGCAACGCAGCCAGGCCCAGCTCGCCGACCTGTGCGCCGATCCGGGCGGTGAGCGGGGCGAGGGCGGCGGCGATCCGGCCGACCCGCCAGGCGTGCAGCTGTCGCAGCGCGGCGATGGCCATCGGGACCAGCTCGAACTTGGTGCGCCCTCCGACGTCGAAGCGCCGCGAGCCGGGCTGGTACTCGTCGCGGTAGTCGACCAGGCGCGCGAAGTCCTCGGATCCGTCACGCACGATCCAGTTCTGTTCCACCGGCTCGCCGCCCCGGTGCTGCTCCGCGACGTACAGGTACGCCACCCCGAACGGGCCGAGCAGCCATTTGTAGCCCACGCTCACGACGAAGTCGGGCCGCAGCCGCGCCACGTCGAACGGCATCGCGCCGATGGACTGGCTGCCGTCGACGACGAGCCGCGCCCCGATCTCGTGACTACGCGCGCTGACCGAGGCCAGGTCGACCAGCGCGCCGTCCGTCCAGTGCACCTCGGGCACGCTGACCACGCTGACCCGCTCGTCGAGCACCTCGAGCACGGCCTCGGTCCAGGTCTGCCCGGGTTCGCGGCGCACGGTGACGATCTCCGCGCCGGCCGCCCGGGTCGCCGCCCGCCACGTGTAGATGCCCGACGGGTACTCCTCGGCCAGCACCAACACCCGGTCACCGGTCCGCAACGCCAGGTTCCGCGCGGCGACCGCGAAGCCGTAGCTGGTGGCCGGGACCAGCGCGATGCCCTCAGCGTCCGCGCCGACCAGCTGCCCGAACAGCGCCCGCAGCCGCTCCACGTCGGCGAACCAGTCCCCCGCGGAGATCTCCCACGGCCGGCCGCGCCGGCGCAGCGCCTCCTCGCCGGCGGCCCGCACCGCGTGCAGCTGCGGCGACATGTTCGCGGTGTTGAAGTAGGCGACCTCCGGCGGCACCGCGAACGCCGCCCGCTGCGACCCCAGAGCGCCCTCGAAATCCGCTGCCTGCACACCGACCCCGGTCATGGCTCTACGATTCCGCAACGGGGTCACCGATGGCTTTCCGTTCGAATAGCTGGAGCCACTGATGTCTTCAAATCCGAATATCGTGCGGTCACCCGGCTCCGATTCGGAAAACGCCGTGTTGGACGACATCGACCGCCGGCTGCTCCGCGAGCTCTCCGACGACCCCAGGCAGTCCAAGTCCGCCCTGGCCCGCCGCGTCGGGATTTCGACGCCCACGGCCACCAGTCGCGTCGCGCGCCTCGAACGGCTCGGCGTGATCCGGGGCTACCGCCTGGACATCGACCCGACCGCGCTGGGGTTGTCGATGAGCGCGTGGGTCCGGGTGCGGCCCGGACCCGGTCAGCTGCCGAAGATCGCCGAGCTTGCGCAGCGCACGCCCGAGATCAGCGAGTGCCATCGCGTCACAGGCGAGGACTGCTTCGTGCTGCGCGTGCACGCCGCCACCCTGCAGGCGATGGAGCAGGTCCTGGACCGCTTCCTGCTGCACGGCCAGACCACGAGCGCGCTCATCGTGTCCAGCCCGGTGCCGCAGCGCCCGGTGCCGATCCCGACCTAGCGCGCCGGTCACCTCTCACGATCGAAACCGCTAGTGAACCTCGTGGAACACGTTGTGGCCGTGGATCCAGGCCAGGCGCTCGGGCAGCCGCGCCAGCTCAGCGTCGCGGCGCCGCGCGGCCGGCCCGTCCGGCAGGTGCAGCACGGCCGAGGTGTCCCAGGACGCCACCTGGACCTGCCTCGTCCGCACCCGCCGCAACTGCTCGTAGCGCCGCACCGCGCCCGGCAGGTCGTCGCCGGCCCCGGCCAGCTCGGCGGCCAGCACGACGGCGTCCTCGATCGTCTGGTTCGCGCCCTGACCCTGGTGCGGCAGCATCGCGTGCGCCGCATCACCCAGCAGTACGACGCGGCCGCGGTGCCAGCTGCGCAGCGGCGACCGGGCGAACAAGCCGAAGCGCGGCGACTGCGGCACCGCGTCGATCATCTCGAGCACGGCGGGGTGCCAACCTTCGAACGGGGCGAGGTGCGCACCGGGCTCGGCCGGGTCCATCCAGATCGGCGCGGTCCACTCGGCGGGGCTGTCGACGACCGCCAGAAAGTTGATCACCTTGCCGCCGTCGATGGCGAAGTGCAGCAGGTGTGCACCGGGCCCCATCCAGAACTGGAGCATCCCGGGATCCGGCAGCGATGGCACCAGCTCGACCGGGACCAGGCCGCGGAATCCGGACGCACCGGAGTAGACCGGCTCGCCGCCACCGGTGACCCACCGCCGGGCCCGCGAGTGCACGCCGTCCGCCCCCACCACGAGGTCGGCGTCGAAGATCGTCCCCGACGCGCAGCCGACCCGGATCCCGACGCTCCGCTCCGTCATCGTCTGCGCCTGGCAGCCAAGATGGAGGTGCTCGGTGCCCCACGCGTCGCCGAGCAGCCGCTGCAGGGCGAGCCGGTGCATGCCGTAGAAGGGCGCGCCGAACGTCTCCCGGTACCGCTCGCCCATCGCGTGGGCCGAGATCTGGCGACCGTCGCGGCCGTCGCGGTGGACCATCCCGAGCGGCTCGTACGAGAATGCGGCCAGTTCCTCCCCCAGCCCGAGGTACTCCACGGCGCGTGTCGCGTTGGCCGAGAGCGAGATGGCGGCACCGATCTCCCGCAGCTCGTCGGCCTGCTCCAGTACCTCGGCGACGATGCCCCGCCTGCGCAGCAGCAACGCCAGCGTGAGGCCACCGATACCGGCGCCGATGATCACAATTCGTGGGGTGTGTGCCACCAAGCCTCCCGCGGAGTGTGGGTTCGGATTCGAGGTCGGCCGGTGGTCGGCGGTGAACGTACTCCTCACCAGTGACTTCCGTCACTCTTATTGGGCACTCGACCACCCCGTGGGCGCGCTTATGGCGGCCATAAGCCGGTCCGGGAGCTCGGACGGAAGCTCGCGGCCCCCCACAGCCTTGAACTGACCTGTTCGACGCCGTCGATCCGGCGGCGCCGACCGGGATCGGCGTCACAGAAGGTGAGTGGATCATGGCTACGGAACTGACCGGGACCTCGGCGCTCGTGACCGGCGGAAACAGCGGCATCGGCCGGGCCACCGCGCTCGCGCTGGCGAAGCTCGGCGCACGGGTCGTGCTGTCTGGGCGCGACGAGGCGCGGGGCGAGCAGGTCGTCAAGGAGGTCCGCGCGGCCGGCGGCGACGCGTTCTTCGTGGCGACCGAGCTCCGTGACCGAGCCAGCGCGCGGACACTGGCCGACCGGGCCGCGGAGCTCGCGGGACCGATCGACATCCTCGTCAACAGTGCCGGCGTCTTCCCGTTCGGACCGACCGAGCAGACCAGCGAGCAGGACTTCGACGCCGTCTACGACCTCAACGTCAAGGCGCCGTACTTCCTGGTCGCCGCGCTTGCTCCGGCGATGGCCGAGCGGGGCCACGGCGCGATCATCAACGTCACGACGATGGTCGCCGAGTTCGGTGCGGCGGGTATGGGGCTCTACGGGTCGAGCAAGGCGGCGATGGTGCTGCTGACCAAATCCTGGGCCGCCGAGTACGGGCCGCGCGGCGTGCGGGTCAACGCCGTGAGCCCCGGGCCGACCCGCACCGAAGGCACCGCGGCCATGGGCGAGTCCTTGGACGAGCTGGCCAAGGGCGGTCCGGCCGGGCGCCCCGGTTCGCCGGAAGAGATCGCCGACGCCATCGTGTTCCTGGCCACCGAGCGGTCGAGCTTCGTGCACGGTGCCGTGCTACCTGTCGACGGCGGGCGGATCGCGGTCTAGCGCGGAGCGGAGCGGGGTGGCGTGGGGTGGGCAGGCCGGCGCCGCTTCGACTTGTCGCCGGTGCGGGGCTCGACTTGTCGCGGTGCGGGGCTCGACTTGTCGCGAAGGTGCCCATCCGACTTGTGGTGACGGCGCAGGGTTCGACTTGTCGTGGCTAATAGGCACGACAAGAGCGACCTGTCGTGTCTATTTCCAACGACAAGTCGAGCAGGGGCACCACTAGTCGCGGCTAATAGACACGACAACAGGCACTTGTCGCGTCTAATTCACGCGACAAGTCGGAACGGGTCGAGCCACCAGGGCGGCGGCCGACCGCAAGCGGACGAGGCCGGCCACGGACCCGGGCTGGACCGACCACACGTTGGGCAGCAGCCAGCCACAGACCTGGACGGCGACCGGCGGATCGGAGCCGCGGCGATCCACCGCAGACTCCTACTGCCGGCACACCTCGCTCCTGCCTGCTCCCGCTCGACAAGTCGGACAGAGACTCGGCCCCACTTGTCGAGCAGCACCGTGCCGAGCAGCACCGTGCCGAGCAGCACCGTGCCGAGCAGCACCGTGCCGAGCAGCACCGTGCCGAGCAGCACCGTGCCGAGCAGCACCGTGCCGAG
>DATAYB010000357.1:0-37538 GCA_036272795.1 Pseudonocardia sp.
GGAACTCACCCATGTCGATCTGGATGAGCGCGTCGTCCTCACCGAACAGGAAGTTCGCCAGCGCCTTGGACAGCTCGGTCTTACCGACACCGGAGGGGCCGGCGAAGATGAACGAGCCGGACGGGCGCTTCGGGTCCTTCAATCCGGCGCGGGTACGCCGGATCGCCTGCGAGACCGCCTTGACGGCTTCCTCCTGGCCGATGATGCGCTTGTGCAGCTCCTCCTCCATGCGCAGCAGCCGGGAGGTCTCCTCCTCGGTCAGCTTGAACACGGGGATACCGGTCCAGTTGGCCAGCACCTCGGCGATCTGCTCGTCGTCGACCTCGGCGACGACGTCCAGGTCACCCGACTTCCACTGCTTCTCCCGCTCCGACTTCTGCGCGAGCAGCTGCTTCTCCGAGTCACGCAGGTGCGCGGCCCGCTCGAAGTCCTGCGCGTCGATCGCCGACTCCTTGTCCCGACGGACATTGGCGATCTTCTCGTCGAACTCGCGCAGGTCCGGCGGCGCGGTCATGCGGCGGATGCGCATCCGGGCGCCGGCCTCGTCGATCAGGTCGATCGCCTTGTCCGGCAGGAACCGGTCGTTGATGTACCGGTCGGCCAGCGTGGCGGCGGCCACCAGGGCCGGGTCGGTGATCGTGACGCGGTGGTGCGCCTCGTACCGGTCCCGCAGGCCCTTCAGGATCTCGATCGTGTGCGTGACGCTCGGCTCGCCCACCTGGATCGGCTGGAAACGGCGCTCCAGAGCCGGGTCCTTCTCGACGTACTTGCGGTACTCGTCGAGCGTGGTCGCCCCGATGGTCTGCAGCTCACCTCGGGCCAGCATCGGCTTCAGGATGGAGGCGGCGTCGATCGCGCCCTCGGCGGCACCAGCACCCACGAGGGTGTGGATCTCGTCGATGAACAAGATGATGTCGCCCCGGGTGCGGATCTCCTTGAGCACCTTCTTCAGGCGCTCCTCGAAATCACCCCGGTACCGCGAGCCGGCGACCAGGGAGCCGAGGTCGAGCGTGTAGAGCTGCTTGTCCTTCAGCGTCTCGGGCACCTCGCCCTTGACGACCATCTGGGCAAGGCCCTCGACGACGGCGGTCTTGCCCACGCCGGGCTCGCCGATCAGCACCGGGTTGTTCTTGGTGCGCCGCGACAGCACCTGCATGACCCGCTCGATTTCCTTCTCCCGGCCGATGACCGGGTCGAGCTTGCCCTCGCGGGCCGACTGGGTCAGGTTCCGGCCGAACTGGTCGAGCACCAGCGAGCTGGACGGGGTGCCTTCGCCTCGGCCACCGCTGGCCTCGGCGGGCTCCTTGCCCTGGTATCCGGAGAGCAGCTGGAGCACCTGCTGGCGCACCCGGTTCAGGTCAGCACCCAGCTTGACCAGTACCTGGGCCGCGACGCCCTCGCCCTCACGGATCAGCCCGAGCAGGATGTGCTCGGTGCCGATGTAGTTGTGGCCCAGCTGCAGCGCCTCCCGTAGGGAGAGCTCCAGCACCTTCTTCGCACGGGGTGTGAAGGGGATGTGGCCACTCGGCGCCTGCTGGCCCTGACCGATGATCTCCTCGACCTGCTGGCGCACCCCCTCGAGGGCGATACCCAGCGACTCCAGCGCCTTCGCCGCAACGCCTTCGCCCTCGTGGATCAGGCCCAGCAGGATGTGCTCGGTGCCGATGTAGTTGTGGTTGAGCATCCTGGCCTCTTCTTGGGCCAGGACGACCACCCGCCTCGCGCGGTCGGTAAACCTCTCGAACATGTGCACTCCCTGACTGCTGAGCTGTGCCGACCCGCATCTCGGGGCGTGTCGGCACCGTGGGACCACTGTATCGGCCGAACCGGCATCATCGCTTCGTACGCACGGTTGCAACCCGCTCACTGAGGTCCAACGGATTGTCGCGAACCGACATTCCATGGGGTAGCACAAGGGTATTCGCTCTGCGCGAACATCCACGATCGGGCGTAAGAACCGGTGCGGAGAGCGTCCCTGAGGACCGTCCGACGCCGTGCCGGGGACATCCCGAATCCCCGGGGCGGGCGCCGGAAGGCCCTGGAACGGTCAGTTCTCCTGGTGGTAGGCCTCCAGCACATCGGCCGGAATACGGCCCCGGTCGGACACCTTCATGCCGCGCTTGCGTGCCCAGTCCCGAATGGCCTGGTTCTGTTCCCGGTCGACCGAGGGCCGGCGGGCCGCCGCCGTGGCGACCGCCGCGGCGGCGGCGCCACCACCGGAGCGCCGCCGACCACCCGGCCGGCGGGCCGCCGCAACATAGGAGGCCAGCGCATCGCGCAACTTGTCCGCATTGCCGGTGGACAAGTCGATCTCGTAGCTCTTGCCGTCGAGCCCGAACTCGACGGTCTCGTCGGCCTTGTCGCCGTCCAGATCGTCGATCAGCGAAACCGTGACCTTCTGTGCCACCTTGGCAGCCCTCCAGTGACTTTTCAGCGATAAACGCGAGGCAGTGGGAAGCGGCCCGGTAGTCCGGACGCCGCTGACTCTCGATCGCCAGATTAGCCCGATTTCTGAGGCTATGTCGAGTCAACCGGCTGAGGGAAACATCATTCTGGTCGAACCAGTGGAAAAAGTATCGTCTCCCGGATACCGAGCCCTGTCAGGGTCATCAGTAGTCGGTCGATCCCCATTCCCATGCCTCCGCTGGGCGGCATTCCGTATTCCAGGGCACGCAGGAAGTCCTCATCGACCTGCATGGCCTCGTCATCGCCGGCCGCGGCCAACCTGGACTGCGCCTCGAGCCGTTCCCGCTGCACTACGGGATCGACCAGCTCGGAGTATCCGGTGGCCAGCTCCACACCGAAGACGAACAGGTCCCAAGCCTCCGCCAGCCTCGGCTCAGTACGATGTTGTCTGGTCAGCGGCCGGACTTCAACCGGATAGTCGCGGACGAATGTCGGCTCGACCAAGGTGTGTTCGACCAGTTTCTCGAACAGTTCCAGGGCGATCTCACCAGCTGAGGCGTTGTCCTTCAGCGGCACGTCGCGCGAGTCGGCATAGCCGCGCAGCACGTCGACCGGAGTGTCCAGCGTTACCTCGGCGCCGAGCACCTCGGAAACGGCCTCGTGCAGGGTGACCTCCCGCCACTTGCCGCCGAGATCGTGCTCGCTGCCATCGACGTGGCGGACCACGGTCGACCCATACACGGCCTGCGCGGACGACGTAACCAGCAACTGGGTGAGTTCCGCGATGGTGTCGTAGCTGCCGTATGCCTCATACGCTTCGAGCATCGCGAACTCGGGAGAGTGTGAAGAGTCAATACCTTCGTTACGGAAGTTTCGGTTGATCTCGAAGACTCGCTCGATACCGCCCACCACCGCGCGCTTGAGGTAGAGCTCCGGTGCGATGCGCAAGTACAGATCGATGTCGAGTGCGTTCGAGTGCGTCACAAAAGGACGTGCAGTTGCCCCACCATGCAACAGCTGCAACATCGGCGTCTCGACTTCGGTAAATCCTTCGCCGTACAAGACCTGACGCAACGATCGCATGACGTCGGCCCTCATCCGGACGGTGTCCCGCGCCTGTGGCCGCATGATGAGGTCTACGTATCGCTGGCGAACCCTGGTCTCTTCCGACAGCTCCTTGTGCGCGACCGGCAACGGGCGCACCGACTTCGCCGCCATTGCCCATTCATCGGCGAGGACAGACAGTTCTCCCCGCCGTGAGGTGATCACCTCTCCATGCACGAATACATGGTCACCGAGGTCGACCTGAGCCTTCCAGCGCGCCAACTCGTCGGCGCCAACGCTGGCCAGGCTGAGCATTGCCTGCAGGTCCGTACCGTCGCCGGCGCGCAATGTCGCGAAGCACAGCTTGCCGGTGTTGCGCAGAAAGACGACACGGCCGGCCACTCCGACCACATCGCCGGTGGTGGTGTCCGCCGGCAGGTCCTGATGCGCCTCCCGCACCTCGCGCAGCGAGTGGGTGCGGGGCAGCACCACCGGGTACGGCTCGAGCCCGTCGGCGAGCATTGCCTCGCGCTTGGCCCGGCGGACCTGGATCTGCTCGGGGAGGTCCCTCTCGTCGGTGCTGTCGTTCGGCCCGCTCTCAGGCCCGGCGTTCGTCACCTCACGAACGGTACCGAGCTGTGCTGGACGTACCGTCGGCGCATGGCCGACCACCAGCAGACTCCGCCAGCCGCCGACGCACCCCAGCCGGTCACCCGTGGCCGCACGTTCGGCGCCGTCGCCCAGGCGTACGCCGCGTTCCGACCCGACTATCCCAACGCCGCGCTGGACTGGGCACTCGCCCCACTCGCCGGCCGGAGCGGCGACTGCGGGCCCGTGCTGCTCGACCTGGCCGCCGGCACCGGCAAGCTCACCGCCTCCCTGGTGCATCGATCGTCGCAGGTCACCGCCATCGAGCCGGACCCCGAGATGCTCGCCGTGCTGCACGCGCAGCTGCCCGAGGTGACCGCGCTGGCCGGCAGTGCCGAGGACATCCCGCTGCCCGAAGCCTCGGTGGATGCGGTGCTGGTCGGCCAGGCGTTCCACTGGTTCGACCCGGAGCGGGCCGGCGCCGAGATCGCCAGGGTGCTGCGGCCCGGCGGGGTGCTCGCCGCACTGTGGAACTCCGACGACGACAGCGTGGACTGGGTGGCCGGGTACTTCCGGGCGGCGTCGCGGGAGCGGGCGGTGCCCGGCGTGCCGTCCAGCGGCGCCCGCGAGGACCTGCCGAGGCTTGCCGAGCTCTCCGCCTCCGAGCGTGCCGAGTTCCCGCACAGCCAGCGGCTCACCGTAGAAGGCCTGGTCGACGTGCTCGGCACGCACTCCTGGGCGCTGATCAGCACGCCCGAGGAAAGGGAGGCGGCGTTCGACCGGGTCCGGCGCTACTTCGCGGAGCGCCCGGAACTGGTCACCGGGCCGGACGGGGTGTTCGAGATGCCACTGTGCACGCTGGTGCTGCGCGCGCTGCGGGTGGCCGAGCGCAGGTAGACCAGCCGCAGGCCGAGCAGCGTCAGGTCCGGGACGTGCTCGGTGATCGTCTCCGACTCGCCGACCACCAGCGGCGCGAGCCCACCGGTGGCCAGCACGGTGACCGTGGCCGGGTCGGTCTTGTACTCGGTACCCAGCTCGACCAGGATCCGCCGGACCAGGCCGTCCACCTGCCCTGTGAAGCCGAACAGGATGCCGGCCTGCAGGCACTCCACGGTGTTCTTGCCGATCGCCGAGCGCGGCCGGATCAGCTCGACGGTGGTCAGCGCGGCGGCCCTGGCGGTCAGCGCCTCGACCGAGATCTCGATGCCGGGGGCGAGCGCTCCGCCGAGGAACTCGCCGCGCGCGGACACCACGTCGATGTTGGTCGAGGTGCCGAAGTCGACGACCACGCACGCGGTGCCGAACAGCCGGTGCGCCGCGAGCGTGTTCACCACCCGGTCCGCGCCGACCTCCTTGGGGTTGTCCACCAGGATCGGCACGCCGGTGCGCACCCTCGGCTCGACGATCACCGTCGGGATCCGCCCGCCCCGGCGCTCGGCGAGCATGCGCAGCTCACGCAGTATCGACGGCACCGTGGACAGCGCGGCCACCCCGGTGATCCGGTCGGCGAACGAGCCGAGCATGGCGTTGATCGCCACCTCCAGCTCGTCGGCGGTGATCCGGGGGTCGGTGCGCATCCGCCACTGGCGAAGCAACGGCGGCCGCACAGTGGTCTCCACGTCGGCGCCAGGACGCTCGGCGTCGGTGGCGTAGAGCCCGAGCGCGATCTGGGTGTTGCCGACGTCGACGCAGAGCAGCACGGCGGACCGCGCTAGGCGCCGGCGACGAGCGCGCCGGACCGGCCGGAGCGCAGCCCGGAGCCGGCCGGGGCGTGCCCGGGGTCCGCGCCGAGCTCGGCGACCCGGTTCGGCCGGTCACCGCTGCTGTCCACGAACACCACCCGGGGTTGGTAGGTGCGTGCCTCTGCATCGTCCATCGTGGCGTAGGAGATGAGGATGACCAGGTCACCGGGGTGCACGAGGTGCGCGGCCGCGCCGTTGATGCCGAGTACGCCGGTGCCGCGTTCGCCGGCGATCACGTAGGTCTCCAGGCGGGCGCCGTTGGTGATGTCGACGATGGTGACCTGCTCGCCGGCCAGCAGGTCGGCGGCGTCCATGAGGTCCTCGTCCACGGTCACCGAGCCGACGTAGTGCAGGTCGGCCTGGGTCACCGTGGCCCGGTGGATCTTCGACTTGAGCATCGTGCGGATCATGGTGCTCCTCAGTGCTCCAGCGCCGGATGGCCCAGGTTGAACCCGATGTTGTCGATCAGCCGCGTCTTGCCGAGCCGGGCGGCCACCAGCAGCCGGGCCGGGCCGGCCGAGGGCGGCGGGCCGAGCTCCGGGTCGCGCAGCGCGAGGTAGTCCACGTCAATCTCCGGCTCGCCGGCCAGCACCTTCTCGGCGGCCTCCAGTGCGGCGTCCGCGCCGTGCACGGCGGCGAGCTTGCCGGCCGTCAGGGCGGCGGACAGCGTGACGGACCGCTGGCGCTCTTCCGCGCTGAGGTACACGTTGCGCGAGGACAGCGCCAACCCGTCCGGCTCGCGCACCGTCGGCACCCCGATCACGTCGACCCCGAGGTTGAGCTCGCGCGCCATCCGCCGGACCAGTACCAGCTGCTGGTAGTCCTTCTCGCCGAAGTAGGCCAGCTGGGGCCGCACGATGCCGAACAGCTTGGTCACCACGGTGAGCACGCCGGCGAAGTGGCCGGGCCGCACAGCGCCTTCGAGTTCGTCCCCGAGCGGGCCTGGATGCACGGTGACCTGGGCGTTCTCGCCGTACATCGCCGTCGCGGTCGGCGTGAACACCAGCTCGACGCCCTCCGCCCGGCACTTGTCGAGGTCGGCCTCGAGCGTGCGGGGGTAGCGGTCCAGGTCCTCACCGGGGCCGAACTGCAGCGGGTTGACGAAGATCGACACGGCGATCACGGATGACCCGGGCGCCAGGCGGGCGTGCCGGATCAGCTCCATGTGTCCGGCGTGCAGCGCGCCCATCGTCGGCACCAGGATCACCTTGCGCCCGGCAGCCCGCAGCGTCGCGCTCACCTCGGTGAGCCGGTCCGGCGCCTGGTGCACGGTCAGCGCGCCGGCGGTGTAGGGCTTCACGGGGTGTCCTCCAGAGCGGTGTGCACCTGTTGGGCGTCGTGGCGGCGGAGCAGGCCGGCGGCCTGGGCGCGCTCGGCGGTACGTTCGGCCAGCGCCCGGTAGCTGGGGGCGACCTCGGGCGCGTACTCGGACAGCTCCCGCAGGTGGGTGCGCAGCGTGCCGACGTCACCGCGTGCCACCGGGCCGGTGAGTGCCCGGTCGCCGTGGCGCAGCGCGTTGTCCAGCGCGGCGGAGAGCAGCGGCGCGACCAGCCGCTCGGCCGGCCGGACACCCGCGCGGTCGAGGATGTCGACGCAGTCGCGCACGAGCGTGACCAGGTGGTTCGCCCCGTGCGCCAGCGCGGCGTGGTACAGCGGGCGGACGGCCTCCGGCACCCGGACCGGCTCCGCGCCCATCTCCATCACCAGCGCCTCGCCGACGCTCCACGCCGCCTCGTCCTCCGGGGGCGCGGTGACGCCGACCGAGCAGGCGGCCAGCCGCTGCACGTCCTCGGTACGGCCGGTGAACGTCATGACGGGGTGCAGCGCGAGCGGCAGCACCAGGTACTCGGCGGCCGGGTCCAGCACGGCGACCCCGTGCGCGCCCGAGGTGTGCACGACGATCTGCCCCTGCCGGAAGCAGCCGGCGGTGGCCAGGCCACGCACCAGGCCCGGCAGGGCGTCATCGGGCACAGCCAGCACCACGAGGTCCGCGTGTTGCACGACCTCGTCGGGCGGCTGCAGCGGGACGTCGGGCAGCAGCGTCTCCGCTCGGCTCACCGACGCCCTGGACACGCCAGAAGCGGCAACCACCTGGTGGCCGGCGGCGGCCAGCGCGGCGCCGAGCACCGCTCCCACTCGACCCGCGGACACCACACCGACGGCCAGCCTGGCCGGTCGAGCTGCTCCGCTCCCGGACGCCTGCACTCAGATCTCCCCGCTCGTTCCAGTCCCGCGCGGCGGGTACCAGACGTTGGCCGGGCATCCTTGCCCGGCCGGCGCGAAAACCGTAGAGCCGGGTGCGGTGACGACGCCAGCCGGGGTGACCGGCTTCACCCCGCACGCCGGCCCAGGTTGACCCGGTCGGTTGGGTGTGCCGCTCCGATGTCCTCTGCGCCGGGCCCGGGGCGTTCAGACGTCCGGCGGTTTCAGGCGTCCGGCGGTTTCAGAAGTCCCGGCCGTGCTCCTCCTCCGGCGGGTGGTGCCGGGGCGGTGGTACCGGTGGGCCGGGGGGTGGGCCCACGGTGCCCGGCGCACCGTGCGGGCCGGCCTGTCCGGGTGGCCCCGGGTAGGGACCGGGCGGCGGGTAGCGACCCGGCGGCGGGTACCGGCCGGGCGGAGGCTGGCGGGGCGGGCCCGGGTACGGCGGGGCGCCCGGCGGTGGGGCCTGCGGCGGGATCCCCCTCGGCGGCGTCCCCTGGGGCGGCATCCCCCTCGGCGGCGTCCCCTGCGGCGGACCCTGCACGGGTGCCGCCTGGGGCGGCGGCCCTTGCGGCGGCGGCCCCTGGGGCTGTGGGCCGGGGTAGTGGTTGGGCTGGTGGTGCGGGCTGAGGCGGTGCTGGCCGGCCGTGGTGGTGCGGCTGTGCCGGGGCCCGGCCTGGGACGACGACCAGTTCGGCGGCGGTGGTGACCAGCCGGGCGGCGGCACCCGGCGGCCCCAGGCGGCGTGCAGCGCGTCCGGTGCGCCGACCGCCGTGGCCCGGCTGAGCAGCACGTCCTCGAGCAGCTCGTCGTGCCACTCCCGGGCGTGCGGGCCGAGCGAGCCACGCGCCATCCGGTGCCGCAGGATGGCGAGCTCGGTGACCGCGGCCTGGTACTCGGCGACGGCCTTGGCGACGACCGCGCCGGAGCGCCTACGCACCGCACGCAGCCAGCCGCGCCGGCCGGCCAGCGACTCCAGCAGGTGTACCTCGCTGGGCGCGATCCAGCCGGCCTCGGCGAACCCGGGCAGCTCGGCGGCGATGATCCGCTGCTCGCGCCGTCGCTGGTAGAGCACCACGACCAGCACGAACACGAACATCGGCAGCATGATCATCAGGTACACCGGGATCAGTGCCTGCCCGTCGGCGTAGGACGCCGAGGCATTCCAGCATGCATGCAGGAAGACCGCGAGCAGATAGCCGCCGAGGGGGGCGGCGAGCCGGACCAGGATCGTGCGCGCGTTCGTCGCGATGCCGAGCCCGATACCGATCATGGACGTGAACAGCGGGTGCGCGAACGGGGAGAACACCCCGCGCATGATCAGCACCGCCAGCACGTCACCGCTCTGTCCGGTCGTCGCGCCGGAGGCGAACGCCTGGCCCAGGTACAGGATGTTCTCGGTGAACGCGAAGCCGGCCGCGACGACGCCGGCGTAGACGATGCCGTCCAGCACACCGTCGAACTCCCTGCGCCGGAAGATCAACAGCCCGAGCAGGAAGGAGCCCTTCATGAACTCCTCGACCCAGGGCGCCACGAACACGGCGGAGAACACCGAGCTGGCGTCGCCGAGCACGCTCGAGGTGGCCAGCTCGGCGCTGCTGTTCAGGATCAGCGCGGCCAGCGTGGCGAAGCAGGCCCCCCAGAGGAACGCGACCAGCAGCACCCTGGGCGGCTCAGGCTCCCACCGGTCCATCCACAGGAACGCGGCGACCACCGGGCCGACCGGCAGCAGGGCGCCCAGGGTGCCGACGATGACCCCGGTCGAGCCGACGCTGTAGACGAGGATGCCCAATACGAGCAGCCCGCAGATGCCGAGCAGGACCAGCGCGAGCACGGTCGCGAGGACACCCCGGCGCTGCCTGCGGACCCGTCGCCGGTACAGCTGCGAGGGGTCGGCGGGCGGCCCGGCCGGCGTCTCGAGGTAGGACATCGCGGAGATCGTAGCGAGTGTCGGCCCGGCGGACCGGCACAAATCACCCGGCTCAGCGCTGGTGCTGCTGCCGATCCGGGTCGTCGGAGTCCAGCGGGGTGCGACAGCAGTGCTGGAGCCACATCGCGGCGGCGACGAGGGCCACCGCGCAGACCAGACCGATGACTGCCCCGGGCGTGTCGTCGGCGGCGGCCGCCAGCAGGCTCAGCTTGGGCAGCAGGTAGCCGAGCAGGCCGGCCCACACCCCAGCCATCACGGCCCCGGCCAGCGCGGACGCCTTCGCCAGTGCCACCGCCCTCGCCGCGACCAGCGGCTGTACCGGCTGGCCGTGCCGCCCCTCGATGCGTGCCTTGAGCGAGTAGCCGAGCACCGTCTCGATGATCGCCAGCACCAGCAGCGTGATGCCGGCGAACAGCGGCAGTGGCGGCAGTACCCCGTAGGTGGCCCGGATGATCAGGTAGACGGCCACGGCGACCACGACGAACGTGGACAGCAGCTCCCGCCAGGTGGTCGGCCTCATGCCGGCCCCAACAGCGTCAGGTCGTCACGGCGGCGCAGCCCGTCCTCGCCGAGCGCGGCGAGCAGGGTGGCCACCGGGCCCCGGCCGGGTAGTACCGCGTGCGGCTGGATGTCCAGCCACGGCCGCAGCACGGTGTTGCGCTCCGCCGAGCCGGGGTGCGGCAGCAGCAACTCGGGGTCGTCGCTGAACACGACCGCGTCCGGCTCGTCCGCACCCGTCGAGCCACCGGCCGGCAGGTCACCCCGGTACGCGACCACGATGTCCACGTCCAGCGTGCGCGGCCCCCAGTGCACCTCGCGGACCCGGCCGGCCTCCGCCTCGAGCTTCTGGCCCCTGCGCAGCCAGCCCCAGGCGTCCAGTTCGGCGGACCGCACAATGATCACGGCGTTCAGGAAGTCGTCCTGCGGCACTCCGCCCCACGGCGCGGTCTCGTACACCGGCGAGGCCGCCACGAGCTCGGTGTCATGCGCGTCGGCGAACCCCGCCACGGCGGCGCGCAGGTGGCCGAGCCGGTCGCCGAGGTTCGACCCCAGCGACAGGACGGCGCTGCTCGAGACGGTGCCGCTCATCCGAACGACCGGCTCATCCGGCGGCGCCCTCACGGGTCCGGCGCACCACGACGGCGACGTCGGCGAAGGTCAGCGGGATCGGCGCGGACGGCTTGTGCACCGTCACCTCGACCGCGTCGATCCGGGGGTCGGCGGCGAGCGTGCTGGCGGCGATCCGGCCGGCGACCGTCTCGATCAGGTCGGCGGGCGGACCGGCCACGATGTCGGCGGTGGCCATGGCGAGGGTGCCGTAGTTCAGCGTGTCGGCGAGCTTGTCGGACTCACCGGCGGGGGCCAGGTCGAGCCAGACCGTGAGGTCGACGAGGAAGTCCTGGCCGTCGCGGCGCTCGTGCTCGAACACGCCGTGGTGGCCGCGCACGCGCAGCCCGGTCAACACGATCCGATCGCTCACGCCGACCCCGTCCCGTACCGCCACGGCGCGCCCGCCACCCCGTACCTCCACGCCGCGCCCACCGCGATGGCGTCGCGCGAGCTGGCCACGTCGTGCACCCGCACGCCCCAGGCACCGGCGGCCGCCGCCAGCGCGGAGATCGACGCGGTGGCCACCTCGCGCCCGTCGCCCGGCCGGTTCGGACCGCCCGGCGAGCCGTCGACGGCGGCCAGCAGGGAGCCGAGGAAACCCTTGCGCGACGCCCCGACCAGCACCGGGAAACCCAGCTCGAGCAGCACGTCGAGCCGGTGCAGCAGCAGCCAGTTGTGCTCGGCGCGCTTGGCGAAACCGAGCCCGGGATCGATCACCAGCTTGGCCGGGTCGACGCCGGCGGCCACCGCCGCGTCCGCCCTGGCCAGCAGCTCGTCGCGGACCTCGGCGACCACGTCGGAGTAGCGCGCCAGCTCGTCCATCCGGTCGCTGTGGCCACGCCAGTGCATCAGGATCCAGGGCACTCCGGCGGCCGCCACGACCTTCGCCATGCCCGGGTCGGCCAGCCCGCCGGACACGTCGTTGACGACCGTGGCGCCGGCCTCCAGGGCCGCTTCGGCGACCTCGGAGCGGGTGGTGTCCACGCTGCACGCCACACCCTGGGCGCTCAGCGACCTGATCACCGGCAGCACGCGCTCGGCCTCGGTCGGCGCCGGCACCCGGTGCGCGCCGGGCCGGGTGGACTCCCCGCCGACGTCGATCAGGTCAGCGCCCTCGCGGTGCATCCGGACGCCGTGCGCGACCGCGTCCTCGTACCCGAGGTACCGGCCGCCGTCGGAGAACGAGTCCGGTGTGACGTTCAGCACACCGAGCAGCACGCAGCGGCCCGGTCGGGGCAGCCCGCCCGCCGCGCCCGAGAGGTGGCCGCCGCTCATTGGCCCCGGATCAGCGCGAGTGCCTCGGCCCGCGAGGACGCGTTGCCCTTGAACTGGCCGCGCACCGCCGACGTCACGGTGCGCGAGCCCGGTTTGCGGATGCCGCGCATGGCCATGCACAGGTGCTCGGCCTCGATCACGACGATCACCCCGCGCGGGGCAAGCCGCCGGACCAGCGCATCGGCGACCTGCGCGGTCAGCCGCTCCTGCACCTGCGGCCGCTTCGCGTACAGGTCGACCAGCCGGGCGATCTTGCTCAGCCCGGTGACCCGGCCGTCCACCGACGGGATGTAGCCGACGTGCGCCATCCCGTGGAACGGCAGCAGGTGGTGCTCGCAGACGCTGTAGATCGGGATGTCCCTGACCAGGATCAGCTCCTCGTGATCCTCGGCGAAGGTCTTCGCGAGCATCTCGTCCGGATCCTCGTAGAGGCCGGCGAACATCTCCTGGTACGCCTTCGCCACCCGGCGCGGCGTCTCGGCGAGGCCCTCCCGCTCCGGGTCCTCGCCGATCGCGTACAGCAGCTCCCGCACCGCCGCCTCGGCCCGTTCCCGGTCGAAGCTGCCGCGCCCCGGCACCGAAGGACCGCGGAACGGTAAAGGCACGGCATCGACGTCGTTAGTCACGCACGTTCACCAGATGACCTCTCCGGCCGACGCTCAGCGTCCGCCGTCCTGGCCGGGCTCCGACCAGCCTGGGCCGCGCGAGTCGTTGGGCCCCCGGCCGTCCTCGGCCTCGGTCCCGTCCCGCTCGGCGTGCTTGGGCCCGTCCTGGCCGGACCACTTGGGCGGCGGCCACTCCTGGCCGCGCGGCAGGACCGCCGGGCGCCAGTTGGGTGGTGCGCCGTAGTTCGGCGGTACCGAACCCTCGGAGTGGTCGTTCGGACCGCCGGGATGGGGCTGGTAGGAGCCGGGCGGGTAGCTCGGCTCCGCGGGGCGGGCGTAGGACGGCGGCCCGCCGTTCGGGGGCGACCCGCCGTTGGAACCGGGCAGGCCGCCGTTCGGGCTCGGGTAGCCACCGTTCGGGCTGGGCAGCCCGGTGTGCCCGCCGCCGACGGTGCCGACCGGGGCAGGCTCCCGCTCCTGCTCGCGCTCCGGCGGCCACACCTCGCCGCGCTCCTTGGCCCGCTCGGCGGGGCTCAGGATCGGCGGCTTGTCCGACGGGGTGCGCCCGCCGAAGTCGTTGAACGCCGTGATCCGGGGCCGCTTGGTGACGTCGGAGAAGATCCGCTCGAGGTCCTTGCGGGTCAGCGTCTCCTTCTCCAGCAGCTCGAAGACCAGGTCGTCCAGCACGTCGCGGTAGGTGTTCAGGATCTCCCAGGCCTCGGTGTGCGCGGCCTCGATGAGCGCGCGCACCTCCTCGTCGATCTCGTGCGCGACCTCGAGCGAGTAGTCGGGCGCGTGGCCCATCGACCGGCCGAGGAACGGGTCACCCTGTTCCTGGCCGTAGCGCACCGCGCCGAGCCGCGCGCTCATGCCGTACTCGGTGACCATCGCGCGGGCGATCTTGGTGGCCTGGTCGATGTCGCTGGACGCACCGGTGGTCGGCTCGTGGAACACCAGCTCCTCGGCGCTGCGGCCACCCATCGCGAAGACCAGGCGGCCGATCATCTCCGAGCGCGTCATCAAGCCCTTGTCGTCCTCGGGCACGACCAGCGCGTGCCCACCGGTACGACCTCGGGGCAGGATCGTGAGCTTGTAGACGGGCTCCAGGTCGGGCATCGCCCAGGCGGCCAGCGCGTGCCCGCCCTCGTGGTAGGCGGTGAGCTTGCGCTCCTGCTCCGAGATGATCTTGCCCTTGCGCCTCGGCCCGCCGATCACCCGGTCGACCGCCTCCTCGAGGTTCACGGCGTTGATCATCGTGCCGTTCTCGCGGGCAGTGAGCAGGGCGGACTCGTTGATCACGTTGGCCAGGTCGGCACCGGACATGCCCACGGTGCGCTTGGCCAGCGAGTCCAGGTCAGCGTCCGGGGCCAACGGCTTGCCCTTGGCGTGCACCTTCAGGATGGCGCGCCGGCCCGCCAGGTCGGGAGCGCCGACCGGGATCTGCCGGTCGAACCGGCCGGGCCGCAGCAACGCCGGGTCCAGGATGTCGGGCCGGTTGGTGGCCGCGATCAGGATGATGCCGCCGCGCGCGTCGAAGCCGTCCATCTCGACCAGCAGCTGGTTCAGCGTCTGCTCGCGCTCGTCGTGGCCACCGCCGAGGCCGGCGCCGCGCTGGCGGCCGACCGCGTCGATCTCGTCCACGAAGATGATGCAGGGGGCGTTCGGCTTGGCCTGCTCGAACAGGTCACGCACCCGGGAGGCGCCGACACCGACGAACATCTCCACGAAGTCCGAACCGGAGATCGAGTAGAACGGCACGCCCGCCTCGCCTGCGACCGCGCGGGCCAGCAGCGTCTTGCCGGTACCGGGGGGCCCGTAGAGCAGCACGCCCTTCGGGATCTTGGCGCCGAGCGCCTGGTACCGGCCGGGGTTCTGCAGGAAGTCCTTGATCTCGCCGAGCTCCTCCACCGCCTCGTCGGCGCCGGCCACATCGGCGAACGTGGTCTTGGGCATGTCCTTGGACAGCTGTTTGGCCTTGGACTTGCCGAACGACAGCACCCGGTTCCCGCCGCCCTGCGCGCTGTTCATCATCCAGAACAGCAGCAGCAGCACGAGACCCAGCGGGACCATGTAGATCAACAGCTGGGTGAGGAAGGACTCCTGCCGGACCTCGGTGTTGAAGTTGGCCTTGGCACTGGTCAGGGCCGTGAAGACGGGTTCGCTACCACCGAACGGGTACTGGGCGATGACCTTGGTCGTCGAGATCTGGTCCCGATTGCCGTTGTCCGTGGTGATGGCATTCTTCAGATCGAGGCGGAGCTGTTGCTCCTTGTCCTCGATCACCGCGTTGGACACATTGCCGCTGGAGATCTGGGTCAGCGCCTGAGACGTCGAGACCTGGGTGTATCCCCTGCTGTCGTCGAAGAACTGGCTGAAGACGACATAGAGCAGCAACGCCGCCACTATCCAAGTCAGCGGGTTACGGAGCAGACGCTTGCGATCCATGCAGTTTGCGGCCTCCGGGGCCTCGACCCTCCCTGAACGTGCCGAGCGGACCCCACCCGCACTATCAACGTCGCGACAGGCTGCCTTCTCCTGTCACTGCGCCGGGCGGCGAACACCCGAGAGTACCCAGCCTACCGGGCCAACCTCCAGAACGAATGTCGGTCTGCTCACCGGGTATCGTCCGGGTCAACGCGGGAGTGAGCAAATGAGTTCCGGAGACCCCGATCTTCCTCAATTTGGCCATTCCCCCGTGACTGTCGGTGCGGTGCGGGAGGATCACCGCATCGTGCGGGTATCCAGGTAGTGGCGACGTCGTTAAGGCAGTGACAACCTCGGGAAAGACCTCGGCGGCTGGCGACGGTGCGCGCCCGCATGTCCGATTCAGCCGGCAGGAGTGCCCATGATCCTCCGAAGCGCGATCTTGAACGGTCGCGTGCTCCGTTGCCTGGCCGCGGCCAGCCTGGCACTCGGCGCGACCGCCGTCGGGGCGGTGGCGGTGCCCGCCGCCGCCCACGCCGACGACAACGACTTCGCCCCCGCCGCCACGGCCACCATTCACCCCGGGGTGATGGTGGAGAGCCCGGTCGGGCAGTGCACCGCGAACTTCGTGTTCGGCGACGGTGACACCCTCTACCTCGGCCAGGCCGCGCACTGCACCGGCACGGGCAGCGCCAGCGAGACCGACGGCTGCAAGTCCAAGTCGCTCCCGCTCGGCACCAAGATCAAGATTCAGGGTGCGAGCCAGCCGGGCGAGCTGGTCTACAACTCCTGGCTGACCATGCAAGAGAAGGGCGAGTCCGACGCCAACACCTGCGCGTACAACGACTTCGCGCTAGTCAAGATCGACTCGGCTGACAACGACAAGGTCAACCCGACCGTGCCGGTGTTCGGCGGCCCGACCGGCGTCCGCGAGGTCGGCCTGCCGGCCGGCTCCCCGGTCTACAGCTACCAGAACTCCAGCCTGCGCCAGGGCCTCGGCCTGCTCTCGCCGAAGGAGGGCCTGAACCTTGGCGACAGCGGCGGCGGCTACACCCACGAGGTCGCCACCATCTCGCCCGGTGTGCCCGGTGACTCGGGCAGCGGGTTCATGGACGCCGACGGCAAGGCGTTCGGCATCCTGAGCACCCTGAACCTCGAGCCCGCGCCGGGCACCAACGGCGTCGGTGACCTGGGCAGGGAGCTCAAGTACGCCCAGGACAACGGCATGGACGGCGTCGACATCGAGCAGGGCGCGCCGTTCCACGCCCCGCTGCCGCTGCCCTCGCTGGCATCGAGCACGCCGCAGCGCTCGCACAGCAACTCCGACGGTGACTCGGACAGCGACGCCGCCTCGACGACCGCTCCCGACCGGGGCATGTCCATCTCCCCGAGGCAGAGTGAGCCCAGCGTCACCTCGGCCGGGCACGACGGCCCCGCCAAGCAGGCCCAGCCCGGTGTGATCGGCGGCCTGTAGCTCCAACCCGCTCGAACCACGTGCGGCCCGCCCCGGATGCTCCGGGGCGGGCCGCACGTCTTTGTCGTGGTCCGACCCCTCGCCCAGGGCTCAGGCGTAGACGCCGGGGTCGAGGGTGCCGATGAACGGGAGGTCGCGGTAGCGCTCCGCGTAGTCGAGGCCGTAGCCCACGACGAACTCGTTCGGGATGTCGAAGCCGACGTAGCGCACCGAGACGTCCACCTTCACCGCGTCCGGCTTGCGCAGCAGCGCGCAGACCTCCAGGGAAGCCGGCCCGCGTGCCTCCAGGTTCTTCAGCAGCCAGGACAGCGTGCGGCCCGAGTCGATGATGTCCTCGACGATGAGCACGTGCCGGCCGGCGATGTCGCGGTCCAGGTCCTTCAGGATGCGCACCACGCCCGACGACGACGTCGCCGAGCCGTAGGAGCTGACCGCCATGAACTCCAGCTGCACCGGGATCGGCAGCGCGCGGGCCAGGTCGGTCATAAACATCACCGCGCCCTTGAGCACGCCGACCAGCACGAGATCACTGGCGCGCCCGTTGCCGGGGCAGCGCTCCGCGTAGTCCTGACCCAGTTGCTTGGCCAGCTCCGAGGTCTTCTCATCGATCTGCTGCTCAGTGACCAGGACGGATGCGATGTCACCGTCGTACAACGCGGCGTGCCTCCTCGTAGCTGCCGGGGTGCCTACTCATTCGACTGCGTTCGTTCACTCGACTGCGCCGGCGAGCTCAACCGCGGACCCAGCACGAGCCTTCCATGCCCCCGGGTGAGGACCAACTCACCCGCCAGGGCTATCCCGCCCTGCCCCCGCCACCGTCCGACCAGGTCGTCGGCGCGGCGCAGCTGGGCGTCGGTCAGGTCCACGGCGCCAGCCTCCAGCAGCCACGCGCGCAGCACGCGGCGGCGGACCGAGGCCGGGTAGCCGGCGAGCTTCTTGGCCTCCAGCTCGACGCCGTGGCGGCCGGCGGTCGCCGGGACGGCTGGCGTGCTGACCTCGGCGCGGGCCTGCGCGGCCCACTCGTCCAGCGCGGCGACGTCCTCACGCAGCTGGGCCGCCGTCCTGGCCAGCGCCTCGGCGACGCCGCCCGCCAGCACGTCCTCCAGCAGCGGCAGGGCCTCGGTGCGCAGCCGGACGCGGGTGAAGCGGGGGTCGGCGTTGTGCGGGTCGTCCCAGACCGGCACGCCCCACGCCGCACAGGCCGCCCTGGTGGTGGCCCGCCGCACCCCGAGCAGCGGCCGCAACCACGGCGGGTCGTAGCAGGTCATGCCGGCCATCGAGCGCGGGCCGGAGCCGCGACCGAGCCCCAGCAGCACCGTCTCGGCCTGGTCGTCCAGGGTGTGCCCGAGCAGTACCGGGGACGCGTCGCTCGGGCGGGCGGCGCGCAGCGCGGCGTACCGGGCACGCCGGGCGGCCGCCTCCATCCCACCGGCGCCGCCGACCCGCACCGGGTGCACCTCGGCCGGCACGCCGTGGCGGGCAAGCAGTGCGGCGGTGGCCTCGGCGCGCGCGGCGGAGCCGTCCTGCAGGCCGTGGTCCACGACGGCGGCCCGTACCTGCCAGCCGGCGTCGGAGCGCGCCGCCTCCTCGGTGGCCGCCAGCGCGACCGCCATCGAGTCGGCACCCCCTGAGCAGGCCACCACCAGCGGCGTACCGGCCGGGCAGGCCAGCTCGGTGAGCGCGTGGCGCACCGCCGTCCGCACGGCGGCCACCGCCGGGTGCGGTCCAGTCATCAGGCCTCGCTCAGCCCGCGGCCCGGCGTAACCACTGCGCGGGGTCGTCCAGCTCGGCGCGGGTCGGCAGGGTGTCCGGGCTGGTCCACACGGCGTTGAAACCGTCCATGCCGACCGCGTCCACCACGTGCCGCGTGAACGCCGCGCCCACCGCGTACTGGCGGACCTTGGCCTCCACGCCGAGCAGCGCGCGCAGCAGCCGGTCCAGCAGGCCGCCGCCCCGGCGGCGCGCGCTGAACCGGGAGCGGATGGTGGCCACCGAGGGCACCACCGACGGCCCGACGGCGTCCATCACGTGGTCGGCGTGGCCCTCGAGCAGCGTAGTGAGCGCGAGCAGCCGGTCCAGCACCAGGCGCTGCTCAGGGCCCTGCAGCAGCTCGATCAGCCCCATGCCGTCCCTGGACTGGCGCGCCGAGGAGAGCACCCCGGGCAGCCGCTCCAGGATGCCGCTCGCGGTGGACTCGGTGGCCGAGAGGAACTCCGTGACCTCGCCGGCGAAGTACTCACGCAGCCACGGCACCGCGGTGAACTGCAGCCGGTGGGTGGCCTCGTGCAGGCAGACCCACAGTGCGAAGTCGTCCAGCGACACCTCGAGCGCCTGCTGCGCGGCCACCACGTTCGGAGCGACGAGCAGCAACTTGCCCTGCCCGTCCGCGCCGCCGAACGGGTCGTACTGGCCGAGCACCCGGCTGCCCAGGTACGACAGCACCGCGCCGGCCTGCAGCCCGGCCGTCGTCGAGGTGAACTTGCGGGCGGCCGCCGGTACGGGCGGGAGCTTTGCGCCGCTGGTCAGCGCGGCCATTCCGGAGGTGGCCGCCGCGGCCCAGGCCGGCCGGTCCACGACGTCGGCCGGCAGCAGCGGCAGCCCCGCGCCCAGGCCGGTCACCTCGCGGACGTGCCCCTCAGCGGTGGCGGCGTCCTCGCGCAGCAGCTCCACCGAGCGCCGAGCCTCCGCCGTACTCACCACCGGGCCGGGCTGCATCAGCCGGGCGGCCGTGCGGGCGGCCAACGCCCAGTCGACAGGCAGACCACGCTGCCCGTCGTGCTCGTCGGGCGGTGGCGGAGCGGGCTCAGGCGGCACCCACCTACCGTACGCAACCCGGGCTCGCTCCGCCCTACCGGCGAGTTAGGTATTCAAAGCACCCCGCCGTCGCCCCTGCCAAAATCTCCGACTTGCCCTGCCAAATCCCCGAGTTGCGGAAGGTCGGGCGGTCAGCGGCAGCCGCATTCGCGCAGCGCGGCCGCCAGCGCGTCCAGTCGGGGGCGGGACTGGGAGGGAGAGGTGCCGTTGGCCATGAGTGCGAAGGTCAGCAGGCGGCCGTCGGTGTCGGTGACCACGCCGGCGAGCGTGCTCACGCCGGTCAGGGTTCCCGTCTTGGCGCGCACGAAGCCACGGCCGGCCGTCGAGTCCCCCGCGCCGAAGCGGTCGTCCAGGGTGCCGTCGCCGCCGGCCACCGGCAGCCCGGAGAGCAGTGGCCGCAGCCGCTGTGCGCGCTTGTCGGACGCCGGGCCGCCGGCCACCGCCATGATCTGGCCGAGCAGCCGGGCCGGCACCAGGTCGTCGGTGGAGAGCCCGCTGCCGTCCACCGTGGTCACCCCGCTCACGTCGAACCCTGCGGCGGTGAGCGTGTCCTTCACGGCACCGGCCGCCCCGACGAACGACGGATCGGCGCCCCTGGCGATCGCGACCTGCCTGGCCAGCGACTCGGCCAGCACGTTGTCGGAGATCCGCAGCGCGTTCTCGACCAGGTCGTTGATCGGCGGCGACGACACCTCGCCGAGCACCGCGGCAGCGGCGGGCGCGGTGGCGACGGCGACCTTGGTCGGGTCCGCGCCGAGCCGCTGCGCGAGCGCCTTGCCGGCGTCCAGGGCGGGGTCGGCGGTGCGCGGGGGGTCCAGCTCGTCGGGCTTGGTGCGGCCGCCGTCGAGGATCAGCGGCTCGATCGGCGTGATGTTGCCGCCCGCGATGTCGCTGGTCTCCCACCCCTGTGCCATGCCGTCGCCGGTGAACCGGCTGATGTCGACGGTCACCGTGTGGATCACCCCGGGGTGGGAGTTACGGACCTCCTCGGCCAGGTTGTCCAGCTTTGCGGCGCCCGGGTAGACCGAGTCGCTGTCCTTCGGCAGCACGGACAGCGTCGGATCGCCCCCGCCGACCAGCACGACCGAGTCGGGAGTCGGCCCGGCCACCACCCTGGTCTTGATCCGCATGGTCGGGTCGAGGGTGAGCAGCGCGGCGGTGCTGGTCAGCAGCTTGGCGGCCGAGCCGGGCTGCATCGCCTTATCGGGGTCGCGCGACCAGAGCACCTGGTCGTCGGCGGGGTTCAGCACGACGCCGGTGAGGTTGCCGAGGGCGCTCGAGGCGGCCAGCTTGTTGAGCGCGGCGGCCACGCCGGCCTTGGTGGGCACCGGCGCGTCGGTGGCCAGCGGGCCGAGCACGAGGCGGGGCGGTGCCGGCACGTTCTCGCTGCCCGAGCCCGCCAGGCCGAACCACCTGAGCAGGCCGGGGCCGGCAAACACGGCGGTGGCGCCCAGGCTGATCACCAGCACCACGGAGACCGCGATGATCAGGGTTGACCGGCCGCCGGCCCCGGACCGCAGTGCCTCGACCCGCTCACCCAGCCGCAACCCGCCGATCCGGCCCTGCAGTCCCGACACCAGTCCTCCCACGCCAGCTTCGCACACGGGCGGTGGTCGGTGATGGCGCGGGGGAGGCGGTACCGCACACTGGTACCGGCAAATCCACCCCCGCGCGAGCCGACTGACCGGTGAAAGGATCAACGAGTCACGTGGACTTCGACGTCACCATCGAGATCCCCAAAGGTGTCCGCAACAAGTACGAGATGGACCACAAGACCGGCCGGATCAAGCTCGACCGGACCCTGTTCACGGCCACCCAGTACCCGGCCGACTACGGGTTCATCGACAACACGCTCGGCGAGGACGGTGACCCGCTGGACTGCCTGGTGCTGGTGGATCAGCCGACGTTCCCCGGCTGCCTGATCAGGGCGCGGGCCATCGGCATGTTCCGGATGCGCGACGAGAAGGGCGGCGACGACAAGGTGCTGTGCGTGCCCGCCGCCGACCCCCGCCAGGAGCACCTGCGCGACATCCACCACCTCAACGAGTTCCTCCGCCTGGAGATCGAGCACTTCTTCCAGGTCTACAAGGACCTCGAGCCGGGCAAGAGCGTGGAGGGCGCCCGCTGGGTGGGCCGGGCGGAGGCCGAGAAGGAGATCCACGACTCCTGGAAACGGGCCGAGGACACCGGCTACTACGACGAGCCGGCCGCCGACCACTGACCCGAGCTCAGCACGACCAGCTCAGAACGGCCAGCGCATTCGGTTGAACCGGGCGGCGAGCTTTCCGTCGTAACCGAATGCGCGGCCGGTGGGCACAATGGCGAGCAGCACCAGCGGGGCCAGGTCCAACGGGTAGGTCCAGAAGTACTGGTTCGTGGTGAGCAGCATGAACCAGATGGGCGTCAGCAGGCACAGCCCACCCAATGCGGCCACCCTGCTCAGAATGCCGAACAACAGCCCGATGGCGATGGCGAGCTCGGCGGCTGTCAGGAACCACTGGAAGACGCCGTAGTTCGCCACCACCACGTCGGCGTAGAACACCCGCAGCGGCGCGATCGGAGTGCTGGTCACCGACTGGTGCAGGATCGCGCCGGCGGTACCCCGGTCGACCAGGTTGAACGTCGTGAAGCCCCAGTCGTAGTTGGGCTTGCCGAGCAGCTTCGCCACGGCGTTGCTGAGCCAGTCGAGCCCGAAGAACACCCGCACCGCGACCAGTGCGCGCACCATCATGTCGGTCGGGATGACCGCTGGATCACGGACTACCTGGGTCATGTCACACCTCTCCCCCACGGTGCACTCCTGAATTTCTCAGGGACGCACTCGGAATTGTCGAATGAGGGTGACGGTAACCAGGTAATGGCCGGTCGAACCGTTTTCGCGACGGCCGTCAGGGCCCGGTAAGACTCTGACTCGATTTCCGTAAGAACTGCGCCCTGAAATCAGCCGGCGCGGGTCTCCTCGGTGGGCGAGAGCTCCAGCAGCTCGTCGATCTGGGCGTCGGTCAGGCCGTGCCGGCGCAGCCCCCGGCGGGCCTCGGTCAGCGCGTGGGCGTGCGCATCCAGCGCCTGGCGCGCCAGCCGGGAGCCGTCCCTGGCCAGCTCGGCGGCGGCCAGCTTCGCCAGCGCGCCGTCCAGGTCGGGCACCAGCTCGTCGAGCAGCCGGTCCCGCAGCCGATCCCAGTACGCCAGCGCAGGCACCCCGGCCTGGGCGGGAATGACGGGTTCGTCGGCCGTCGCCAGCCGGGCCTCGTCCTCCCGCTGGGCCTGCTGCGCCTCCAACCCGGACACCAGCCGCAGCGGCACCCGGGGCAGCAGCAGCACGGCGGCCAGCGCGACCACCAGCACCGCGGTGCCGCACAGGAAGGTCAGCGACATGGAGCTGGAGTAGCCCTCCAGGAACGGCAGCGCCAACCGGCTGTCCAGGTGGCTCAGGAACGAGGTGTCGTGCAGCGACATCTGGCCGGCCGTGCCGCTGGCCAGCGCGGACAGCACACTCTGGTCGGCCGGGTCCGCACGCACGGCCGGGTCGGCGAGCGCGGCCTGCAGCTGCGGGGTGCCGGCCGCCGCCCGGAAGGCCGCGTTGATCCGGCCCGGCGCGGTGCCGAACAGGATGGACAGGAACACCGCCGTACCCACCGTGCCGCCCATCTGCCGGAAGAACGTGGCCGAGGCGGTGGCCACGCCCATGTCGCGGGCCGGCAGCGCGTTCTGCATGGTCAGCGTGAGCGGCTGCAGGCCGGCGCCGAGGCCCCAACCGAAGATCAGCATCCAGATCGCGGTCTGCCAGAACGGGGTGTGCACGCCGATGCCGGCGATCAGGGTCAGCCCGACCACCATGAGACAGACACCGAGCACCGGCCACAGCTTGAGCTGGCCGGTCCGCGAGATCACCCGCCCCGAGTACACCGACATGGTCATCATGCCGAGCACCATGGGCACGATGAGCAGCCCGGACTGGGTCGGCGTGGCGCCCTTGACGATCTGCAGGTAGAGCGGCAGCGCGGCCAGCCCGCCGAACATGCCCATGCCGACCAGCGTCACGCCGACCGAGCCGACGCCGAACGCCCTGATCCGGAACGAGCGCAGCGGCAGCATCGCGTCGTCCCCGTAGTGCCGCTCGACATAGAGGAACAGCGCCATCCCGACCACGCCGATGCCGTAGCAGGTCAGCGCGGCCGGCGAGGTCCAGCCCCAGGTGCGGCCCTGCTCGGCGACCAGCAGCAGCGGTACCAACCCGACCGCCAGCGCCACCGCTCCCGGCCAGTCCACCCTGGCCTGGCGCGACTGGTGCGGCAGGTTCAGCACCTTGGCGACGATGAGCAGCGCGACCGCCCCGATCGGCACGTTGACCAGGAACACCCAGCGCCAGCCGGTGATGCCCAGGATCTCGGGCTGGCCGGCCAGGAAGCCGCCGACCAGCGGGCCCGCCACGCTCGACGTGCCGAAGACCGCGACCAGGTAGCCCTGGTACCGGGCTCGCTCCCGGGGCGAGACGATGTCGCCGAGAATGGTCATGGCCAGCGAGAGCAGCCCGCCTGCGCCGAGCCCCTGCAGCGCGCGGAACCCCGCCAGCTGGTACATCGACTCGGAGAACGTGCACGCCACCGAGCCGAGCAGGAAGATCGTGATCGCGGTCAGGAAGAGCGGCTTGCGGCCGAAGAGGTCGGACAGCTTGCCGTAGAGCGGCGTCGTCAGCGTCGAGGTGATCAGGTAGGCGGTGGTCACCCAGGCCTGCAGGCTCAGCCCGTCCAGGTCGTCGGCGATCGTCCGGATCGACGTGCTGACGATCGTCTGGTCCAGCGAGGCCAGGAACATGCCGGCCATCAGCCCGGCCAGGATCGTCAGGATCTGTCGGTGGCTGAGCAGCGGTTTTCGCTCGGCCTGGGCGGCCAACGCCGTTGTCATTCAGGTCCCCTCACTGCACATCTCACTGTCGATCCGTCCGCCACCCGCGAAACGCTCAGAGGAAGTAGCCCTCGAAGTCGTCGTTGAACCGGGCGAGCAGCTCGTGCAGCCGTCGCCGGTCCTGCTCGGTCCAGTTCGCGAGCAGCTCGGCGTAGGCCTCGTTGCGGACCCGCCGCTTGCACTCGATGTTGTGCTCGCCGGCCTCGGTGGCCGCCAGCGTGCTGGCCCGCCCGTCCGTCGGGTCCGGCCGGCGCTCCACCAGGCCGAGGCGGACCAGCTGGGCGACCTGCCGGCTCACCGTCGACGCGTCCGAGTGCACCTCCTCGGCGAGCACGCTCAGCCGCCTCGGCCCGTGCTTGACCAGCATCACCAGCAGCAGGTACGCGGCGCGCTCCACGCCGTCGTTCTGCTTCGCGGTGTGCCGCGTGTGCACCCGCTCGGTCAGCCGGGACAGCCGGAACAGCTCGCTGTTCAGCAGGTCGTACTCGCTCAGCTCGGCCTTGCGCACGGCCTCCACCTCCCTGTCCCGCCCCTCTCCCCGAAACTACTTCCGAGCGCAATTTACTTGCCACGTACAACTAATTGTACGCTACAAGCATCTCGCCGTCGCGCGAGTTTCCGCACCTTCGACGGCCCTGCCGGACCGACGGCCCGCCATTACGCTGACCGGCATGGACGAGTCGGATTTCCAGGACGTGCTGACCGCCGTCCGCGAGTTCGTGCGGGAGCACGTCGTGCCCCAAGAGGCCGAGATCGACGAGAAGGACGCCATTCCCGACTCGTTGCGGGACGCGTGCAAGTCGATGGGGCTCTACGGCTTCGCCATCCCCGAGCTGTACGGCGGGCTCGGGCTGCCGCTGTCCCAGGAGGTCCGGCTGGTCTTCGAGCTGGGGTACACGACGCCGGCGCTGCGCTCGATGTTCGGCACCAACAACGGCATCGCCGGGCACGTGCTGATCGAGGGCGGTACCGAGGAGCAGAAGAACCACTGGCTGCCGAAGCTGGCCAGCGGCGAGGTGACCGCCTCCTTCGCGCTGACCGAGGCCGACGCCGGTTCCGACCCGTCCGGGCTGGCCACCACCGCGCGCCGGGACGGCGAGCACTGGGTGCTCAACGGCGCGAAGCGCTACATCACCAACGCCCCGCTCGCCGACGTGTTCATGGTGTTCGCGCGCACCAACCCCGATGTGCCGGCCAACCGGGGCATCTCCACGTTCCTGGTGCCGCGTGGCACACCCGGGCTGACCGTCGGCCCGAAGGACCACAAGATGGGCCAGTTCGGCGCCTGGACGGCGGACGTGTACCTGGACGACGTGCAGGTGCCGGACTCGGCGCTGATCGGCGGCGCGGACGGGGTCGACCGCGGCTTCGTCACGGCAATGCGCTGCCTGGCCCACGGCCGGGTCCACATCGCGGCGATGTGCGTCGGCATGGCGGAGCGGCTCGTCGACGAGTCGGTGTCGTTCGCCCGTACCCGTGAGCAGGGCGGCCACCCGATCGGCACGTTCCAGCTGATCCAGGGCCTGATCGACGACTCCGTGACCGACTACCGCGCCGGCCACGCGCTGGTGCTGGCGGCGGCCGAGGCGTTCGACGCCGGCACCGACACCTCCGTCGGCCCTTCGGCGGCCAAGTACTTCGCCAGCGAGATGGTCGGCCGGGTGGCGGACCGCGCCGTCCAGGTGCACGGCGGCGCCGGCTACATGCGCGGCGTGCCGGTCGAGCGGTTCTACCGCGACGCCCGGCTGTTCCGGATCTACGAGGGCACCAGCCAGATCCAGCAGGTGATCATCGCCCGCGGCGTCCTCGGCCGCCTCTGAGCTACGGGGTCAGGGCAGCTCATTGAAGGGGCGGTCGGGCCACCAGGGGTAGAAGTCAGGCAGGTCGGCGGGGACCTTGCCGGGGTACTTCGCCAGCCGCTTCTCGAGGAACGACTCGACGCCTTCCTTCGCGTCGGCCGTGCCGCCGATCCAGCCCAGCGCGCGGGACTCGACCTCGTGCGCCGCCATCGGGTGGTCGGCGCCGAGCATCCGCCACATCAGCTGCCGGTTGAACGTCACCGACACCGCCGACGTGTTCTCCGCGATCTCCTTCGCCAGCTCCAGCGCGGCCGGCAGCAGCTCGTCCGCGGGGTGCAGGCTGCGCACCAGGCCGGCCTCCAGCGCCTCGGCCGCCCCGAACACGCGGCCGGACATCGTCCACTCCAGCGCCTTCGAGATGCCGACCACCCTGGGAAGGAACCAGCTCGCGCAGCCGTCCGCCACGATGCCCCTGCGCGCGAACACGAAGCCCATCTTCACCGTGTCGACCGCGAGCCGGACGTCCATCGGCAGCGTCATCGTGGCGCCGACGCCGACAGCGGGGCCATTGATGGCGGCGATCACCGGCTTGCTGCACTCGTAGGTGCGCAGGTTCATCACGCCGCCGGAGTCGCGGTGCGGCTCGTCGCTCGGCTCGCGCTCGAACGTGGCACCGGCCTTCTCCAGGTCGGCGCCCGCGCAGAAAGCCCGCCCGTTGCCCGTCACCACGACCGCGCGCACGCCGTCGTCCGCGTCGGCCTCGTCGTAGACCCGGATCATGTCGTCGTGCATCGCGTGGTTGTAGGCGTTGAGCCGCTCTGGCCGGTTCAGCCGGACCAGCAGCACCGAGCCGTCCCGCTCGGTCTCGATCGCGGAGTAGGTCACCCCGGCACGTTACTTCGGCTCAGCCACCACTGCCGTACGGCCTCGTCAGGATCTCCAGGATGTGCCCGTCCGGGCTGTCGAAGTAGACACCCCGGCCGCCGTCCCTGGTGTTGACCTCGCCCTCGTGGCGGTGTGCCGGGTCGGCCCAGTAGGACATGTCGTTCGCCTTGATCCGGCCGAACACCTCGTCGAACTCCGGCTCGGTGAGCAGGAACGCGTAGTGCTGCGGATGGATCTCCTCGGTGGTCATGAAGTCGAGGCTGACCCCGTTGGCGACCTGCACCACCTGGAACGGCCCGTACGGGCTCGGCGCCGGCAGGCCGAGCAGCTCGGTCAGCGCGGTGGCGGACTTCGTGTTGTCCCGGCAGGCCACGATCGTGTGGTTCAGTTCGATAGCCATGCTCCGAACCTACGCCGTGACCGGCGCCACATGGAGCGAATTTCCCCGGCCGGATGAGATGCTCCGGGCGCGCCTTGATCAGCCCTGCTCCGCCCCACCTGCCACAGCCGCCCACGTCGAAAGGATCATGATGACCGACCCGTACGCCGCGTTCCCACACCTCACGTTCTCCCGCCCCGCCGACGGCGTGCTGGAGATCCTGCTGGACGGGCCGAACCTGAACGCGGTGTCCGCGCCGATGCACGCCGAGCTCGGCGACGTGTGGCCGGTGATCCACCGCGACGAGAGCGTGCGTGCGGTGCTGGTGCGCGGCGCCGGCAAGGCGTTCTCGGCGGGCGGCTCGTTCGACATGATCACCGACATGATCAACGACCCGAAGGTGCGCACCAGGGTGTTCCAGGAGGCCAAGGACCTCGTCCACAACATGGTCAACTGCGACACCCCGGTCGTGTCCGCGATGCACGGGCCGGCCGTGGGCGCCGGGCTGGTGGTCGGGCTGCTCGCCGACGTGTCCATCGCCGCGCGCCGGGCCAAGATCGTGGACGGGCACACCCGGCTCGGCGTGGCGGCCGGCGACCACGCGGCGATCTGCTGGCCGCTGCTGTGCGGCATGGCGAAGGCGAAGTACTACCTGCTCACCTGCGAGGCGCTGACCGGTGAGGAGGCGGAGCGGATCGGCCTGGTGTCGCTGTGTGTCGACGACGACGAGCTGGCCGAGAAGTCGCTGGGGGTGGCGAAGCGGCTGGCCGCCGGCTCGGTGACCGCGATCCGCTGGACCAAGAACACGCTCAACAACTGGTACCGGCAGGCCGGGCCGACCTTCGACGCGTCGCTGGCCATGGAGTTCTACGGCTTCGGCCTCGCCGACGTCCGTGAGGGCCTCGCCGCGCACCTGGAGAAGCGGGCACCCGAGTTCGGCACGAGCTGAGCCCGGGCCCGCCGCTTTGTGGCCCGCCCGGCGCTCCGCCGGGCGGGGTTCCGGTCAGTGCTCAGACGTGCGGCTGCTCCTCCTCGGTGCGGGCCAGCTCGGCCTCGCCGGCCTCGGTCAGCCGGGCCGGCCATCGGCCGGTCCCCAACCCCGGCTGCTCCACCAACCCCGCGCTGATCAGCCGGCGGCCGGCATCCACGTCACAGCACAGCCGGCCGTCCACGAACAGCACGGGCTGCGAGCTGGGCACGATCTCACACCGATGGTCGGCCACCGCGTGCAGCAGGGCCTGATCACGGCGATTCAGCAGGTCTGTCGATTCTCCGGACACTCTGCATCCCCTCCCCGGACTACAAGTTCCACAGGAAAGGTCGTCGCGGGAGGCGAAAGTGTTTCAGGTCACCCGGAGTCTTGGTTTAACTCTTAGCTCTACCGGCGTGTCGGGGTTGCGCGTCCTTGACTTTCGGGGCAGCCGACGCGGGAGTTCAGCTCACCCGCTCGAACACCGCCGCCAGCCCCTGGCCGCCGCCGATGCACATCGTCTCGAGGCCGTAGCGCGACTCCCGGCGCCCCATCTCACGGACCATCGTGGTCAGGATCCGGCAGCCGGTCGCGCCAACCGGGTGGCCGAGCGAGATGCCGGAGCCGTTGACGTTGAACCGCTCGTCCTCCAGGGGTTTGATGCCCCACTCCCTGGTCACCGCGAGCACCTGGGCGGCGAACGCCTCGTTCAGCTCGATCAGGTCCATCTGGCCCAGGGTCAGGTCTGCCCGGCCGAGCGCCTTGGCCACGGCCGGCACCGGCCCGATCCCCATGGTCTTCGGCGGCACCCCGGCCACCGCCCAGGTGACCAGCCGCGCCAGCGGTCGCAGCCCCAGCTTGGCCGCCCGGTCCGGGTGCGTGACCACACACAGCGCGGCGCCGTCGTTCTGGCCGGAGGCGTTGCCGGCGGTGACCGTGGCCTCCGGGTCGGCCTTGCCCAGGATCGGCCGAAGCCTGGCCAGCGTCTCCAGCGTGGAGTCCGGGCGGATGTGCTCGTCGCGGTCGACCACGACGTCGCCCTTACGGCCCTTCACGGTGACCGGCACGATCTCGTCGGCAAACCTGCCGGACGCCGCCGCGGCTGCCGCCTTCTGGTGGCTGCTCAGCGCGAACTCGTCCTGCTCCTCGCGCGGGATGGAGTACTCCCGGCGCAGGTTCTCGGCGGTCTCCAGCATGCCGCCGGGCACCGGGTAGTTCACCCCGCCCGCGGTGACCCGGCCCCTGGCCAGCGCGTCGTGCAGCTCGACGCTGGGCACGCCCTTGATCCCCCAGCGCATCGAGGTCGAGTAGAACGGCGCATTGCTCATCGACTCCGCGCCGCCGGCCAGCACGACGTCGGCAGTGCCCGTCTGCACCTGCATCGCCGCGTACAGCACGGCCTGCAGCCCGGAGCCGCAGCGGCGGTCCAGCTGCAGGCCCGTCGCGGTCACCGGGAGCCCGGCGTCCAGCGCCACCACCCGGCCGAACGCGGGCGCGTCCATGGTCGGGTAGCAGTTGCCCATGATCACGTCGTCGACCGCGTCACCGGGCAGCCCGGTGCGGGACAGCAACTCCTTGGCGACGGTCACGGCCAGCTCCTGCGCCGGCACATCCCGCAGCGAACCGCCGAACCCACCCACCGGGGTCCGCACCGGCTCACAGATCACCGCATCCCGCATCGTGCACTCCTTCGCTGTGGCCGACTCCGCTGGGGCCGACTCCGCTGGGGCCGACTCCGCTGTGGCCGGCCGGGAACTACAGGTAGACCCGGCTGACCCACTCAGCCACGCAGGCCGGCCGCTCGCTGCCCTCGATCTCCACGGTGACCTTGGTGATCACCTGCACGGCGTCCTTCACCTCGGACACCTCGAGCAGCTCGTAGGTGCCGCGCAGCCGGCTGTTCACCGGTACCGGCGACGTGAAGCGGACCTTGTTCAGGCCGTAGTTGATGCCCATCTTCACGTTCTCCACCTTGTACACCTGCCAGCTGAAGATCGGCAGCAGCGACAGGGTGAGGAACCCGTGGGCAATGGTGCCGCCGAACGGGCCGGCCTTCGCTTTCTCGGTGTCCACATGGATCCACTGGTGGTCGCCAGTGGCCTCCGCGAACGTGTCGACCTGCTTCTGGTCCACGGTGACCCAGTCGCTGCTGCCGAGCTGTTCGCCGACAGCGGCCTTGAGCTCGTCCACCCCGTTGAAGACTCGCACCTGTTGTTACTCCTTCACATGTAGCGCCCGCCGGTCACCTCGAGCACGGTGCCGGTCATGTAGCTCGACAGGTCGCTGGCCAGGAACAACGCCACACCGGCGACCTCGGCGGGCTCGGCGGCGCGGGCCATCGGGATCTCGGCGAGCTTGGCCGCCCAGATGTCCTCGCGCAGCGCCTCGGTCATTGCCGTGCGGATCAGGCCCGGCTGGATGGCGTTGACCCGCACGTTCAGGTACGCCAGCTCCTTGGCGGCGGCCTTGGTCAGCCCGACCATGCCGGCCTTGGCGGAGCTGTAGTTGGTCTGGCCGAGCATGCCGACCTTGCCGGAGATGGAGGAGATGTTGATGATCGAGCCGCGCTTGCGCTCGCGCATCACAGCGCCGGCCGCCCGGGTACCCAGCCAGGAGCCGACCAGGTGCACGTCGAGCACCGCACGGAAGTCCTCCAGCGTCATCTTGCGCATGGTGGCGTCGCGGGTGATGCCGGCGTTGTTGACCATCACGTCGACGGTGCCGAACTCCTGCTCGGCGCGGCGGACCAGCGCGTCCACCTCGTCCTCGGCGGTCACGTCACACCGCCCGCCGAGCGCCACGCCGCCCGCGTGGGCGGAGGCCAGCTCGGCGGCCGACTTCTCGGCGGCCTCGCCGTTGATGTCCCCGAGCAGCACTTTGGCGCCCTCGGCCAGGAAGCGCCTGGCGATCTCCAGCCCGATGCCCTGCGCGGCTCCGGTGATGACGGCGGTCCGGTCGTCCAGCAAGCCCATGCCGGTTAGCCAACCACGTCAGGGGGTGCCGCGCCGAGCACTGTCGTGTGTTGAATTCAACTCATCCGGCTGGCGGTAGGACTGGTCGCGGCGAGCAGCTCCTCGGCGAGCCGGGTCAGCCTCGGCGCGTCCAGCGGGCAGACGGTGACCGTGCCGGTCTCCGGGCCGGCGCTCCGGCCCGGCCGGTCGGCGGAGCGCCGCAGCTGCAGGAAGTCGCCGCCCTCGGTGCGCTGGATGCCGATCGCCCACGGCCCGAACCTGGGCACGCCGGCCGTCCAGCACGCGGTACCGAGCTGGCCGACCGACCGGATGCCGGTGCACATCCGGACCCAGGACGCCGCGTCCAGCCGGGTGACCCCCCTGGCCACCAGCTCGTCGGCCATCGTCCACAGCTTGCCGTCGGTGGTGGCCCGGTGCGCCGCGTCGAACACACCCGCGGGGATGTTCACCGCCTGCCCGAGGCCGGCCCGCATCGGGCCGATCAGCTCGATCATCGCGGGGACGAGCCGCGCTGGCCGGACCCGCACCAGGCGCAGCTGGTCACCGTGCTGCACGAGCCGCACGCCGCGCTCCCCCGCGACGGCGCCGATGCCGGTGACCGGGCCGTCCGGGCCGACGAAGCGCAGGTCGAGCTGGTGGTCAGGGCGGGCCAGCAGGCGCAGCGGGCCGGCCACCCCGACGCTCGGCGCGGACCGCTCCACCAGGCCACGGCGGGCCAGCGCGGCGAGTACGTCGGTGAGCACCCGGTGGCGCTCGGCCCAGGTGCGGCCGGGGCTGGGCAGGTCGAGCGTGAGCGGGGTGTCACCGAGGCCGAGCAGCTCCCAGCATGCGTCGAACTCCACCGCCGAGAGCCGCAGCACTGGCTCCCCGGCCGGCTGGCTGGACGTGCTCGCCACGGCTGGCGCGCTCACCACCGTGGCTCGTCACTGTCGGGGAGCCCGAGTACCGCCGGCACGTCGTCGCAGTCCACCGCGAACGGCTCGTCGCCGGGCAGGAACCCCGACCCGTGCCGCGCCCGCCCATCGTCGCGCCCGTAGCCCACTCGGCCGGGCTGACCGAACTGTCCGGGCCGGCTCTCGCCCCGGCCAGGCCGACCGGCGCCCCGGGCCTGCTCGGGCGGGCGACCGCCGTCAGGCAGGTCGAAGTCCATCCCACCCTGGCCCGCGCCGCCCTGACCCACACCTGGTGGCCACGCGGCCGGCTGACCTGGGCGTCCCGGACCGACCGGCCCGCCGGACGCCCGGGCACCGGACGGAGCGCCGGGCACCTCACCGCCCGGACCAGCGAAACCCGACACCCCGCGCGGCCCCGTACCGCCGTGTCCGGAGTAGCCGCCGTGCCCGCGCTCCGCCCAGCCGTCCCCAACAGCGGGCCCCGAGGTACCGGGCAACGCCGGCCGGGTCCACCGGTCGGAGTGCCGGCCGCCCACGTCGCCACCGACCCCGGTAAGACCACCGAGCACTCCATCGGGGTCGACACCGAGCGGTTTGCCCTGGCCATCGCCCGGCAGCCCCGGGTCCGGCACGGCACCGCCCGCACGCGCCACGCCGCCGGCGGCCGACACGGTGGTGGGCGACTGGGAGGTGGGCAAGTCGGCGGCGGGCGGTTGGGCGGCGGCGGGCTCGGTCGGCGCGGACACCTGGACGGTGGCGTCCGTGCCCTGGTCGGAGCCGCGCTGGCCCGGGGCGCCGACCTGGCCGGACCCGTAGCCGGTGATCTTGCCGGCCGCGACGGTCACCGTGGCGACGGCGGGCGGCGCCTGCGGGACGGGGAACGCCCGCACCGCAGCGCGGCTCTGCGCCTCGTGCGCGTAGAGCGCGTCGTTGGCCGCGCGGTCCAGCCGCTGGTACGCGGCGAGCCGGCGGCGGTAGTCGGCCTGCAGCCCGCCGACGGCGCCGAAGTCGGGCGGCACGGCGTCGGGCAGCCCGTCCGGCACCGCGCCCGGCCCGGAGCCCCAGGTGCGCGACGGTGGCTCGGCGACCCTGGATCGGAGCCGGGCGAACGACTCCCCGTACTCGCCGATCGTGGCGCTGCCGCCGGCGCTGCTCACCGCGCTGCCCCTGGCCCAGTCGGCGACGGAGCGCAGCGCGGCGGTGGCCTGCTCGGCGGCGGTACCCGACCAGCTCACGCCGAGCCGGCCGAGCGCCGTCCTGATGGTCCGCTCGGACTCGGCGAAGTCGCCGGCCAGCCTGGCAAGGAAGTCGGCGCCCTCGGTGACCGCGGCGGGCCCGTGGCCCTGCTGCAGCCAGCCGTACTTGGTCTCCAGCGAGTAGCCCTCGTACCGGTGGCCGCCGATCCCCGGCAGGCCGTCGGAGGTCACCACGGCGTCACCCCGCCGACCCCGGATCCCGCGAGGTGAGCGAGGCGGCCAGCTGCGCGTCGGTATAGCCGTAGCCCCTGGCGACCTGGTCCAGCGCGTCGCCGGCCCGCTTGAGCTCCAGCGCGTACCGCTGGCACTGCTCCAGGACGAGCCGGATGCGGGCGTCGAACGCGGCCGACGCCTCGGCGGACACCGGGTCACCGCCGCAGGGCCCGACCCAGCCGCGCCGGGAGCTCGCCGAGCGGATCGAGTCGAGCAGCCGGTCCGCCTCGCCGAGCAGCACCGACCGGACCTCGAGCACGTTCTCCCGGCTCACCTGCAGGTCGGACATGCCAAGCACGGTAGCTCCCCGCCCCACCCCAGCAGGCCGTTTCGCGAAATCCCGCCGAACCCCGACCGGTCAGCGCAGCAGTGCGGCGCCGGCCTGCTCGGCGAGCCAGCCGGCGGCCCGTTGCCAGCTCCAGCCGAGCGCCCGGACCGAGCGCCAGGCCGCCGCCCCGAAGTAGAACGCGATGATCTCCGACACGGCGTCGGAGGACAGCTCGGGCCGGACCGCGCCCAGCTCGACGAGGTGGTCGGCGACGAGGTCGAGCCGCTGCCGGTACACGCGCATGGCCTGCTCGGCGAGCTCGTCGACCGCGGGGTCGGCGCGCCGATTGTCCAGCAGGATGCTCATCCCGTCCCACCGGCGGCGGCTGACGTCGCCCGTGCCTCGGCCCAGCTCGGCGAGGACCTCGTGGGGGTCGGTGAGCTGGCCGATCCTGTCGAGGCTGTCGGTGATCTCGCCGTCCCCGGTGGAGGTCTCGATGATCGCCCTGATCAGGTCGGGCTTGCCGCCGACGCTGCTGTACACCGTGTTCACGGCGACCCCGGCGGCGGCCGCGATCTCGGCGACGCTGGTGCGCGCGTAGCCCTGGCCGGCAAAGAGCCGGGTGGCCGCCGCGACGACCTCCTGGCGGGTGCTCTCCGCCTGCCTGTCCCGGACGACCGATGAGTACCGGCGGGTAGTGGCCATGCGCACAATCGTAGCGTCACCACATTGATTAGACATACATTCTTTTCAAAGGAATGTATCACTATTGAATGTGAGGTGAGCACCATGAACCAGGACGGGCCCAGGCCGGACACCGCGACCATGAAGGTGATCCACAAGATGTTCCGGAGGGAGTTCGCACTGCTACCAGGGCTGGTCGAGGCCGCCGCCGGGCAGCCGGGCCGAATCCCCGCCCTCACCGGCCACCTGCGGATCCTGCTCACCGTGCTGCACCACCACCACACCAGCGAGGACGACGTGCTCTGGCCCGTACTGGAGCAGCGCGCGGCGAGCAACCACGAGCTGGTGGAGACCATGCTGCGCCAGCACGGTCAGGTGGCCGACGGCGTCGAGCGCACCGGCGAGCTCGCCGAGGCCTGGTCGAACGGGCGACACCCCGAGCAGGCCGCACAGCTGGCCGACACACTGCGCGCCCTGTCGGCGGACCTCGACGAGCACATGGACGTCGAGGAGAACCAGGCGCTGCCGCTGATCCACGAGCAGCTCAGCGTGGCCGAGTGGCAGCGCGTGGTGGACGCCGGCTCGGAGGCCATGCCGGCCGGCCCGGTGGCGCGGCTGCGCATCCTCGGCGCCCTGTTCGAGGACGCCACCGAGTGGGAGCGGGCATGGCTGCTCGCCGAGCTCCCCCGGGCCGCCGGGCTGCTCTGGCGACTGGCCGGGCCGGCCACCTACCGCCGCTACACCCGGGCACTGCGCGGCACCGCTGCCCAGCTCTGACCCCCGTCACGCCACACGAAAGGCCAACCCATGCGCATCTCGAAGGACGAACTGCCGGTGACCGCCGAGACCCCGGGTTACGTCGGGCGCTGGGCCGAGCTGGGCGGCCTGCACTACGCGTTCGAAACCTGCGCGGCCGGCTACGATATGGACGACCTGGTGGCGATCTTCCCGGACCGCGCCTGCCCCGTGGAGCACTGGGGCTACCTGTTCAAGGGCCGGGTCCGGGTCGAGTACACCGATGGCAGCGAGGAGATCTTCAACGCGGGCGACGCGTTCCACGTCAGGCCGGGCCACCGCCCGTACATGCTCGCTGAGACGGAGTTGCTGCAGCTCACGCGCGCCGCCGACCACCAGGAGCTGACCAGGAGGATCGCCGAGGCCGGGCTCTTCCCGAGAGACTGAGCCACTCGGGTCCGGCCCGTGCGCAACGTCCGGCCGACCGCACCGGATCGGCATAGGCTCGCGCCATGCCTGGCTCTCTCATCGGTACGGAAGTCCGTCGGGTCGAGGACCCGGAGCTCATGCGCGGCGAGGGTACCTACGTCGACAACCTCGACCTGGGTACCGGACTGCTGCACCTCGCGTTCGTCCGCTCCCCGCTGGCGCACGCGACCATCACCTCGGTCGACACAGGGCCGGCCCGCTCCGCGCCGGGTGTCGTCGCCGTGTACACCGCTGACGACCTCGGGATCCCCGCGCACCACTCGTTCATGGTGGTGAACGAGGCATGTGCCCGACCGCCGCTGGCACGCGGCAAGGTCCGGTTCGTCGGGGACATCGTGGCGGTCGTGGTGGGCGAGTCCAAGGCCGCCGCGGTGGACGCGGTCGAGCTGGTGGAGATCGACTACGCCCCACTGCCGGCCGCGGTCGACCCCGAGCAAGCGCTGGTCGACGGTGCGCCGGCCCAGTTCGAGGAGCTCGGCGGCAACCTGGCGGCCGGGGTCCGCTCCGATCCGGCGGACGACCCCTTGGCCGACGCCGAGGTCGTGGTGCGCGCCCGGATCGAGAACCAGCGGCTCGCTGTGGTGCCGATGGAGGGCAACGCGATCGCGGTACTGCCGGGCGAGCCGGGCGGGCGGTTCGAGCTGACCGTGTACGTCTCCACCCAGATGCCGCACGCCTGGCGAGGGCTGACCGCGAAGCTGTTCGGCCACGAACCGGAGCGGATCCGGGTGGTGGCACCGCACGTCGGCGGCGGTTTCGGAGGCAAGGCCGGCATCGTCGCCGAGCACAGCATCGCGGTGGCGGCCGCCCGCACGCTGAACCGGCCGGTGAAGTGGTCGGAGACGCGGTCGGAGAACCTGATCGGCATGCCGCACGGGCGGGCCATGGTGCAGTACGCCGAGCTGGGGCTGCGCCGCGACGGCACGATCACCGGCCTGCGGATCCGCGTGATCGGGGACGCAGGCGCCTATGCCGGCTTCGGCGGCGCGCTGGCCATGGGGCCGAGCTACTCGATGGCACAGGGCGTCTACCGCATCCCGAAGCTCGGCTACGACGTGGCGGTGGTGCTGACCAACACCACGCCGGTCGGGGCGTTCCGGGGCGCCGGCCGCCCCGAGGCCAGCGCGCTGCTGGAGCGGATGATCGACCTGGCCGCGGTCGAGCTGGACGTCGACCCCGCCGAGCTGAGGCGACGCAACTTCGTCGGCCCCGACGAGTTCCCATACGAGACCGTGGTCGGGACCACCTACGACTGCGGTGACTACCCACGCACGCTGGACGAGGTGCTGCGGATCGCCGACTACGGGGGGCTGCGCGCCGAGCAGACCCGCCGCCTGACTGCCGGCGAGCGCCGGGTGCTCGGCATCGGGCTGGCCAGCTATGTGGAGATCACCGCGGGTGGCGGCGCCCAGGAGTGGGGCTCGGTGACGGTGCACGAGGACGGCACGGCCACTGCCGCGGTGGGCACGTCCGGGCACG
>DATAYB010000358.1:0-5790 GCA_036272795.1 Pseudonocardia sp.
GTACTCGACGACGCCGCCCGTGCGCGGCTGGTGTCCAACGTGGCGGGACACCTGCTCGGCGGCGTGTCCGAGCCGATCCTGCTGCGCGCGTTCGAGTACTGGAAGAACATCGACAAGGAGCTCGGCGACAAGATCGAGCACACCGTCCGCAACGGCTGACCTGGTACCGACGAACTGACGCGCCACCACCACGCACGCCGGCCTCCGCTCCCACCCAGGGAACGGGGGCCGGCGTTGTCGTATTTGCCTGGTCCGGCTGCTTACGATCGAACTGATGCTCACTCAGCTGCTCGCGTTCACCGGCGTCGCCGCGTTCATGACGGTCAGCCCGGGGCCCGACTTCGCCATGGTGGTCCGCCGCTCGATCGCCGGTGGCCGCTGGCACGGCATTGCCTGCATGCTCGGGGTCACCAGCGGACTGTGCGCCTGGGGGGTGGCCAGCGCGGTCGGGATCACCGCGCTGGTGGCCGCCTCGAGGCTGGCCTACGACGCCCTGCGGATCGCCGGTGCCGTGTACCTGTGTGTGCTCGGGGTGCGGGCCTGGCGGGAGCGAGGTGGCTCGGGTTCGGCTCCGGGCGACTCTCCGGAGGTGTCCGTGGGGCCCGGGGCGCTGGCGTCCTTCCGGTCGGGCCTGTTCACCAACGTGCTGAACCCGAAGGTCGGCGTGTTCTACCTGTCGCTGCTGCCGGCGTTCCTGCCGCAGGGGCTGCCCGTGCTGCCCGGCACGCTGCTGCTGGTCGCCATCCACGTGGCGCTCGGTGTGCTGTGGCTGTCGTTGATCGCCACGATGGTCGACAGGGCGCGCGCGTGGTTCCGCCGCGAGCGTGTGCGCCGGGCGGTGCGCCGGGTGACGGGCGGCGTGCTGATCGGGTTCGGCGTCGCGGCCGCGTCCGAGGTGGCGCTGCGGTCGTGAGCCGGTCGGTCCCGCGGTCCGGGGGCCGGGGCTGCCAGACTGGGTTCCGACGACACCGCGAGGAGTGGCGAGCATGAGCGGAGTGCGCCGGTGAGCCCGAGCGCGGACCTGACCCCGGAGCAGGCGGCGGCGGTACTCACCGCGGCGCTGTCGGGGCCGGGCGCGGAGTCGGTGCTGGCCAGTTTCGCGAGCGTGCCGGGTGTGGTGTTCGTGCCGGCGCGCGGCGGTGGCTTCCTGCGCCGGGGCGAGCCGGCCCGCCTGGACGCCGGGCAGTGGCGGTTCGTCGCGGGCGACCGGCTGCGGGTCAGCCACGTGGTGCGTGATGTCGTGTTGAAGACCTCGCTGGCCAGCCCCGTCGAGGGTGGCAGGCTGCTCGCCGACGCGCTGCTCGACGCGACCGGACAGGCCGGTCCGGTGGCGGTGTCCGACGTGCAGGCCGTGCTCTACGGCATGGCGGTCGTGCAGGGACTGGTGTGACCGGTCCTATGCCTGACCGGTACGGACCGGCCGGCCTACGATCGAGGCCATGAGCGAGCCGAAGGTCACCGTCTGGCACAACCCGCGCTGTTCGAAGAGCCGGGGCGCGCTGGCGCTGCTGGCTGAGCGGGGCGTCGACCCCGAGGTGGTCCGCTACCTTGACGTGGCGCCCGGCCGGGCCGAACTGATCGACGTGCTGCGCCGGCTCGGCACCGACGACCCGAAGGCGATCACGCGGACCGGCGAGGCCCGGTACCGTGAGCTCGGCCTGGCCGGCGCCGACCGCGACACCCTGCTCGATGCGCTGGCCGCCAACCCGATCCTGATCGAGCGGCCGATCGTGCTGGTCGGCGGCCGCGCGGTGGTCGCCCGCCCGCCGGAGCGCGCCCTGGAGCTGCTCGACTGACCGCGCTCTCGGCCTGCTCGACTGACCGCACCCCGAACAGCCGCGCCCAGGACACTAGGCGCAGTCGTCCGGGTAGCGGGTGCACCACGGTGTGATCCCCGGCAGCCGGCGCCGGTTGTCGGCCACCCACTGGTACATCCGCCCCTGCACGCCGGCGCTGTGCCGGTAGATCCGCTCCGGCCAGCTCGTGCCGAGCGCGAACGAGAGCGCGGCGTTGACGGCGGCGGCCCCCTCGGCGCGCGAACCGTCGGCGCCCAGCCACTGCACCGCCGCCGCGCACTGCTCGCGACTGATGCCGAGCCGCTCGGGTACACCGGAGCGCTGGTAGGGCGCCGTCTCGATCAGCCGCTTGCGGTCGATCAGCCGGAGCCAGCCGAGGGCCCGGGTGCAGGGGCCACAGTTACCGTCGAACACCAGCAGCGGGGTCATGCCGACCAGCCTGCCGCGGCCGCGCCCGGCAGCGGAGCCAGGGGTGGCGGGCAGTCAGGGAGCGGCGGTGACCGGCTGGCGGAGGGTGACCTGGACGCGCAGCAGGCCGTCCACGAGCTGTGCGGTCGGGCGCAGGCCGGAGCGGCGCAGCAGCCGCGTGATCCGCAGGTTGCCGGGGTGCGCCACGGCGGACATCTCCAGGTGGCCGGCCTCGGTGGCGAGCTCGACGGAGCGCCTGACCAGCGCGGTCCCGACGCCCCTGGCTTGCCAGGTGTCCTCGACCAGCACGCCGAGCGCCGCGCCGCCGCCGCCGTCGGGATCCAGGGTGGCCAGCCCGACCGCGTGCCCGCCGTCGGTGGTCACCGCGAGCAGCGCGGACCCGGTGCCGGAGCGGCCCGCGAGCAGTTCGGCCAGCTCGTCGGGCGGCAGCGTGGGGCTGGGGTTGAGGAATCGGCCGCGCCGGGTGCTCGGCGTGCAGCGGGCGTGCAGCGCGGCGACCAGCGGACCGTCCGCCCGGCTGGCCACCCGTAGCTCCACCTCCGAGCCGTTGCCGAGCAGCACCAGGCCCAGGCTGACGGGCTCGCTCGGCTGCCGCGCCGGGCGGCCCGTGTCCGGCTCGGCGCACAGCTCGGCGAGCTCGACCAGCACGGCCGCCCGGGCAAGCTCGCTCGCGGTGAACGCCCAGGCGCGGTTCAGCCGCACCTTGTGGCCGCCGACGGACAGCTGGTGGGTGTGCCCGGTCGGCTCCCCGGTGACCGCCCTGTCGGACGCGGCGTCGTCGGTCAGCAGCCGGGCGTGCAGCAGGCTCGCCAGCGCCCGGGGCGCCGCCGTGGGGTCGCCGGCCACCCGGCGGGCCAGCGCCAGCGCGGTGGTCACCGGGTCGCGCAGCTCGCCGGCGCCGGCGGGCACGGCCAGCGTGCAGCCCATGCCGGCGGCACGGATCCGGTCGGCCAGTGCGGTGGCTGCGCGCTCGTCGGCGGCGTCCACCAGCAGCTCGTCGGTCACCGCGCCGTCCGGGCCGCGCTCGCTGAGCACGGTCAGGGAGACGATGTTGCAACCGGCGGCGCCCACTGCCGCGGCCAGTTCGCCCAGCCGTCCCGGCCGGTCCTCAACCTCGACATGTACTCGCCACAGCCCCACGTAGTGCCTCCTTGGCTCGCCATGATCCCTACTGAGTGTTGCCCCTGTGATAACGGCGCGCTACGGGATCCTGATGGTAAACCCGGTTGTGGGTCGCTGACCGCACACCGGTGTGGCAGGTTTTGAACCGTAAGGCGATCTCGAGCCGTGAGCTGACCCTGCGTACGCGGGCTCTCACGCTATGAAGGGACCAAGAGTCATGGACGTGAAGTACACCGCATACGCTGTCTCCTCGGGCGGCGGGCGCGACGGCGTCGTGCGCTCCGACGACGGTGTGCTCGACCAGGTCGTCAAGATGCCGCCGGCACTCGGCGGCCCCGGCGGTGGCACGAACCCGGAACAGCTGTTCGCCGCCGCGTACTCCACCTGCTTCCACAGCGCGCTGCGCCTGGTGGCCCGCACCGAGAAGGTCAAGCTCAGCGACGACGCCACGGTGGAGGCGGCCATCGGCATCGGCCCCGACGACACCAGCTTCGCGATCACCGCGACCCTGACCGCCACCATGCCCGGCCTCGACCAGGCCCAGGCCGAGGACCTGCTCGCCAAGGCGCACCAGGTCTGCCCCTACTCCAAGGCCACCCGGGGCAACGTCGACGTGACCCTGATCGCCAAGGTCTGACCGTCCCGTTCTGACCGGGTTCGGAGGTGGCCGGCGGCCCCGGCCACCTCCGGCTCGGCGGGCCATCCGGTCAGGACCCTTGCACCGCGCGTCGGGCGAAGTCGATCTCGGCGGCCGTGTAGCGGATCGTCTCGGCCACCACGAGCGAGCCGTGGCCGGCGTCGAAGCGCAGCACCTGGTAGTCCACGTCGCCCCGGGTGGCCAGCGCGTCGAGATAGTTGTCGACCTGCTGGATCGGGCAGCGCGGGTCGTTCTCGCCGGCGAGCACCAGTACCGGCGCCCGGACCTCGGACACGTATGTCAGCGGTGACGCCTCCCGGTACAGCTCCGGCAGCTGCTCGGGGGAGCCGCCGAACAGGGCGCGGTCGAACGCCCGCAGCTGCTCCATCTCGTCGGCGTACGCGGTGAGGTAGTCGGCCACCGGCACCCCGGCCACCCCCGCCGCCCACCGCGCCGGCTGCGTGCCCAGCGCGAGCAGCGTGAGGTAGCCGCCCCAGGACCAGCCGTTCACCACGCTGCGCGCCGGGTCGGTGAGCCCCTGCTCGATGCACCAGTCGTGCACTGCCGCCACGTCGGCCAGCTCGGTGGTCCCCGGCCGGCCCTCGATGGCGTCGCGCCACCGGCTGCCGTACCCGGTCGAGCCTCGGTAGTTGACCTCCACCACAACGAAGCCGGCGTCCACCCAGGCCGCCCTGACGGCGGAGAACCGGTCCTCGTCCGCCGCGTGCGGGCCGCCGTGCAGCGAGAACACGGTCGGCAGCGGCCCGTCGGCGTCCGGCGGCGTGGCGATCAGTGCGTGCACGGTGCCCCCCGGTCCGGCCACCCACGCGTCGGTGACCGGTACCGACTCCGGCGCCCGCTCGCCGGCCGGGGCGAGCAGCTCGCGGTCGGTGCCGTCCGGGTGCAGCGCGCGCACCGAGGGCGGCGTCGCGGCGGACGAGCAGCTGTACTCCACGGTGCTGTCCGGGCGCACGCTGGCCAGGCCGACGCAGCCGGGCGCGGTGCCGAGCGCGGTCAGCTCGCCGGTGCCGAGGTCGTAGCGGTGCAGCGTGCTGCGCGCGGCGTGCGTGTGCACCACGAGCAGGGAGTTGCCGTCCGGGTAGAAGCCGGCGGTCAGCTCGCCGGGCAGGTCGATGGCCAGCTCGGTCTGCTCACCGGTCGCCACGTCCCAGATCAGCAGCTCGTCGCGCCCCCGCCGCTCGTGGCCGACGATCAGCCGGGTGTCGCCGGCCAGGTCGGGGAACTCGATCGGGCTCAACCCCTTGCCGGGGCCGTCGGACAGCTCCGCGACCGTCTCACCGGGGTGCTCGCCGCCGGTGCGCACGACCCGCAGCGAGGGGTGCCGGGAGTCGCCGTGCTCGGAGTGCGAGATGGCCAGCAGTGTCTCGTCGTGCGACAGCGCGCCCACACCGGCGTCCTCGGCGTGGTCGTACACCAGCTCGGCGGGGCCACCGTCGCGGCTGAGCCAGATGCGGCTGCCGTCGTCGGTGGCGGTACCCACGGCGACCACCCGCTGGCCGATCTCCAGGCCGGCGGGGTAGCCGTCCAGCGCGTCCGGGTCGGCGCCGGCGGGCAGCGGGATGGCGGGCTCCGGCGCGGCACCGGCGGGCAGCCCGGCGAACGGCTCCGCGACCCAGCGGCCGAACTCGTCACCGTCGGTGTCGGCGAACCACCACAGCTGGCCGCCGTCGGGCGTCAGCGTGGCGGAGTGCGTGCCGGCCGGGCGGTCGGTGACCTGGCGGTGCTGGTCGGTGGCCCGGTCCCAGGCGTAGATCTCCCAGGTGCCGCTGGAGTTGGACGGGTAGG